>NZ_JBIVOE010000002.1:249044-538293 GCF_044753985.1 Lysinibacillus sp. NPDC093210 | reverse complement strand
GAAATTTTATTTTCCGACCTTCAAAATGATAAAATGTATCGAAAGTGGGAAATTTTATGCCCTTTGCTGACTCTAAAAACGCAAAACCTGTTAGTGAGGTTTTGCGTTTTGTGCTGTTGATTTCCGCTCCAGGCGTGCGCTTTCCGCGGGCACAGCGTAAGCCGCAACCCTCGCTAGCGCGCGGATTGTTGCGTCTTACGTATTGTGCATTCCCGCAGGAGTCGCCCGCCTTCCGCTCCAATCAACTAAGCATACTGACAGAGAAATTTTATTTTCCGACCTTCAAAATGATAAAATGTATCGAAAGTGGGAAATTTTATGCCCTTTGCTGACTCTAAAAACGCAAAACCTGTTAGTGTGGTTTTGCGTTTTGTGCTGTTGATTTCCGCTCCAGGCGTGCGTTTTCCGCGGGCACAGCGTAAGCCGCAACCGTCGCTAGCGCGCGGATTGTTGCGTCATACGTATTGTGCGTTCCCGCAGGAGTCTAGGTGGATTTTCACTAGCATAATTCAGAATTGTTTGAGTGCCTGGCACTTTAAATGGCACTTATTAAAATTCTTTATCCATTTGTGGTGAGGTACGATAAAAACGGAAGTTACCCGTTTCAATTCTCGTCACCGTATTTTCTTTAATACGATCGTGGCATGTGTCGCACATATACGTATGAATTGGGCGATTACGTAGTTTTTTTGCTAACGGTAAATCATCATCTAACTGGTTAATAGTATCGCAAATGACACATTTTACGCGCATCGCATTCCCTCCCTATTCCGCACGAACGGCTAATACATTTTTGATAGGGTTGTCTACATTTGAGCCGTCTCCAAATAATATGTGGACAGGTCCATCTTCAGTTAAAGGTTTGCCGTCCTGGCTGTATTTAAAAATTAATGTCTGTGCTTCTGCAATTGTAAATGCATGTTCTTCGCCGTCTTTGCATTCAATGACGATTTTTGTCGCCTCTGGTTTAAGTTCAGCATTTTTTAAGAAATGACTTAATTCGATACCGAAAGTACCTGTTTCCATCCCTTTACGATCGAATTTTCGTTCTGATTTTAAAGTTGGTGGGAAAGTAGCACCTTCCATAATTTCGCGTGACCAGTGAGCACCGACTTCACGCATATATTTTGTATCCGCATCTTCCTCTACTTCTCTTGCTTGGAAGTACGTATTTAAGTCTAGTTTACGATCGTCAAAAATCCAAACAGTTGGATCTAATGTAAGCTGATACGAAACTGCACCCTTGATAGGAATAATTGTTTCCATAATAGAAATCCTCCTCAAATCTTGTATATCCATGAATTAGTATAACGCTAATGCAAGGAGATAATAAAGAAATATAATTTGGATTCTTTATTTTCCTACGAAGACACTTGCATTTTTATCGACTAAAAGATAAACTTTATTAAGATAGAATCGAAGAAATATCAGATAATGGGGGCGTCCTCATGGATACGAAATCACAAACTTCCTTTCAAGAGAAGGCTTTGGAGCTTTTAGTAGCTGATGCAGATAAAATTGCTCGCCTCATTCGAGTACAGATGGATCATTTAACGATGCCACAATGCCCTTTATATGAAGAAGTATTAGATACACAAATGTTCGGCCTTTCACGTGAAATTGACTTTGCTGTGAAGCTTGGACTTATTGAACGCGATAAAGGCAAAGCAATTCTCGATTCACTCGAGAAAGAACTTTCTGTACTACATGACGCGTATACAGACAAATAAAAAGAAAAAACTCAAACGCTGCTTGCGATTTGAGTTTTTTTACTAGAACGAGGTTTTCCAATGAAACAATACTTAAAACGATATGCTCAAAATTTTGATTATCCATTATTTTTTACTGTCTTGTTGTTAAGTTTATTTGGGTTAGTGATGATTTATAGTTCAAGTATGATGGTTGCAATTGTACAGAAGGAACAAGCACCTGATTATTTTTATCAAAAACAACTAATTAATTTAGCTGTCGCGTCTTTAGGTTTTTTAGTAGCAGCATTTTTCCCTTATAAGCATTATGCAAATAAGAATATTATGTTGTTACTTACGATTGTATTAATCGTTCTCTTTACATGGGTAAAAGTAGCGGGTAATGGTGCAGAGGAAGTAGGTTCTCAAAGTTGGATTCATGTTCCAGGATTCGGGAATTTTCAGCCTTCTGAATATGCGAAACTATTTATAATTTTATATTTTGCAGCAGCATTTTATCGAAAATCTCAAAAATATACATTTGAAAAACTACAACCAACAGAAATTTTTTATCCGATTTTCCTATGGATACTTGTTGTTGCGGGTGTGGCATTTGAAACAGATTTGGGAGCTGTCATTATTTTATGTGGCATTGCAGTATCCGTTGTTGCGGCAAGTGGTATTCCTTTTAAAACATTTTGGAAGTTTTTTGGCGTATTAGGTGCATTTGGTGCAGCCATTCTTGGTATGCTTTGGCTCTTTAAGGGCGAACTATTAAAAGGGAACCGTAAAGGACGTATCGAGTCTTATTTTAATCCGTTTGATTATGAAAACGGGGTAGGTCACCAAGTTGTCAATAGTTATTATGCAATTGGCGGTGGTGGTTTAGAAGGTCGAGGGCTCGGTCAATCTATTCAAAAATTAGGATATTTACCTGAACCACAAACCGATTTTATTATGGCAATAGTTATGGAGGAACTTGGTGTATGGGGCGTGCTAATCGTCTTAGGTGGTTTAGGATTTATTGTATATAAAGGTTTTTCTATCGCATTACGAACAAAAGATCCGTTAGCACGTATGATAGCGGCAGGTATTGCTAGCTGGATAGCTTGGCAATCGTTTATTAATCTTGGGGGTGTAACCGGGTTAATCCCGTTAACCGGTGTCACGCTGCCTTTCATTAGTTATGGCGGGACATCTATAATTTTGCTATCTTTAGCTATGGGAATATTGGTCAATGTTTCCATGTTTGAAAGGGTAGAAAGAAAGAAATCACAAACATAAGGGGGATACCTATGGAATCAATCAACAAAATCCTTGTAGCCAATCGGGGAGAAATTGCAATTCGAATTTTCCGTGCGTGTACGGAGCTCAACATTAACACTGTCGCTATATATTCACGTGAAGACAGTGGGGCATTCCATCGCTTTAAAGCAGATGAGGCTTATTTAGTAGGGGCAGGCAAGAAGCCCATCGATGCGTATTTAGATATTGAGGGCATCATTGCAATCGCTAAGGATGCAGGCGTTGATGCGATTCATCCAGGGTATGGTTTTTTATCAGAAAACGTGGATTTTGCACGTCGTTGTGAGGAAGAGGGAATTTTATTCATTGGCCCAACTTCACAGCATTTAGATATGTTTGGTGATAAGGTAAAAGCACGGGAACAAGCTATTAACGCAAATATTCCGGTCATTCCAGGTACAGATGGTCCAGTTGCTTCTGTAGAAGAAGTACAAGCTTTTGGTGAACAATATGGATATCCGCTCATGATTAAGGCTTCCTTAGGTGGCGGCGGGCGCGGAATGCGTGTAGTACAAACAAAGGATGATGTTGCGTCTGCTTATGAACGTGCCAAATCAGAGGCAAAAGCAGCTTTTGGTTCGGATGAAGTATATGTAGAAAAGTGCATTCTCCAACCAAAGCATATTGAAGTACAAATTATAGGCGATAAAATGGGCAATATTGTGCATTTATATGAGCGTGATTGCTCAATCCAACGCCGCCATCAAAAGGTGGTAGAGATCGCACCATCCCATTCGATTTCGGAAAATTTAAGAAATAGAATTTGCGATGCAGCGGTTCAATTAATGCAAAATGTCTCGTACATAAATGCAGGGACAGTCGAGTTTTTAGTTGCAGGTGATGATTTTTATTTCATCGAGGTTAACCCTCGAATTCAAGTAGAGCATACGATTACAGAAATGATTACAGGAATCGATATTGTACATGCTCAAATTAAAGTGGCGGCAGGCTACAGCTTGCATAGCGATGAAATTCATATACCACAACAAGCAGAAATTCCGATGATTGGTTATGCAATCCAAGCGCGTGTCACTACAGAAGACCCAGCTAATGGCTTTATGCCTGATACAGGTAAACTAATGGTATATCGTTCGAGTGGTGGCTTTGGTGTTCGCTTAGATGCCGGTAATGGCTTCCAAGGAGCTGTTGTAACACCGTACTATGATTCGTTGCTCGTAAAAATTTCAACTTCAGGCATGACGTTTAAGGAAGCCGCAGCGAAAATGGATCGAAATTTAAAAGAATTCCGTATTCGTGGGGTGAAAACGAATATTCCGTTTTTAAATAATGTAGTAACCCATAAAAATTTTATAGAAGGCACGTTTGATACAAGCTTTATCGATACAACGCCTGAATTATTTAACTTCCCTGTGCGCCAAGACCGCGGAACTAAACTACTAAGCTATATCGGTAATGTGACGTTAAATGGTTTCCCAGGGGTGGAAAATAAGGCGAAGCCAATTTTTGCTCAGCCAATTAAGCCACTAGTAGACTTGAATGGACAGCCACTGTCTGGTACAAAACAAATTTTAGATGAACATGGTGCAGATGGGCTGACAAAATGGATTTTAGAACAGCAAGATGTGTTATTAACGGACACAACGTTCCGTGATGCACATCAATCCTTACTGGCAACACGTGTACGTTCTCAAGATATGTACCAAATTGCAGATGAAACAGCACGTATGATGCATAACTTCTTCTCACTCGAAATGTGGGGAGGCGCAACGTTTGATGTAGCATACCGTTTTTTAAAAGAAGATCCATGGGAGCGTTTAGCGAAGATACGTGCGCAAATACCAAATGTACTATTCCAAATGTTGCTACGTGGAGCAAACGCTGTAGGATATACGAACTATCCAGATAATTTAATTCGTGAGTTTATTGCTGAGTCAGCTGCATCTGGTATTGATGTATTCCGAATTTTCGATAGCTTAAACTGGATTAAAGGTATGGAAGTAGCGATTGATGCGGCAAGAGATGCAGGGAAAATTGCAGAAGCTGCGATTTGCTACACAGGAGATATATTAGATGATGGACGTGCGAAATACTCTGTGCAGTATTACAAAGATATGGCGAAGTCTTTAGAGGCGTCAGGAGCCCATATTTTAGCGATTAAGGATATGGCTGGGTTATTGAAGCCGGAAGCTGCATATCGCTTAATTTCGGAGTTAAAAGAAGCGACAAGCCTACCTATTCATTTGCACACGCATGATACAAGTGGCAATGGTATTTATTTATATGCAAAAGCGATTGAAGCAGGGGTAGATATTTTAGATACAGCACTTGGCGCAATGGCTGGCTTAACATCACAGCCAAGTGCGAACTCACTGTACTATGCTATGAAGGGTAGTCAACGTGAAATTCGTGCTGATATTGAATCGCTTGAAAAGCTTTCATATTACTGGGAGGATGTTCGTAAATACTATAAAGATTTCGAAAGTGGCATGATCAGTCCACATTCAGAAATTTATGTCCATGAAATGCCAGGTGGACAGTACAGTAACTTACAGCAGCAAGCTAAGGCTGTTGGACTTGGCGATCGTTGGGATGAAGTAAAACGTATGTACTCACGTGTAAACTTATTATTTGGAGACATCGTGAAAGTAACGCCATCATCGAAGGTGGTTGGTGATATGGCTTTATTCATGGTGCAAAATGATTTGAATGAAGAGACGGTTATTTCAAGAGGGCAAACAATTGATTTCCCAGATTCAGTTATTGAATTATTCCAAGGATATATAGGGCAACCACACGGCGGCTTCCCTGAGGAGCTTCAAAAAGTAGTCTTGAAAGAGCGTGAACCAATTACTGTTCGTCCAGGTGAACTGTTACAACCAGTTAACTTTGAACAGCTAGAGGAAGTATTGGCGGACAAATTAAATCGTCCGGTTACGAAGAAGGACATACTTGCCTATGCACTGTACCCGAAAGTATTTGAAGAGTATGCTAAAACTGTAGAGTCATTTGGTAATATTTCAGTTCTAGACACACCTACGTTCTTATACGGATTAAAGCTAGGCGAAGAAATTGAAGTGGAAATTGAAAAAGGTAAAACGTTAATTATTAAACTTGTATCGATTGGTGAGCCACAGCATGATGGTACACGTGTTATGTACTTCGAGTTAAATGGTCAATCACGAGAGCTTGTCATTCAAGATATGACAGTAGAAGTGGATGGCAGCATAGCACTAAAGGCAGACCCAAGCAATCCAAATCAAATTGGGGCGACAATGCCAGGTACTGTTTTGAAGGTCGTAGTATCTAAGGGCAGTCCTGTTAAACGTGGTGACCACTTGTTAATTACCGAAGCCATGAAAATGGAAACAACTGTACAAGCACCAAAAGACGGTATAGTGAAAGAGGTATATGCAAGTGCGGGCGATGCCATTTCAACAGGTGACTTATTAATAGAAATTGAATAATACATTATAGAAGAAGGTTATTAGTTTGCTGCTATGGCATACTAATAACCTTTTTTCTTATAAAAAAGAATAGTAGGAAGTGCTCAAGAAAATAATATAGTACAAAACCCTATAAAAATAGTTTTAATAGTAAAAAACATTTCACTATTATATAGTAGAAATCCACTTTTTCGACTTAAGGTATAAGCAGTTTATTGTTTGCTGATGCTGATGTTGTATTATTTCCAGTTTCTTGTCGAAGATTATATAATTGAAGTAAACAAATAGCCTTTTACTTTGTATCAAAAAAGTAATATAAAATAGCTACTTCTTAGCAAAGTTCGTGCATATGTGTTTTTTACTTTTAGATGAAGGCTATGTGGGGTAAATGAAAAAAAAAGACTCGACAGAGCCGAATCCTTTTCTATAGTTATTTATTTTTTTCATTATAATTGCTACGTGCTACAAGCATAATCATGTAACAAAGGAGACCAAATAAAAGTGAAATGAACAATGAATGCAATAAAGCTACTGTTAAATTCAATCTAGTAAGGACTACTGACATACCAGCTAAAACTTGTAATATAACTATGATGAAAGCGATAATCCAGCCATAATAAATAACACGTTGTTGTTTGTATTCTTTTATAGCGTGCCAAGTTATGTATGTAATCCAAATGAAAATAATGATAGCTGCAAGTCGATGTCCCATTTGTACCCATTCGTACATATTGTTTGGTGAGGCAAACGGTGTTTCGTTGTAGCAAAATGGCCAGTCTGGGCATACTAAACTAGAATCTGTATGTCGAACGAGTGCCCCTGTATAAACGACCAAATAAGAATAAATTGTGACAGCAATTGTATGCCAACGTAGTTTTTTCCCAATAAATACGTTATCTGCATCAAACTTTCGATCAACTTCAAATACAATCATAGAAAGAATAAGAACCGCAGCAAAAGAAATAAGTGAGATTCCAAAGTGAAGTGCTAGAATGAAGTCTCCTTGTCCCCATAATACTTGAGCTGCTCCAATTAGTGCCTGTGCGATTAAGAAGAACATCGATAAAAAACCTAAAAATTTTACTTCACGAATATGCCCAAGTTTCCGCCATGTCCAAATCGTTAGGACGAGAATTGAAATTGATACGACTCCTGTTACAAGACGATGTGAGAATTCGATTAATACTTCTGTTGTAATTTCTTTTGGGATAAGAGATCCATTACAATCCGGCCAGTTTCTACCGCAGCCTAAGCCACTATCTGTTTTAGTAACGAGTGCCCCGCCAAGTAAAATAAGGAGCATTCCCACTGTAGCGGCAACAGCAAACCACTTCATATACCTGTTGTGTTGCATAAAATGAGTCACCTACTTTATCTATCAATATTACATGAAAGTAATGTTTCTGCTACTAGATGATATCTAAAATACGTTTAAAAAACAACTTGTAAGGAGTAGGTAGTTTTAGATGTTGATTCCATTTCACAAATTGTTCATAATTTCGTGCTTTAACCTTCACAATTCATTTTAGAAAATGATTTACTATAGATATGTTGTTTTTAATTATATTTCTAGACAAAGCTAATTTTTACAACTTCATCTAAATTTCACTAAACGTCTAGAAATCAATCGCAAATTTCGCTATAGTTATTGTTAGCGGAATATGCTTACAAAAATGAAAGGAGAGGTAACATGTCAAACGGTCGTACGTTTTCAGCTACTAGAAATACTGATCCAGGAACTTCATCCGTTGTAAAAGATTTCTTAGCACTGATAAAAATTGGAATCGTTAACTCGAATCTTGTCACAACGTTTACAGGGATGTGGCTAGCATTTCAATTTACTGGTAGACATTTCTTGCAAGAGCTTGATGTTATAGTTTGTATCATGCTTGGTGCTGCATTAATTATTGGCGGTTCTGGTGCAATGAATAATTTCATTGATCGAGATATTGACCCTATTATGAAACGCACAAAGTCAAGACCGACAGTGACAGGTAGATTTAAGCTGAACTTTGTATTGACCATTGCCCTCTCATTTTTAATTGTAGGTGAAATTTTGTTATTTACGGCATCATTTGCGGCCGGCATGTGGGGACTAGTTGGAATATTCGCTTATGTTGTTCTATATTCAATGTGGTCAAAGAGGAAGCATGTTAGTAACACGATTGTTGGAAGTATTTCAGGGGCGATTCCACCAGTAATTGGTTTTGCAGCAGTTGAACCTGCACTTGGCCCAGGAGCACTTGCCTTATTTCTTATGATGTTTGTATGGCAGCCACCGCATTTTTATGCGCTTGCTATGAAACGTACTGAAGAATATCGTGCAGCTAATATCCCAATGCTACCAGTTGTAAAAGGTTTTAAACGAACGAAGTACTCAATGTTTTTCTGGATTCTTTTATTATTACCGTTACCGTTCCTTTTACCTGAGCTTGGAGTTGGATTCTTAGTGCTTGCGACTACTTTGAACGTAGGCTGGTTATTACTAGCTTTAAAGGGCTTTACCACAAAAGACGATATGAAGTGGGCAAATAAAATGTTTATTTATTCATTGAATCATATGACCATATTATTTGTGGCTATCATAATATTTGCGGTATTCAGCTAATTTGGAATTCTTTCTTTCACAAGAATTCATATAGATAGAACCAATGTCCTAGGTACACATGAAAATACAACAAAGAAAGAGGGGTTTAATTAAGCTATGATGAAAGGGCTTAAAAAGTGGCGTCTTTTTTCACTTCTAGCAGTGATGATGGTTTTCCTTTCTGGTTGTGGTGAAGAATATATTTCTGCACTAAAACCATCTGGTCAAGTAGGTAAAGAACAATTCAACCTATTAATGTTGGCTACTGGAATTATGACGTTAGTTGTAGTAATAGTATCTGTAATCTATTTACTTGCATTCTTAAAATTCCGCCGATCAAAAGTAGGCGAAAACGTTATTCCTAAGCAAGTGGAAGGTAGTCACACACTTGAAGTAATTTGGACAGTTATTCCAATTATTTTATTATTAATCTTAGCTGTACCGGTTGTTACTGCTACTTATAAATTTGCAGATGTTGCTGCAATGGACGAAGTAGATGCTGAAGGTAACAAAACTGCCCTAACAGTAAATGTAACTGCAAAATTATACTGGTGGGAGTTCGAATATCCAAACCAAGGGATTGTAACAGCACAAGAATTAGTTGTACCAACAGGTCAAAAAGTTTACTTTAACTTAAAAGCTGCTGATGTTAAGCACTCATTCTGGATTCCCGCGATTGGCGGTAAAATGGATACTAACGTAGAGAACTTAAACAAATTCTATTTAGTATTCGATAAAGAATCAGCAGATCTTAAAGATGGCGTATTCTATGGTAAATGTGCTGAGCTATGTGGCCCTTCACACGCACTAATGGACTTTAAAGTAAAAACAGTTAGCCCAGATGCATTCGATGCTTGGGTAGCTAGCATGAAAGCAACTGAAGGACAAACTGCTTCAAAAGATTCAACTGATCTTGGTGAAGCAACATTTGCTAACAGCTGTTTAGCTTGTCACGCTGTATCTGGCGTAGGTGGTACTGGTGGAGTGGGTCCTAACTTAACTACATTCGGTGACCGTAACCGTGTTGCAGGTTTCTTAGAACATACTGAAGAAAACGTACAAGCATGGATTAAAAACCCAGGTGACTTTAAACCAGGTAACTTAATGATGAATCCAGATGGTACTGCACCAATCTATGGCGATTTATCTGAAGAAGAAATTCAAGCTCTTGCAACTTACATCATGGGCTTATCAGTAGAGAAATAATTTTTCGTTTATGTAACAAACTTTGAGGGAGGTAAAAGTTGTGAGCTCATATACACAGAAAAAGGGCTTTGGAGCAGCTGTCTGGGATTACATTACAACTGTTGACCATAAAAAGTTAGCCGTAATGTATTTATTAGCCGGTACATTGTTCTTCGCTATCGCTGGTTTTGAAGCGTTATTAATGCGTATTCAGTTAATGAAACCAAATAACGATTTCGTTTCAGCTGGTTTTTTCAATGAATTATTAACGATGCACGGAACGACAATGTTATTCCTTGCCGCGACTCCATTACTATTCGCATTTATGAACATGCTTGTACCATTACAAATTGGTGCACGTGACGTTGCATTCCCGTTCCTTAACTCTTTAGGGTTCTGGTTGTTCTTCCTAGGTGCTGTATTCCTTCACCTATCATTCTTTATGGGTGGCGCACCTGATGCGGGCTGGACATCTTATGCATCATTATCTTTATATTCTCCAGGACATGGTATTGACTTCTATGTACTTGGTTTACAAATTTCAGGGGCGGGTACGTTAATTTCAGGTCTTAACTTTATCGTAACGATTATTACTATGCGTGCTCCTGGTATGACATTTATGCGTATGCCATTATTCACTTGGACTGCTCTAGTATCAAGTGCATTAATCTTATTCGCATTCCCTCCATTAACTATTGGTTTATTAATGATGTTATTTGACCGTATGTTCGGTGGTAACTTCTTTGACCATACAATGGGTGGTAACACAGTAATTTGGGAACACTTATTCTGGATCTTCGGACACCCAGAAGTTTATATTTTAGTATTACCTGCTTTCGGTTTATTCTCGGAGATTATCCCAGCATTCTCTCGTAAGCGTCTATTCGGATACTCTTCAATGGTATTCGCAACAATTTTAATTGGTTTCCTTGGCTTCATGGTTTGGGCTCACCACATGTTCACAACTGGTCTTGGGCCAACTGCAAACGCAATTTTCGCTGTTGCAACAATGGCAATTGCCGTTCCAACAGGTATGAAAGTATTCAACTGGATCTTAACTATTTGGGGCGGATCGATTAAAGTTACTACACCAATGCTTTATGCACTTGGTTTTATCCCGTCATTCGTTGCGGGTGGTGTTACTGGGGTAATGCAAGCATCTGCTCCACTTGACTACCAATTACACGATTCTTACTTTATCGTTGCTCACTTCCACTACGTAATCGTAGGTGGTATCGTAACTGCTTTATTCGGTTCAGCGCATTTCTACTGGCCAATTTTCTTCAACCGTATGTTAAACGAAGCGCTTGGTAAATTGACTTTCTGGGTATTCTTTATCGGATTCCATTTAACATTCTTCGTACAACACTTCTTAGGTTTAATGGGTATGCCACGTCGCGTATTCACTTACATGGAAGGTCAAGGTTGGGATCAGTTCAACTATATTTCTACAATCGGTGCATTGATGATGGGTGTAGGGGTTATCTTAATGGTAATTAACTGCTTAATGTCTATCAAAGGTAAACCAGCAGGTCGCGATCCATGGGGCGATGGTCGTACTTTAGAATGGTCAATTCCACAACCAATTCCATTCTATAACTTCCGTCAAACACCACTTGTTCGTGGTCTAGATCCATGGTGGATTGAAAAGCAAGAAGGTAATAAAGATGTTACATTTGCTGAGCCATTAGGTGATATTCATATGCCAAACAACTCTGCAATCCCATTCGTTATTTCTTTAGGCATGTTTATCGCAGCATTCGGTGCCCTTTATAATCCAGATGCAGATAAACCATGGTCAATTTATGTATTAATTATTGGTCTTGCTATTACATTTGGTGCAATGATTTTCCGTTCTGTTAAGGACGATCACGGTTTCCACTTACACAAAGAAGACATTATTGAAATTGAAGAACAACTTTACGGTAAAGGAGGAAATAAATAATGGATATCAATACTAAATTTACTCCTCATACTTGGCCAGATCATCCTGAACAAGCAACGATGGAAGGTAAAAATAAAGTCGTTGGTTTCTGGATTTTCCTTGCCTGTGAAGTTGTACTTTTCGCAAGTTTATTTGCAACTTACTTAGCACTTAAGAACAAAGGGCCAGCTGGCATGGAGTTCACAACACAAGGTTTATTTGAATTACCGTTAGCATTTGCAATGACGATGTTACTATTAACGTCTTCACTGACTTCAGTTTATGCAATTTACCATATGCGTAACTTTAATTACAAAGGTATGCAAACTTGGTTAGCAATCACGTTACTTTTAGGTCTTGGCTTCCTTGGCCTAGAAATTTATGAGTTCCAACACTATGTGCACCTTGGTTTCACTTTTAACCAATCTGCATTCGCAACTTCGTTCTATACGCTAGTAGGTACACACGGTTTCCACGTAACTTTAGGTTTAGTATGGATTACAACATTACTTATCCGTAACGCTAAACGTGGACTGAACTTGTACAATGCGCCTAAATTCTTTGTGGCTGCATTATACTGGCACTTTATCGACGTTGTTTGGGTATTTATCTTTACAGTAGTATACTTGATGGGAGTGATCGGATAATATGTCATCACATGATACACCTGTAGTTGCTAAGTCTCAAGCGCAATTCGAATATGATCGTCATCATAATGCCGTTCATATGCGTAAACAAGTAATCAACTTTGCGATCATGATTTTCTTTACGTTTATCGCGTTCGCTGTAGTTGCAGCTGGTTTTTCTAAATACTTAATAGCACCATTTGTTCTATTGCTTGCTGGCGTTCAAGTTGTTCTTCAACTTTATGCTTTCATGCACTTAGAAGATAAAAAAACACACTTCGGTGGTGTTATTGCATTCTTTATGTGGATGGGCGTTTTAATCGCATTTACATTCTTCTTAGCATTTTTAACAATTATTTGGTGGTAATCACCAAAAAAGCATGTTCTCTGCTCTTCGCAGAGACGTGCTTTTTTTGTTTTGCTAATAGAATGTAGTACTGGTAAATTGTTCACCGTTCGTTCATTGCAGTATAGCTGTAAGCGTTTTATAATAGGAGTACTGAGTTTTATTGTCTCTGTATAATTGTGCCCGTTTTTTATAGTGCGAACGCTTTAAAAAAACACGATATTCGCTAGAGGCGTAACTTTATTTTGTAAAAGTTTGTTTCCAAGATAAGTAAAACATTTTGGTGTGCATCACTCGCTTAAGGCGTTAGGAATGTATGCTGGAAAAAGTTAAAGGAGCGCGTATTGTATGCCACTTAGTATATTTGGTTTCCAAGCTTTATGGAGCCCGTATTTAATAGGGGTTCTCGTTTTTATAACAGCGATTTACTTTTTAGTGACAACGAAATGGCGTAAAGATTTTAAAGTAAGTGAGCCATTGAAAAAAAGTGAAGCAATTTATTTTGTATTGGCAATGATTACGATTTATATTATTAAAGGATCTCCAATTGATTTAATGGCCCATATTATGTTTACAATGCATATGGTGCAAATGGCTATTCTTTTATTGCTTGTGCCAATTTTCTTAATTAAGGGTATTCCATGGTGGGTGTGGAAGGTTGCAATTGAAGCGCCTGTTGTCAAACCTTTATTTAAAGTGTTAACATTACCAGTGGTTGCGATATTTGTTTTTATAGGTTTATTTTCTATCTACCATTTACCATCAGTATTAGACTACATTAAATTAAACGAAACATTACATGGTACTTATACATTTGTATTATTTGTTTCTGCTGTTTTAATGTACTGGCCTCTAATTCAAAAAATACCTGATAGTGCTGAAATGAAACCTTTGCATAAATTAGCGTATATTATTGCCAATGCGGTTTTAATTACTCCTGCATGTGCTTTAATCATTTTTGCGCCTAATGCTATGTATGAAACATATACGAGTGGCGAAGCTTGGCTCAAAGCAATGGAGCTATGTGTACCAGCCTCAACTTTATCGGGCTTGTCTTTATCTGGACCAGAGTTATTTACAGATATGAAGCCTGTTGCGGATCAGCAACTTGGTGGTGTTCTTATGAAAATATTACAAGAGATTATTTTTGGTGTTTTAATCGGCGCTATCTTTACAAAATGGTATCGTTCTGAGCAAAAGGACCCTGATAAGATTACTGCCGATGCATTAAAAGCACATCAACAGAAATGGGAAAGAGAACATCAACATCAGCTGTAATAATTGAAATTTATTTTGTATAAGGAGTTTTTGTGAATGGAATTGCAAATTTTGCCTACTATTAGTACATCATTTATTGTAATAAGTGCTGTACTTGTAGCAATTGGTTGGGGCTTAATTATAAAGGGAAAAGTAGAAGCACATAAAAAGGTTATGTTAGCTGCTGGTGTTGCTGCACTTTGCTTCTTTATTATCTACGCTTCACGTACGGTCTTTATTGGTAATACAGCTTTTGGTGGTGGTGAGGATTTAAAACCTTACTATACATTCTTTTTAATTTTCCACATTACATTAGCAACAGTTGGAGCTGTGTTTGGACTAGTTAGTATTATTTCAGGTTTAAAAACAAACATTAAGCTTCATAAGCGAATTGGACCAATTACTAGTATTATCTGGTTCTTTGTAGCAGTAACAGGTGTTATGGTGTACATGTTATTGTATATACTATTTGAGCCAGGTGAAACAACATCTGTTATTAAAGCGATTTTAGGATTTTAACAAAAAAATCTCCCTCCTTACTCTTGAGAAGGTGGGAGATTTTTTATAGAAGACTGATTAAATAAAGAAAGAGCAACGACAACGAGTAAAGGGCCGATTAAAATACCGAGAAAACCAAATATTTTAAAGCCGATAAACATAGCAATAAAAGTGGAGAGCGAAGAAAGACCAATTTTATCACCAATAATTTTAGGCTCAATCATACGACGTATTAAGAAAAGTACGACTGTTAGCACAACTAAGGCTATAGCAAAGACATAATCACCAGTAAATGCTTTGTAAATTGCCCACGGTAACAGTAAAATAAATGAGTCTAAAAAGGGAATAACATCTAATATAACAATTAAAAGTGCTAATATAAACGGAAATGGCGTTTTTAATAAAAAGAACGATATTAAGGCTACGGCAAATATACAAACTCCAACAAGTAATTGGGCTTTAATAAAGCCGAATAATGCAACTTTAACACGCTCTCCGATAAAAAGTATTTTTTGATGGTAATGAAAAGGGATAGGTGCCAATAGTCTTTGGTTAATCGATGGTAAATCTAAAAGTAGCATATATAATACAATCCAATAAACGAAAATATCAAACAAAAGTGATGGTAAGTGGGAAAGTAACGACGACCAATCATTAATGTTTGTTAAAGAAAGTGCAAATTTTTCAATGGAAGATAACCCTCGTTCAATCATTAATTGAATTTGTGTCACAAGATCTAATGGCAAATGATACGTATAATTAGCTAGCTTGGATTGAATTTGAATCCATAGTGCTGATAATTGGTTGAGATAATCTGGAATATGAATAATAAAAGACGAGAACTGTTTCCAGCTTATATAGCCTAAGAGAATACATAGTAGTAATGTTATACAAAAAAAGAAAACTAAAAAAATGGAGACAATGATTGTACGCTTTTTTCGAAAGCGTTTGCTCATTCGAATAATGAGGGGCTCTAATAATAGTGCAGTTACATAGGCAAGAAGTATAGGGAAAGATAAGGATAAAAACCATAGAATAATTAATCCTATGGCGATGACAATTATAGGATGACGAAAAAAGGGTCTTTTAAAAAATTGTATCAAGTATCTCACCTACATCATTTGAAAGATATAGTTAGTATGAGGAGAAAAAAATTTTTTACTCAAAATAAAAAAGACTGGACCACCAGTCTTTTCTTGATAATCATACATATAAATTCTTATGACATGCTTGCATTTTGGAACTACAAGTAAAATGAACTTGTTGTTGCATTAATACCATCGTTTTTGGTCATTAATATGCAAAGACATTGGCTTTACGTTGTTGCTAATGTGCTAATTATGCGTTAACAGTTTCCAACGCTTTTTTGTTAGAAGGAGACTCAACTACGAATGCTTCTAAGTCTAATCTTACTTTTTTTAAGATTTCATCACATTTTTTTACAAGATGAGCTGGGAAAACTTCATCGTCACCATACTCAACACCATGTGGATAGTAGTATTTACCAAGAGCTGGTTTCATTAATGTTAAGACAGCATCATGTGCTCCAACATCACCAGATTGCGCATATGCGAATACGCGTAGGTAGTAACGGCCTTCACGAGTATCGAAACGACGGTCAAAAGTCATGCGTTCGTAATCCCAAGCACCATCACATTCTAAACCATTATTTTTCATAATGTTTTCAATCAGTTCTTGGTCAGCTGTTAAATTCTCAAGGTTAGTATTCTCAAAATACATCTAATAATCCTCCTTTAGCTTTTCGTACAAAGTATACGCTCATTTTTATAATAGAGCATATTCGACATTGTTGCAATGACAACATTGTGTCAACACGTTTACAATTGATATAATAACTTACAATAATGGGGAAGAAAGGGGTCGTGTATGAAAGCTTTATTTCGCATTTTAATTGCCTGTGCAACGATTGCGTTTATCGGCTTTATGTTCTTTAATACGCCCAAGGAAAATGAGCCACTTGAAGGACCAAATGCCAATTCAAATATTATTCCGAAAACAGAGTTGGAGCAACCAGAAGTTGGAGCGATGACACGTCCACAAAGTGGTATGTCGACATTAATTGGCCAAGGAATACAAGTTGTCTTAGAACAATATGGTGAACCAGCAAGGAAAGAGCCTTCATCTTTTGGTTACGAATGGTGGGTTTATAAAACAAGTGTGTCAACATTTTTTATGCTAGGCGTGCAAAACGATGTTGTAACACAAGTATACATAGCGGGTGATAAGCTAGATGCTACACCTTTTAAAATAGGTCAGAAGCGGGACGATATTTACCGAATGACGATTATCGATTATGAAGTAGCTGCCAATGTAGGTGAAAATATTTTCATTTTCTCTATGAGTGAGGAAGATATGCAGACTAGGCTACTAATAAAATTTGATGGACTATTTGCACAGCTTTATATTGATCGAGAAACGAGTACGCTACAAGGTGTTCGCTTTACTGATAGCGAGACACTCGTACTACATCAGCCTTATGAAATGATTTATCAAGGGGAGCTTGTTAGTCCGACACCGCCATCCTCGTTTTTACAACAGGAAATTAATGAAGCAAGTACTGCGCAGCTTGATGATTTAATTAATGTCACGCGCGTTCATCATGATTTAGCTTCATTGGAACTTGATGAAAAACTCGAAGAAGTAGCAAAACTGCACAGTGAAGATATGAAGGTGCAAAATTTTTCTGGTCATGAATCACCAACAAATGGCGATTTAAAGAAACGTTTAGACACACATGAAATTGCTTATAGTGATGCAAATGAAAACCTTGCGACAGCATACTTTGATGCGATTGAGGCAATGCACGGCTGGCTAAATTCACCTGAACACCGCAAAGTAATTTTAAATGATAAATTTTCTGCTGTAGGATCAGGTGTCTTTTTAAATTACTACACACAAATTTTCATGGAGCCATCGAAGCAAAAGGATGATAGTGAGGAATCCGTTGAGGATACAGAAGAAGCAATTCAATAAGAAAGAAAGGTGTCAGGCACTCAAACAATTCTGAATTTTCATAGCGCTACCAGTAGTTAACTAAGTAAAAATCTACGCAGAATCCTGAGGGAGCGCACGAAATGTAAGATGCAACAAGCCGAGCGACAGCGAGGGTTGCTGCTTGCAGAGTGCTGTGCGCGGACGATTTAGAAGCCTGTATAGGTATTTATAATTGAATCATTCTCAAAAGATTGTCTTGATTAATTCAAGACAATCTTTTTTTGTGCCTAAAACCGACAAAATAGAATGGCTAATCTTTTTCGTCTTGGTTAATGGCTTGCATCACTCCATGTTCACAACCTACTTAAATGGTATTTGGAGGCTTCTACATTTTTCGTCACACCGTTACAAAAGCCGTCATATGATAGAGAACTGAAAGGAGGAATGAGACATTGCAATTAGCTGAGCTATTGAAAGATTGGCCATGTAGTGTAACTGGTGGATCCATTCGTACAATAATTACTGGTGTAGAGGATTATGCCCAATCGGTGAAACCTGGAGATATTTTCATTGTCCGAAAAGGAAAAAAGACATCTGGCAGTCGCTTTGTAAAAGAAGCACTGGCAAGAGGAGCTGCCGCCGTAGTATCCGAGGAAAGTATTGCAATCCCATTCAGCGATCAGAATATTCCTTTCGTTTGGGTACCGAATACCGCTTTGTTTTTATCTTATGCAAGTGCAAAACTAGCTGCTTTTCCTGCTGAAGCATTATCGGTTATTGCCATAACGGGAACGAATGGAAAAACGACGGTAAGTCATTTTGTAAGCCAATTACTAAAGGCTTTACATAAAAATGTAGCAGTTATTGGAACAGTAGGCTTCTTCGTTAATGGGCAAAAACAACAAACAGAATATGAGCAATTAACAACATTACAAGCAAAAGAGCTGCATCCTATTTTAAAACAATGTGTTCGTCAAGGTGTGACACATGTTGTTTTAGAAGCTTCCTCGATGGGATTGCAACAGCATAGACTTGATCATTGTGATATTGATTGTGGGGTATTTTTAAACTTATCAGAGGATCATTTGGAAGACCATGGGGGACTAGAAGCGTATAAACGTGCTAAAAAGAGGTTAGCTGATTTATCAAAAAAAATTGTGTTAAATGGAGACGATAATTTTTGTCGCTCCGTTGGTATTTACGACAAGAAAAAATCATGCTCATTCGGCTTTGACAATCACAATGATTTACATATCCAGATTGTGAGTGAAACTATTGGAAAAACAGTACTATGTTTGCAAACGACAACGAGTGAGCACATAATTGCTATTCCTTTTGTTGGTAAGTATCATGTGCAAAATGCAGTAGCTGCATTAATGGCTGTGTGGCGTTTAGGCTTCACTATTGATGAACTAGCTGAACATATGTGGGGATTAAAATTACCAGAAGGTAGACTGGAGCGAATAGAAAACCCACTTGGTATTGATGTGTATGTAGATTATGCACATACAGCTGAGGCATTGCAGGCAGTGTTACAAACTTTTGATAGTAAGAAGACCATCTACCTAGTGTTTAGCTGCGGTGGCAATAGAGATAAGGCAAAACGTTTTGCAATGGGGGCTGTGGCAAGTAAGTATGCAGATGTTATTTTCTTAACGACAGATAACCCTCGTGATGAGGATCCTATATTAATTAATGAAAGTATTATTGCAGGTTTCTCAGAGCAGCAATATTATGAAATTTTTTTAGACCGTAAAGTTGCGATTCATCAGGCATTGGCAAAAGCGCAAAAAGGAGATATTGTGCTTGTTGCCGGAAAAGGGCATGAACAAACACAGCAAATAAAAAATCAAAAATTCCCTTTTTCCGATCAACAATGCATTAAAGATTATTTTTCCACTGCTATTACTGACGACGCTGAATAACGAAGAACGAAGCGGTGGCAATAGCTAGTTTACGACCAGTTTCATCCTCGATGTCACATTCCATTACAAGTGTTTGACGTCCCTTATGAACAAAACGTCCTCTTGCAATTAATTCTTTATTGGTCGTTGTTGCTATATAGGAGACGTTAATATTTGTTGTTACAACATTAAAGCCTGCTGGAACAGAACGTGATGCGAGTCCGCCCATTGCGGCATCAGCAATTGTTGCAATGATCCCTCCATGCGGTACTTTAATAGTATTGTGAATAACGGGCGTAATAGGTATCCGTACCTCACTACTGTCTGGCTCGAAGTTGCCCACCATATGTAAAGCGGCATTGATATATCGACGATGTATGCCTTGTTGTTTATCGTGAATACCATTTAGCAAGTGTAGTAATACTTCCTCATCCTCCGCTGTACTATGTTGTAAAATAGTAGCGAGTAATTCTTCAATTTGTCCTTTAGATGATGTTACCAATTTTAAAACTCCTTCTTTTACAAATATCAATAATGTAAAATTACCACAAAATCTGTTATGATGGGTATTAGATTGGGGGAATTAAAATGATGATAACCTCTGAATGGGCAATCATTTTAGATGAGGCCGATGCGCTTTGCGAAATGATTCTTTCCTCCGAGCCTGCGAATACGCTAAGATTAGCGTATAATGCTGTTTATAGCGATAGCGAGCTAGTTGAAGCTATTTATGCATTTGGTCGCATGAAGGAGCAATACGAAGATGTACAACGTTTCGGAAAATATCATCCGGATTATCATACAATTATGAAATCGATTCGTCAGCAAAAGCGCTCACTCGATTTAAATGAAAAAATTTCAGCATTAAAGTTAGCTGAAAATGATTTTCAAGATTTACTAGATGAGATAAGCTTGCTTATTGGTAAAACGGTATCGGAAGCGGTAAAAGTACCAGTAAGTAATCCGTTTTTCGCATCCAATTCTTCATGTGGAAGCGGTTGTGGCTCAGGTGGCTCTTGCTCCTGTTCAGCATAATAGAAGTAGTGTCAAAACGACACTTCTTCATGTAAAGACACAAACCTCTCGAGGTGTTGTGTCTTTTTTTGTGAAAATTCATAACCATATTTTAAAGTAGGGAAGTAGCAAATTATTTTATATGTAGATGCTACTAGTTGATTGGAGTGAAAGGTGCGACACCCCTGCTGGAACAGCACGAGCTTAAAATCCATTTTTGCGGCATTGACGCAAAAATTAGTTGAAGCCGTGCTTGCGGAAAGGGAGCGCCTAGAATGGAAATCAACGTGTCATATTTCTATATGATAGTAGAAGCATGTCAAAATGACACTGCTTCTATTTTTTTTGCAATAAAAATTATATAGTAAATATGTAAGTAAAGTTGGGAAAAGGGGGCAATGAAATGAATACATATCGAATTGCTGTTATTCCAGGGGATGGTATCGGAAAAGAAGTAGTACCAGCAGCGATAGAAGTTTTAGACAAGGTTGCACAATTAGATGGAAGCTTTACATTTGAATGGACAACATTTCCATGGGGCTGTGATTATTATTTAGAAACAGGTAAGATGATGCCTGATAATGGCATTGAACTATTAAAAGGCTATGATCAAATCTTTTTAGGTGCAGTAGGAATGCCTGACTTAGTACCCGATCACGTTTCCTTGTGGGGGTTGTTAATTAAGATTCGTCGTGAAATGAAGCAGTCTATTAATGTACGTCCAGCGAAGCTACTACAAGGCTTAGCATCACCATTACGTAATCCGAATGGCTTTGACTTTGTTGTTGTACGTGAAAACTCAGAGGGGGAGTATTCAGAGAGTGGTGGTCGTATTCATAGCGGACAGGATGAGATTGCCATTCAAAATGCGATCTTTACTAGAAAAGGGACCGAACGTGCAATGCGATATGCCTTTGATATGGCTAAAAGTCGTCGTCAGCATGTTACAAGTGCAACAAAATCAAATGGTTTAACTTACAGCATGCCTTTTTGGGATGAGGTATTTGAAGAAGTTGGTAAAGATTATGAAGCAATTGGACAAGCGACTAATCATATTGATGCGTTAGCAGCTTTCCTAGTGATGAAACCAGAAAACTTTGATGTAATCGTTGCTTCCAATTTATTTGGAGATATTTTAACAGATTTAGGTGGAGCTATTATGGGAAGTATCGGTATTGCTCCAGCGGCTAACTTAAATATTGAACGCGAATATCCTTCTATGTTTGAACCAGTTCATGGCTCCGCGCCAGATATTGCTGGAAAAGGAATTGCTAATCCGCTCGGGCAAATATGGACAGGTAAAATGATGCTTGATTTTTTAGGCTATCCAGAGCTAGGTTCAAAGGTGTTAAATGCAATGGAGGCTACATTAGCGCAAGGTATAAAAACCGGAGATTTAGGGGGAACTGCAACATTACGTGAGGTAACTGATGCAATTTTAGCTCAATTAACTTAATGGCATTTTATAAAAGATAAAGGTAAGAGCATTTACAATAGTTGCTCTTACCTTTGTATCTTCAATCATGTTCTTGTAGTAATTCAACTGCAATATCAGGTCGATCGGTAATAATACCTTTTGCACCGTTATTAATTAATTTATTCATCGTAACTGAATCGTTGATTGTCCAATAATGAACAGGGATATTGAGATTATTTAAAAACTGAATAAACTTTGGTGAATCGAGCGATACGACACCTGATTTTGGAGGAATTTGAAATACATCTACTTTTGGATGATATAAATGTCCGAATTGACTTGAGAATGAAGCAAATGCTTTGCGTACATCTGATTCACCTGCTCCAAGCGCAACTTGATTTTGTGCATATAAATTAAAACGGTCAATTTGTTCACCATAAAAGCTAGTGACAACGACATGATCCTCTGCATTAAGTTCTTCTATTAATCGCCATAGTTTAGAAGGCATTAAACTACCTTCATACGTATCTGGTGCATCTTTAATATCAATATTGATTAACATATTTGGATAGCTTTCTAGTAATTCGCGTAGTGTAACAACGTCAACTTTTTTATCCCGATAAGGAAATTCACCTGCTAAATCTTCAAATTGATAGCCATGATTTAATGCGTTTATTTCTGCTAATGTCATTTCTGATACTGACCCATAACCATCCGTTGTACGTTCTACAGTAGCATCATGGTAAACGATAATTTCTTCGTCTTTTGTTAAGCGAATGTCTATTTCAAAGCCATCTACACCTAATTGTGCAGATTTTTCAAAAGCAAGCATTGTATGCTCAGGTTCTAAATGTGCTCCGCCACGATGTGCGAGAATAATCGGGCGATCAAATTGTAATGCTTGTTTCCCTTCACGCTGTTGAGGTTTGGAAATAGCTTTACTACCTGCCCAAGCAGCTGCACTGGCTGCTGCTATTGCAATAGCTATCTTCGTTTTCTTACCCATATTCGTCCTCCTTAACAATCAAATTAATATAAAAGGTGCTGGCGAATTCACTTGCAATGTTCAAGCTAAAGCACTTTTATCTAGCATGAGAGAAAGTAAATCTGTCGATAAACGCGCTATGCTTTACCATTATAACGGAAAAATGAGCGTTCTGTCAGCTAAACTCTGTTGCTATCATTTTCCGGTCTATGGTATGCTTTTATGTAAGAAATGAGGGGAAACTATATGAACGAACGACAAGGGCTAATCGTTTACGTCCATCAATTAAAACATGCGAAATCACTTCGAAAATATGGTCATGTTCATTACATTTCTCGTAAGCAAAAGTACGTAGTATTATATTGCAATCGAGAGGACATTGAAATGATGACAATAAAATTACAACGCCTTCCATTTGTGAAAGACGTTGTAGAATCTTATCGTCCCTTCGTTAAAACTGAGTTCGAAAATGCAAAGCCAGATAAAGCGAAGGAATATGACTATAAAGCGGGGCTATAACATTAATTTAATGCTGGAATATAGTGATGAAGTCTCATTATTCCAATTAAGTATTGATAAAATAGTTTTGGCTCCGAAAATATAGAAGAGTGCTTTATTTCTACAACAACCGCTTTTCGACCTAGTTGTTCAACACTTTCTTCGAACATAATTTGACGCTTGGAAGGCTTTTCTTCATGGAATGGAATGCCTTCGCGACAAATATAAATCGGCATGAATTTACTTTCTCCGACTGGTTTTAAAGCGATAGCTAAAGAAGCTACCTGTTTATCTTCTTTTGTAGATGTTAGTATAAAGGCTTGGTGAAAGCGACCTTGATTCGTTTTAATAATTTCAAGTAGTTCATAAACATCGCCATAGCCTTCTCCTAATTCTATAAATTGTTGTGGCATTTAATATTGCACATCCTTTCCAATACACATAGTATCATGCTGCGGGAGGTCAAGCACATGAAATTTGCAGTCAGTTTTTTTTCAATTTTAGTATTAGTTGTATCTGGTGTGTTGTTTTTCCAATATCAGGCCTATTCTTCTGATTTAGAGACAGGAAATGGTGCATTCCATTATTCACAGGAAATTGAGATTGTCTATCGTGAAAATAGTCTAGATATTCGTCATCATTTTAAAAACTTGCCAAATCAAAAGGTGAAAATAAAATGGCCAGAGAATGCAACAAACCCAACATGTTTTATCGATAACGAAAATAGTTGTAATCGTTTATCAGAGGAAGTTTCCTATTTTGAAAAAGGTGAAACTAAATCGCAATCCGTTTCATACATAATCCCAATCGAGGGTGGCTTAAAAGATAAAATGTTGCTTCAAAATGTCTTTGCCACTTTAACGAATGGAGAGGTATCGTATTCTGTCATACATATTTCAACAGATAGTAAAACTGTTGGACAATGGATAACAGGTCTACCTTTAGTTGGTCAGCAACAATTATCACTTGTTAACTATACGATGTTTAGCGGCAATGGCACAGCAAGTGATTTATATTGGCAGGCTGGTGATTTGAAGGCGCAAGAGCAAACACCTGTCTTAACAATTTATGCACAGCAGACAATTTCAAATGATTTCTTAAAATCACTCGAAAATTTAAAGTTCCTAAATGATGAGCATATAGCGATTATTCAAGAGAAAAATCCTGTTGCCCAACATGACGAACGATTATTATTTTTACCAACGCTAACAGCACAAGCGGTTGAGCAGGAAGTGATTCTTTCGCAAATTCATTCACAATATACTTTTGAAAATTCGCCGGCATGGTTGACTGAAGTTGTGGCATCCTATTTAGTGAAGGGTACGATAGGCTCAGAGAAGACAAAAGAAATTGTGCAGACATTAAAAGACTACATGACAGCAAGCCAACAGTTAGCATGGCAGGAAGCTATGGATAACCTTGGACAAGAACCAATCTCTCCGGTGACAATGGATAAGTTACTTTCAACAGTGTTGAATGGGAAAACTTCTTATTTCCAATTAAATGCAACACAAGAAAATGGTACGTATCCATTATTAATGGAGGACGAGCGTAGTATTTATGTCGATGGCATTCATAAAAAAGATGTTCATGTTATTTTATATGAAGGTCAAGTATTATACAGTGCCGATACATTACTACCTTATCTAGGCTATACAGCGGGGGAAGGGAAGAACGGTTATTACGTAAATAGTGACAATCGAACATTCCGCTTCCCGAAAGAATCTGGATTCTACGTATTCAATCAACGTAGATATTCCACAATTTCTGATCCAATTATTAAAATTGTTGATCATTATTATGTAGAAGAAGCTTGGCTACAACGACTATTTTTAGTAGAACTACAAAAAAGTGATGGTCGAATTCAAGTTTTAACACAAGAACAAGAATAATTTTTTGCAGCGGAGGAGTTCTTTCGCTGCAAAAATGCTTTCTATTTGTAACAGAAAGTACGGTGAAATACATCTATGAGAGTAGTAGCAGGAGAACGTAAAGGAATGCCTCTAAAGGCAATTGCAGGGAGTACAACAAGACCTACAACAGACAAAGTAAAAGAATCCATATTTAATATGATAGGTCCATTTTTTGATGGCGGCACTGCACTTGATTTGTTTGCAGGAAGCGGTGGATTAGGAATTGAGTCGCTCAGCAGAGGTGCAGAACATGCTATCTTTATTGAAAAAGATGCTAAAGCATATCAGGTACTACAGGAAAATATAAAGAAGTGTCGGTATGAAAATTGTTCAGAGCTTTTTCGCATTGATGCAAAGCGTGCTGTGAAAGCGCTATTAAAGCGTGATATTACATTTAATCTTGTATTTTTAGATCCGCCCTATCACCATAAAGAATACTATGATTTAGTACAGGTGCTTGTGGACCATGATAAAGTACAACACAATGGTATTATTTTATGTGAACATGCAAAAGAAGTAGAATTACCAACTAGTTTTGGTGCTTTTCTATTACAGAGACAAGAAACATATGGCGGAACGATTATTTCGGTCTATCGTTGTGCTGAGGAAGAGGGAGAGTAAGTTGGAGAAAATTGCTGTTGTTCCTGGAAGTTTTGATCCTGTTACATTTGGTCACCTAGATATAATTAAGCGTGCAGCTGATGTTTTTGATATTGTCTATGTTGCGGTTTTAAACAATTCATCAAAGCACCCGTTATTTTCTGTAGAAGAACGTATGGCATTGATGGCAGAAGTTACAAAGGACTTGCCGAATGTACGAATTGAGAGTTCTTCAGGTCTCCTGATTGATTATGCTAAAGAAAAGAACGCAAAAGCGATTGTTCGCGGCCTACGAGCGGTTTCGGATTTTGAATACGAAATGCAAATTACATCGATGAACCGCTTTCTTGACGAAACGATTGAAACATTTTTCATCATGACAAAAAATCAATATTCGTTCTTAAGCTCTAGCATTGTTAAAGAAGTAGCGAAGTATGGAGGCAATGTTCATGAACTTGTTCCGGATTGCGTGGAACGAGCTTTAAAAGAAAAATACGGTTTTGCTAAATAAAAAATAGAGGATGTATTAATTAAGACATCCTCTTAGAAGACTATAGACAAACTTGAAAAAATTTTCGAGTGCTATCTATAGTCTTTTTTATTTCAAATAAATAATTTGCCTGTTGGTAATTGTGTGAGTGCCTGACACTTTCCGAAGCCACACTGCGCTTTCCGCGGGCACTTTGTAAGACGCAGGAGTCTCCGCGGAATTTTATGTTAATTTTATATGCAGTGCCATGAAAATTCAAAATTGTGTGAGTGCCTGACACTTAGAGAGGCACTTAGAGACACGTTTTTTTTATTTTAAGAAAAAAAGAGCATAAATAGTAGGGACAATGATTATGCTAAGAAGGCGAAATTTGATGTAAGGTCTGACCGAAAGCTTGGCAGATTTTGCAATGACAAAAATTTGTAAATGGATACTAATGCTTTGCATCGTTAGCATAATGACTACTAGCAATGATAAGTATGGGTAACTGCCGAATTCTGTGACAGTCATTTTTAATCCATTTGTAACTTCTAATACAGCGGCGATGGCATGTTCGACTGGTTGAGGAAGATTAGGCAACATTTTATCTAAACTTTGTTGTAATATTGTTTGAATCGTTGTGAAAAAAATGATGGTCGTTCCAACTAACAAAATGGTTGGTGCTGTTTCTTTTATGCTCTCTGAAAATGGGGATGCATATAAGGTGGAATTGTGTATAGAAATAGTAGGTGTGTCGGTTTTACGAAATAAAAAATAACCAACTACTAAGCAACAAATATTAAAACTATGTAGTAAACATAAAAACAGCCAACCAAACGTATTACTGTGTAATAAATCAAGGCTAACAAAACCTAATACAAAAAGAGGGCTTGGTGCATGACAAACCGCTAGTAAAAAATTTGCCTCCTTAGGATGTAATTGTCCACTGTTTTTTAGATACACAATTGTTGTAGCTCCAGTTGGGTATCCACCGAGTGCGCTTATCAAGTAGGCTTGTACGTATAAAGAAACTCTTTTTGTTTTTGCGCGCATTGGAGCGGTTAAACGAAGTAACCATTGCGTTAAAATAAGATAAGGTAGTAAATACGGAAATAACGCCTCCATAAATAGATTCAATCCTAAATCGGTACCAGTATGAGCGGTTTGTGGAAATAACAAGAGTAATAGGATAAGAAGTATGCAGAGCGCTATTTGAATTGTCGCAAACATGTTATCATCTCGTTTCAACTTTTTGTCATTCACATAGGCAAATGCTAAAATTAATATATGTGAAAAAGGCAAAAACATGAACTACTGGTTTTTGCATGCGTCTTAGGAGGTGTCCATTCATGAAGAAAAAAATTGGTTTATATGTAGTGTTTTTAGTCGTGCTTTGTTTTTTAATGTTATACCGACTAGACGCGTATATTATGAAGCCTGGAAGTGCATACGATGTTAGTAAATTTGTTAGTGTCGCTAATAATCATACGGATGAAGCGGGATCGATGAGTTTAATGACGGTTGCTATGCAACAAGCCACACCGTTTTCGTATTTATGGGCGAAAACGCAAAAATATGAAAAAATAATGGATATTCAACAAGTGAGAAATCCATTAGAGGATGACGAGGAATATAATATCCGACAGTTAAAGTTAATGTCAGACTCTCAATTCAATGCAAAATATGTGGCCTTTCAAAGAGCGGGGTTAGAGACGACAATACACTTTAATGGTGTATTTGTATTAAATGTCTTAGATGGTGGCGCCTCAGATGGTTTCTTAAAAGCGGGTGATGAAATTACAAAAGTGGATGGTACAGAAATTACGAACCAACAAATGCTTGTTGATCTGTTGTCAACAAAACAAATTGGTGATAAAGTGACCATTCAATTATTACGTAATCAAAAGGAACAGAAAGAAACGATTACTTTGAAGGAAATTCCTCAAGCTGAGGAAAAGCGAGCAGGGTTAGGAATTACCTATGCAGAAAGTAAGTCGATTGAAACTAATCCAAGTGTTACAATGCACACAGAAGATATTGGTGGTCCTTCAGCGGGGCTTATGTTTACACTTGAAATCTTAAATCAATTATTGGAAGAGGATATAACAAAAGGCTATGCAGTAGCTGGAACTGGTGAAATGCTCATAGATGGATCAGTTGGACGAATTGGTGGTATTGATTACAAAATCATTGCAGCCGATCGAGATGGCATGGAAATATTTTTTGCACCTGATGATGAAATCTCAACTGAAATGAAAGCAAAATACCCTGAATTAGAATCGAATTATGCGACGGCAGTCAAAACAGCTAAAGAGATCGGTACAAAAATGAAAATTGTACCTGTGAAAACGGTCGATGATGCAATTGCTTATTTAAAACAACTAGAGCCTAAATAAATATCCTATTTGTGGTCGACAAAAGTTAAAAAGTGTTAGATTGATGACCATCAATCTAACACTTTTTGCTATGCCTGAGGCCCGCTACTTCAGTGGCTTTCTGCTCTGTGCAGTATTCAGCTAACGTGTTGCTTCTGATGTGATTTTAAAGTTATGTCCTAGCCTCTTAAGACTGAAGACTGCAGCTTAAAGCATCCGCTCGCAACGGCAATCTACTGTAGTATTCATCCGCTAAAATCGAATCGGCGGCGTTTGATAATCTTTTGGCAATGCGAACTGCTGCGCCCCTTGTTCTATACTAAAGTTATATACTTCGGCAGCGTGTATATCTACAGCGAGCATAGCATCATTTGTAGAGGCAACGCGGCTTATTAATGGTAATGTAAAGTCCTTTTTATGCATGCCTAAGTAAGCTTGCCCTTGTGCACTCATTCCGAGTAAGCGGATTGTAGAAGGGGATTGGAAGCTCTTAAGTTGCTCCTTTGTAAAACCTGTATAAATATGTGTCAGCATGCGTTGTAAACGTGTCCAAGTATAGCGTTTTGATTTTATTTTCTCCATAAAGCTACTAAAGGAGCTACTCGTTTTCGCTGCTTTTAGTAATGCATGCTCTATGCCCTCTGTTACTTCCGCATAGCGTGTTAACTCGCTCGCTGTTTGACGAATAAGGGTAAACTGTAAAAACGGCCAAAAAGCCTCCCAGCTAGCAAAATTTTTATATTGAACATGCCACTCCTGTAAATAATGAAAGGAAGCTTGGGGGAGTACATCATGAACGCTTTGTAATGTTCCTGTTGTAGCGAGTGCTTTACGAATACCGGTGGCACTTGCAATCGATGACCCCTCCTGCATAGCATCGTGATAACCTGCGGCTATACGAGGAATAGTTAAAGGCTTAATTGCACTTCCTAGCGTCATTGCCGCTTCGATATAATGGAATCCTAGTATATTGTTTGGTTGTGCTAAATCAATGTATGTAGCAGGAAACTTTTGAGAAAGCTGTTCATAGGCATAATGCAGGCTTTTAGGATAGCTAACACCCGTTTTAACGCTTTCTTTAATAAGTGCGTCATATTCGGTGCGGTGCTTCGTAATTAACTGGTACGTATTCATAAAGGGTTGTATTGAGCCATCTTCGCTGCCGAAGGCAAATGCCTCACAGCGAATTGCCGATAATAATGAAATCGCCCCCTTTGCGAAATCCGTTGCGGGTGCGGTACTATAGACATACGGTAGCTCAATTACAATATCAACTCCGCTAGCGAGCGCCATTTTTGTGCGTGTCCATTTATCTACCATGGCAGGTTCACCACGCTGCAAAAATGTACCGCTCATAACAGCAATTGCTATATCTGCTTGCGCTACTTTTTTTGCCTGTTCTAAGTGATAAGCATGTCCATTGTGAAAAGGATTGTATTCAACAACAATACCGACTGCTTTCATTCCGTAAAACCCCCTTTATTTTATCTTTTGTGCTTCTTGTTTTGACCATTCAGGATGCTACAAATAGTTTTACAGTGCCTCTAGCCTATTCTTTGCACATTACTATTGAAATTTTAGTATAGGTTGTGTATTGTGGCTAAGTGGAATGATTTTGATGTACTTAATTATAGGTGGGTTTTCGAGTGGTGACAAGAAATTATCTTGACATCTATTTTTACACATTATATAATCAACAGTGTTGTCTCGAGGTGATTAAACGAATGAAATGGTCAATTCATCAATTATCTAAATACCGTCAAGACGGAATGCCGATCGATACCTATGTCCAATTGGATGAGGTGATGGAGCGAAACCAGGATATTCGAGCAATTTCGCCCGTTCATGTAAAAGGGCTATGTACATTCGGTGCATCGCAAATGACTTGTCAGCTTACTGTGACAGCAACGTTAACACTCCCGTGTGCTCGCACTTGGGAAGATGTTGAGTTTCCTATCAAAGTTGAGACAGTTGAATTATTTAGCTGGATTGACGAAGAAAAAAGAGGGGAAGATGGCGGTAATATTCACTATATAGATGGTGATGTAATCGACATGAAGCCAGTTATTGAGGAGCTAGTGCTTCTTGAGGTACCAATGCAAGTATTCAAAGAGAATACCGAAGGACAAGTGCATGGTGGTAAAAACTGGTCTTACGCAACTGATGAAGACGTGGAGCTTCACAAAAAAACTGACGAACCAAAAGTGGATCCAAGACTAGCTGATTTAGCTAAGTATTTTGATCAAACAGACGAATAGACGATCTGTAAGGAGGTGCCATCAATGGCTGTACCATTTAGAAGAACTTCTAAAACTGCAAAAAGAAAGCGTCGTACGCATTTCAAACTATCTGTACCTGGTATGGTAGCTTGCCCAAACTGTGGTGAAGCAAAATTATCACACCGTGTTTGCAAAGCTTGCGGACAATACAAAGGTAAAGAAGTAGTAAGCAAATAATACAGTGTTTGCTCACTTAAAAGGCTAGTAAAGAGACCATGGCTCTTTACTAGCCTTTTTGTTTGCGCGAAGTGACTGAATTTTTAATAAATAGTATTAAGTTATATAGTACTATAATAATTGTGTGATACAATTTATTTAACTTGTGGTCGACGGGGGTTGGAAGTGTGGCTGAAGTTAAAAGTCTTGGTGGAGGTCGTAGCTTTTGGATAAGAGCTTATCATGCAGGCTCCGCCTACGCTGAGGCATAATTGATGATGGGGACAAAGGGGGAACTGTAGTGGCTTATATAATTGATAATCAAGATGGGATTATGACTTTTACGATAAATCGTGAAGAAAAGCGTAACGCTGTGAATGATGAGGTAATGAATGGCCTTCGAGAAGTAATTACATATATCCAAAATCATGACGATGTGCGTTTTTTAGTAGTCACAGGAGCGGGAGAAAAATCTTTTTGTTCAGGTGGTGATTTATCGGAGTTTCATTCTCTTGAAACGGAAGATGAAGCATTTGGTATGTTAAGTAAGATGGGTGAGATTTTATATGATCTTGCCACATTGCCGGTACCGACGATTGCGTTAATAAATGGAACGGCTGTCGGTGGTGGCTGTGAGATAGCGACTGCTTGTGATTTCCGCTTAGTGGCGAGTCATGCTAAATGTGGCTTTATTCAAGGGACATTAGCAATTACAAGTGGCTGGGGTGGCGGTACATACTTGTTTGAACGAGGTTTACGTCATGATCGAGCAATGAAGATGCTAGTGGATGCAAAGCCATATCCAGCTGAATTACTATATGACATTGGTTGGGCTATGCGCGTATTTGAGGGATCGAAGCAACTTGCTTTAAATGATTTTATTGAACATATGCGTAAAATACATCCTTCAGTGCACAAGGCATATAAAGAAATTGAACTTCGTAAATGGCGTGAGCGTAATATGTATGAGCGTGTAATGGAGGAAGTTCGTACTTGTGCAAAACTGTGGGAAAGTGAAGCGCATCACGAGGCAGTTAATAATTTTCTAACTAAAAAGAATAATAAGTAGCGTAGAGTGGCAGTGATTACATTAAAACATAATCACTGTCTTTTTTCGTCCTGTGATTCTATTTTGCCTGATAACGCATATAGTAGTAAAAAATGTGAGGGTGATAGATTATGGAACTGAAAAAAAGAAAAGATCAATGGACGAAGGAAGACGATGAAAGATTAGCAGAAATTGTCTTGCATAATGTGCAAAATGGTAAAACGCAGTTAGAGGCATTTGAAATGGCTGCTGATGAACTTGGACGTACAAAACAAGCATGTGGCTTTCGTTGGAATAAAACGTTACGTGGGCAATATAGTCAATCGCTTTTAGCTGTTCGCAATCAACCTCAACAATCTATGCGAAGTCATTTGAAATTAGCGTTAACAAGTTTTGATGAATTGACAGAAGCCTATCAAAGTCTTGAGATCAAACACCGTGAATTGCAAAATGAACATGAAAAGCTAGTGAAATGGTTACAGCAAGGCTATTCTTTAATGAAAGATTAACGTGTCGAAGGGAAAATGATTGTAAGTAGATAGTTACGTTCTTTTTCGAAAAAGAGTAAAGTCTTTTAAGAAAATAATGCAAAAGAAACCATAGGATGTAAACGCTAACGTCGACTAAACATTTTGCCTACACTGGATGAAAACAACCATTATTGTATCGTAAACACCAGCTAATCTTGTATAATAGAAACACCTGCAAAGGAGGTGTCTCAGATGAATTTCTGAGGCACCTCCTTCTATGGCGTAAGGAAAAGTGGTGTTTATGTTACTGCAGTGCGAGAAAAGTAAATGCTGGAGAAGCGTTTATAACTTCAGTTTAGGCTGTTTAAAAGGTTTGTTTTTTTACTGTTTAGATAGCCTCTTACATTAAGTGGAGGTGGCGAACGTTGTGAATGTAGTAGTTATTGGAGCAGGTGCAGTCGGTCAGCTAATGGCTAGTTTCTTAGCGGAGGCTTGTATGGATGTTACCTTAGTTGTAAGAAGACAAGAACAAGCCGATGAACTTAATTTGAAGCATTTAACGAGGGTCCATATAGATGGTACAAAGACATTGCATCAAATTGCTTCAAGTGTTGAGTTAGAGATGTTGCCCCGTCCGGATTTGATTGTAGTTGCTGTGAAATATGGTCAATTGCAAAATATTTATAAACAATTATTAGGTTTACCTAAGGAAGTGCCGTTGTTGTTTGTGCAAAATGGTCTAGCGCATTTTGATGAGGCTTTACGTTTACCGCAAAATACGATTGCTTTTTGCTCAATTTCGTTCGGTGCTCAAACAATTGATTTTACAACTGTTCAACATAGAGGTGTTGGTCTATGCAAAATAGCAATAGCGCGTGGAGACAGTTTTGTATTTGAAAAGTTGTTACACTTAGAAAATCCTTTATTCCCAATAGAGTTGGTTGAAAACGCCGAACAAATGCTTTTTGAAAAAGCTGTATTCAATTGCATGATTAATCCATTAACGGCTATTTTGCAAATTAAAAATGGTGATTTATTAACGAATAAGCACGCATACTTGTTAATGCATACCATATATCAGGAGTTAACAGAGGCTTTTAAAGATATTGAAAGTACCATTCCGTTTTCCGCAGTAATAGCTTTGTGTAAAAAAACAGCGGCGAATACATCATCTATGCTAGCTGATCGCATGCAAGGTAGAAAAAGTGAGGTTGAAACGATTGTTGGTGTAGTTTTACAAAAAGCTTCAGCGAACGGTTATCCATTACCTACTTTGCGAACTTTATATCACCAAGTTCTAGCGATTGAAGAGAGCGGTGGGCAATCTTGAAAGATTTTTTACATATAGTCATCAGCGTCATTATTTTTTGTCCAATTCTTTTATTCGTTATTGTCTATGCTATTAGTCGAAAGGTTAATATTCGTGGTACGCATGCATTTGGAGCCGCATCTGATGTGACGACGTTCTGCTTGTTTTTCTCGGTACCATTGGCAATTGGAGTGCTGTGGGGAGTAAATATAGGAGCCTTTTTAGTAATGCTAGCAATAATTCTGGCAATCATTTTTACATATGTAGACTGGCGTACAAAAAGAGAAATTGAAGTAAAGCCGCTATTACGGAAAATTTGGCGTTTTTTATTTTTAGTACTTAGTGCAGCGTATATTTTGATTTGTATAGTCGGCATGATTCAATCTGTTGTAGAATATTTACACACTGTATAAGCATTTTCTTTTCATGTTGGAGACAGAAGCGTTAAAATAATAGCATTAAAAAGTTTACAAGGAATACGATGATTTAGTGAGTAGAGGAGTTTGTGTTAAATGAAACTGGAGTCAATCCAAGTACCCGTGAAAAATCGTGTGCTAGCAGATTATTGGTCGCCAAATACTGCCATTCATGAGTTTTTTGAATATGAATATAATGATAAATCATTTGAAAAGCGAGCAAAATATTTGGAGCAACGCGCGTGTGACCAAAAAGAATTAACAGCAATAATTCGCCAATTTATGGAGCCGCTTGGCTTATCTGAAAAAGCGAATGAGCATTTGCAACAACTTGAGCAAGGAGCTGTTGCGGTTGTCGGTGGGCAACAAGCGGGTGTATTAACTGGCCCTCTTTACTCGGTTCATAAAGCCATTTCGGTAATATCATTAGCGAAAGAACAAAGTGAAAAGCTTCAACGACCAGTTGTACCTATTTTTTGGATAGCTGGAGAAGATCATGACTTAGAGGAAATTAACCATACATTTACAATGCGTGATATGGATATAAAAAAACGTGCGTATGGTGAACGTTCACGAAGAAAAACAATGGCATCGACAACAAGCCTAAACAAAGAAGCGATGGTTCAATTAGTTAACACTATCATTAAGGATTTGGGAGAAACAGCACACACTGAAAGGTTGTTCAACCAACTTTTAGATGCATTGAATAATAGCGAAACATTTACAGATTTCTTTGCGCGACTAATGAACGAGTTGTTTAAAGAAGAAGGGCTGCTAATGATCGATGCGGCAGATATGAACTTCCGTCAATACGAACGTAACAATTTTGTACAGCTTATAAACCATAGTGAGGAAATTGCAAAATTAGTAACGGAAAAGGAAGCGGCGTTGGAAAGTGCTGGCTACGGGAAGCCGATTTTAGCAACCGATGATGCAGCTAACCTGTTCTATGTAAAAGATGGAGAGCGCTTTTTACTAGAAAGACGACACGATCAATTTGTCAATTTAGCAGCAAATATTAAACTTTCACGTGAAGAGCTATTAACAATTGCAGAAAAAAACCCTGAGGATTTAAGTAATAATGTTGTAACACGTCCGTTAATGCAGGAAATGACGATACCAGTATTAGCGTTTGTGGGTGGACCTGGTGAGCTTGCTTATTGGGCAACACTAAAGGATGCCTTTTCTGTGTTAGGTTTACAAATGCCGATTTTTGCACCACGTCTCAATATTACGATTATTACACGTCATGTAGAACAACTGTTGCGTGAATATCATTTAACAGTAACGGATGTATTGGATGGCAAAGCGATGGCATTAAAGGAGCAATTTATTGCCGAAGTTCAAGATGATGAGGCGAAACGTCAAATTCTAGAGATGCAACAACTCGTTTTGGAAAAATACGCTACTCTTGAGCAATATTTTGCACAACAACATATGTCGCTAGATAAAATACTTGAAAAAAATAAAGAAAATCATGTAAGGCAGTTTGAGTATTTGCAACAAAAGGTAGAACAAACTGTGTTAAGTAAGCATGAGACTACTATCCGTAAATTTATGACGCTACAAAATGAGCTATATCCAAATGATGGGTTCCAAGAACGTTCTTATAATCCATATCAATATATTAATGAGTTTGGACCTACGTTAATTGATGAAATGCTCAAGAAAACATATAGCGTTGGAAATCACCACTATTTACTTTATTTATAAGAATTAAAAATATATCTTTAGAACTATTAAAGGTATGATGTAAATATAGATTTGAAGAAATTTGTCGCTTTAACAGGAAAATAGAGAGCTATCCTACTAAGGGTAGTTCTTTTTTTATGCCCTTTAGCACAAAATAAATTTTTGATTAAAGGTCTAAACACACATAAAAGGTGAAAATGTCAAGTTTTTTTTAAAAAAAGTGGAGGAAAGTGGGGCGATGTGGTACATTATTTAATAAAGTGGGGTGACTAGCATGTTCATGGGAGAATACCAACACTCTGTTGACGCAAAAGGACGATTAATTGTGCCCGCAAAATTTCGTGAAGCCTTAGGTGAAACCTTTGTTGTGACACGCGGACTTGATAATTGTTTATTTGGCTATCCTATGGATGAATGGCGAAAACTCGAAGAAAAATTAAAAGGTTTACCGATGACAAAGAAAGATACACGTGCTTTTGCAAGGTTCTTCTTTTCAGGTGCGACGGAAGTAGAAATAGACAAGCAAGGTCGTATTAATATTCCTTCGACTTTAGTGCAACACGCACATTTAGTAAAAGAATGTATTGTACTAGGTGTCTCGAATCGAATTGAGATATGGGCAAAAGATGCTTGGGAAACTTATTTCACAGAGTCTGAACAATCTTTTAATGAAATTGCAGAAAATATGATTGGCTTTGATTTTTAACTTTGTAGTAGACGTAAAAACGTCAGTTGAAAAAGTAAAGGCCTGAGGGGAGCGATTGGTATGTTCGATCATACAACCGTGTTATTAAAAGAAACTGTTGACGGATTGAACATCGATCCTGATGGTGTATATGTGGACTGTACGCTTGGTGGAGCAGGACACAGTGAATATTTAGTACAACAATTATCAGATAAAGGCCGTCTAATTTGTTTTGATCAAGACACAACGGCAATTGAAAATGCGAAAGTGCGTTTAGCTCCTTATTTAGAGCGAGTAACATTTGTGCATTCGAATTTTCGCTATTTAAAAGAAGAGCTACTAGCTATTGGTATCCAAGAGGTAGATGGCATTTTATATGATTTAGGCGTATCTTCGCCACAATTAGATACACCAGAACGTGGTTTTAGCTATCATCATGATGCTCCACTTGATATGCGTATGGACCAGACGGCAGCGCTTACGGCGTATCATGTCGTTAATGACTGGGCATACGAAGATTTAGTCCGTATTTTCTTCCGTTATGGAGAAGAAAAATTTTCTAAGCAAGTTGCTCGAAAAATCGAAGAGGCTCGTAAAACGGCACCGATTGAAACAACGGGACAGCTTGTGGAACTAATTAAAGAGGGTATACCAGCAGCGGCTCGCCGTAAAGGTGGACATCCTGCAAAGCGCATCTTCCAAGCAATTCGTATTGCTGTCAATGATGAGCTAGGCGCAGCAGAGGATTCATTAGTCGATGCGATTGATATGATTAACGTAGGTGGACGCATTAGTGTTATTACGTTCCATTCATTGGAAGACCGCCTATGCAAGACAATTTTTAAGGAAGCGTCATCTTTACCTGAATTACCACCTAATTTACCTGTAATTCCAGATGACATGAAGCCGACTTTAAAGCTTGTATCTAGAAAGCCGATTCTACCTTCTGAGGAAGAATTAGCAGTTAACAATCGAGCACGTTCAGCAAAGCTTAGAGTGGTGGAGAAAATTAACGACAAAGGGCGTGAGTAAATGGCAGCAGTTCGTGTAAGGCAGCACCAACAGCAACATGTGCAACAACCGTTAACACCACCTAGTCCACAACCCACTATCATACGTCGTAAAAAAACGAACCAGAAGTTTGAAAAGGCGATGCTACTAGCTCTAGTAAGCATTATTGCTGTATTGTCAGTACTAGTGTTGAACAATCAAGCAGCAATTCAAACGACAAGCATGGACATTCAAAAAATCCAAGCAGAAGCAGATGAGATTGCGAAACAGAATGTTGACTTGACAGTTCGTGTAAGTGAACTTTCTACATACGAAAATATATGGAAAAAAGCAAAAGAACTCGGTTTAACTCAAAATGAGAAAAATGTAAAGGTAGTGCCGGGAGAATGAAAAAAAAGAGATTTCGATTCCAATGGGGAGCCTTTCTATTACTAGTTTTTTATGGAGGGCTCTTTTTTCTATTATTCACGAGAATGGTTACGTTGCAGGCGACAGGTGAAGCAGAAGGACAAGCGCTCGCTGCAAAGGCAGCAGCTAAATATAACAAGGAAAGTGCAATAACAGCAAACCGAGGGAAAATATTAGATAGAAATGGACAAGTCATAGCAGAAGATACATTAAGTTATCGATTAATTGCTGTAGTTAGCGATAAGGCTACTACAGATGAAAAGAATCCACATCACGTTGTAGATCCTGAAAAAACTGCGGAAGTTTTAGCCGACTATATACCAATGAAAAAAGAAGATATTTATAAGCGGCTAACCAAGCTGCGCAGTGATGGGACACTACCATACCAGGTGGAGTTTGGTGTTGCGGGCAGAGGCATTAACCATGAAGTAATGAGCAAAATTAAGGACTTAAAATTACCTGGAGTTTTGTTTGTCAGCGATTTAAAACGCTATTATCCAAATGGTATATTTGCTTCTCATTTAATTGGTTTTGCATTGAAAGAGGACAATGAGGATGGAACTGTAACAACGAAAGGGAAAATGGGATTAGAGCTTACGTATGACAAAGAGCTAACAGGTGTCAACGGTAAAGTTAAATATCAAACGGACGCTTTTAGTTATTTATTGCCGAACAGTGAAAAAATGGTTACACCTGCTAAAGACGGCGATAATATCTTTTTGACGATTGATAAAACAATTCAAAGTTTCGTAGAGGATGCGATGACGCAAGTAGAGAAGGAGTATAATCCTGAATCTATGATAGTAGTAGTAGCTGAACCGAAAACTGGGAAAATATTAGCAATGTCACAGCGTCCGACTTTCAACCCCGATACGCGGGATAGTACGAATATGAAATGGCTCAATGCCGTAACAGAGGAAACGATGGAACCAGGGTCAACGATGAAAACATTCACGCTTGCTTCTGCTATCGATACTGATAAATGGGCACCATATGATGAGTATATGTCTGGGCAATATACCGTGCATGATCGTACAATTCGAGATCATAACCAAGTAGGATGGGGGAAAATTTCATATTTACAAGGTTTCCAACGCTCATCCAATACAGCGATGGCCAATTTATTAAAGAGCATTGGTGATGAAGTATTTGTTGATTACCTAGATAAATTCGGTTTTGGTAAGAAAACGGGCATTGATTTGCCGAATGAAGCAACGGGTACGATTTTATCGAAGTATCCAATTCAACGAGTAACAACGACGTATGGTCAAGGTTCAACAGTGACACCGATACAGCTTATTCAAGCGATGACTGCGATTGCCAACGACGGTAAGATGATGCAGCCATATGTTATTGATAAGATTGTAGATTCAACAACTGATAAAACAATTCAACAGCATGAGCCTGTTGAAAAGGGCCAGCCGATTTCAGCGGATACAGCGAAACAAGTACGTGAAATACTTGCTTCTACATTAACGTCAGAATACGGAACAGCGAAGGACTTTGTACTCGATGAATACCAAGTAGCAGGTAAAACAGGTACTGCCCAAATTCCAAAGGCAAATGGTACCTATTCATGGGGGGCTAATGAGTTCCTGTATTCATTCCTAGGAATGGCGCCGTATGATGATCCACAACTAATTATGTATGTTTCAGTTGAAAAGCCAAAGCTTAAAGGTGAACTGGGCTCGGTACCAGTGTCAAAAATATTTAAGCCTGTCATGCTCAATAGTTTAAAACATTTAAATATTAGTCCAGACGATGTTCAGCGAGTAGATCATGTAGATTTAAATGATTATACTGGTCAAAATGCAGAAGCTATACAGGTAGAGCTAGCAAATGATGGTTTGAATCCTATTATTGTTGGGGCTGGTGGAAAAATTATAGAGCAATATCCAAAAGGTGGACAAACGCTTGTAAAAGGCAATTTTGTATTTTTAAAAACAGAAGGTGATATCGCACTGCCAAACTTTACTGATTGGTCACTGCGTAATCTATTAGTTTTCAAATCAATGTCAGGTCTTCAGATTGAAGTTGTTGGAGAGGGCTTTGCAGTGAGCCAAAGTGTATCTGCAGGTACAGTGATTTCAGATAATGCACCAATTGTCGTGAAATTGAAAACACCTGCTGAAAGCTTTGTGCAAGACGTGGAAGCGCCATCTGAAGGAGAAGTTGAACAAGTAGATGATGAATAGTCACTGAATAGAAGTCCACTTTATTTCATACGTTGTAAAAAACAAGGTGTGATGTCGAATGAAGTGGATTTCTATCCATTCCAAAAAGCGTTTACGTATTTTATATGTTTTGTTTATGTGTGTAGCAGTTGCAATTGTTATTCGGTTATTTGTTTTGCAAGTGTTTGACCAGAAAGAATTGACGCAAAAAGCAGAAGAGAACTGGGATCGTGAAATTCCATTTGCAAATGAACGCGGGCATATTACGGACCGAGATGGTAACAGTATTGTGACGAACAAGCTAGCTCCTACATTATATTTCATGCCGTCACAAAGTAAAGATATTCCAGGAGCGGCCGCGAAAATTGCACAGGTGCTTGAAGTAGATGAACAAAAACTGTTAGAAAAGATGCAAAAAAAAGCGTACTTAGTAAAGCTAGCACCTGAAGCGAAAAATATTTCCTATGAGAAGGCTGTTGAGTTGCAAGGGATGCAAATTGAAGGACTATATAGTGGTGTAGATTACTCAAGGGAATATCCTTATGGTACGCTACTATCTCGCTTTTTAGGTTTTACAGGGTATGATGCGCAAGGGCTAGCGGGGATAGAATATGAATACGACAAGCTCTTACAAGCAAATTCTTCTGCCATACGGCTTTTTACAGATGCGAAAGGTAATAACTTACCGAATGTCGCTAGTGCATGGAAAGCTGGAGAAGATGGCGCAACGATAGAGCTAACAATTGATGTAGATGTACAGCAAGTCGTTGAGCGGGAGCTATCGCAAGCAATGGAACGCTATGAAGCTGACCAAGCAATGGCCATTGCTATGAATCCAAATACCGGAGAAATACTAGCTTTAGCCTCATATCCAACCTTTCATCCAGCCGAATATCAATTAGTCGAGCCTGTTATTTATAACCGAAATTTACCGGTTTGGATGACATATGAGCCAGGTTCAACTTTCAAAATTATTACGCTCAGTGCCGCTTTAGAAGAGAACTTGGTAGATTTAGAAAATGATACTTTTTACGATCAAGGTTTTACGATGGTTGCAGGTGCTAGATTGCGCTGTTGGAAGCGTGAAGGTCATGGACATGAAACATTTTTAGAAGTAGTACAAAATTCTTGTAACCCAGGCTTTATTGAATTAGGTCAACGCTTGGGCGGTGAAAAGTTATTACAGTATATTAAAGACTTTGGTTTTGGAGAAAAAACAGGATCCAATATTGCTGGTGAAGCTTCAGGGATATTATTTTCTAAAGAAGCATTTGGTCCTGTAGAGCAAGCGACAACCTCATTTGGTCAAGGTGTAGCAGTTACACCGATCCAACAAGTGCAAGCGGTAGCTGCTGCTGTCAATGGGGGCAAGCTCTATACGCCATATGTTGTGAAAAAGATTTTTAATCCAGATACTGGCGAAACGATTAATGAAACAGAACCAGTTATTAAAAGGCAAGTAATTCGTGAGGAAACGTCTGCAAAAGTGCGAGAGGCATTAGAGTCGGTTGTTGCGAAAGGTTCAGGGCGACAAGCATATCGAGATGGTCTACGTATTGGAGGCAAAACAGGTACAGCACAAAAAGTTGAAAATGGACGGTATAAAGATGGCGAATATATCGTATCTTTTATAGGATTTGCACCTGCTGACAATCCACAAATCGTCGTGTATGTAGCAGTGGATAATCCAAAGAAAACAACACAATTTGGTGGTGTTGTAGCAGCTCCGATTGTTGGCCAAATTATTGAAGATGTAGCACCATTTGTTGGCATTGAAAAATCAAAGGAACAGCTTGAAAAAGATTATCGTTGGGGTGACCCACTTACTGTGAAAGTACCAAGCTTCATAGGGCAAACGAAGGATGATATTGCCAAGCAACATTATCCATTCCGCATTGAATGGCATGGAGAAGGTACTAAAATTGGTAGTCAATTACCTGAAGTGGATAGTGTTATCAAACAAGATGGCACCATTCATTTATATTTAGTGAACTAACGTAACTTTACCTTTAAAAAAAGGGAAAGAACCACTATTATTATGAAGGGTAGTAATAAATATATGAGAGTTTGTGCTTTTTTCGTGAAGAAGAAAGTGAAACAAGATTTAAAGGAGATTTTTCAATGAAACTCGCAACAACGCTTACCATTTTAGCTATTGCTTTTATAGTAACAGTTATCTTGGCACCAATTAGTATTCCGCTTCTTCGACGATTGAAGTTTGGGCAAAGTATTCGTGAAGAAGGACCGAAATCACACATGAAAAAAGCAGGCACACCGACAATGGGAGGCATTATCTTTTTATTAGCCATCATCATTACAACGGTAGCAATTGGAAGCTTTTTAGATTTATTAACAACACAAACTGTGGTCCTTTTACTTGTACTTGCAGGTTTCGGCTTAATTGGCTTTTTAGATGATGGCTTAAAGGTCATTTTCAAACGTAATTTAGGGTTAACATCGATTCAAAAGTTAATAGGGCAAATCGTTATTGCGATTCTTGCATACTTCCTATTGCACGTTAGCTCTTTTGATACTTCATTAGCCATTCCATTTACAGACTGGACAATTGATTTTGGTGTGTTTTATGTAGCCTTTATGATTTTCTGGTTAGTTGGGTTTTCTAATGCTGTTAACCTAACAGATGGTCTTGACGGTCTTGTGGCAGGTACAGCATCGATTGCATTTGCGGCATTTGGTGTTATTGCACTATTCCAAAGCCAAGCAGATATTGCGTTATTTACATTTGCGGTAACAGGAGCATTATTAGGATTTTTACTATTCAATGCAAACCCTGCAAAGGTATTTATGGGAGATACCGGCTCACTTGCACTAGGTGGTGCACTAGCCATGGTATCGGTACTAGTTAAAGAAGAGTTTTTACTTTTATTAGTTGGATTAGTGTTTGTTATAGAAACACTATCTGTTATTTTACAGGTGGGTAGCTTTAAAATTCGTAAAAAACGAATATTTAAAATGAGTCCTATCCACCATCATTTTGAATTATCAGGTTGGTCAGAATGGAAAGTCGTCCTTGTATTTTGGTCAACTGCTTTAGCAGTAGCATTGATTGCAGTCTTATCGGAGGCGTTCTTATGAGAGAATATACAGATTTACAACATAAAAAAGTCCTTGTTTTAGGCCTAGCTAAAAGTGGTGTGGCAGCAGCGGAGATTTTACATGAGCTTGGCGCCTTTGTAACAGTCAATGATTCAAAGCCGTTTGATGAAAGCCCAGATGCGCAAGGTCTACTGCAAAAAGGCATAACAGTTATTTGTGGTCGTCATCCAGAGGATTTACTTGATGAAGGATTTGAGCTAGTTGTTAAAAATCCTGGTATCCCATATAGCAATAAAATTGTAGCAGATGCCATTAGTCGTGATATACCTGTATGGACAGAAATAGAGCTAGCTTATTTAATTAGTGATGCACCATTTATTGGTATTACAGGCTCTAATGGTAAAACGACAACGACGACATTAATTTTTGAGATGTTGGAAAATGGTGCAAAAAAACCGTTAATTGCAGGGAATATCGGCACAGTAGCATGCGGTGTAGCAAGAGAAGCACACGAGGATAACGTCATAGTTACGGAGCTTTCATCGTTCCAGCTTATGGGTATCAAAACATTTAAACCAAAAATCTCTATTTTAACAAATCTTTATGATGCCCATCTTGATTATCATGGTACGTTTGATAACTATGCTGAGGCAAAGTTTGGTGTAACACGCAATCAGAATGAAAATGATTATTTCATTTACAATGCGGATCAGCCAATAGTTGTTGGCTATGCTGCAAAATCAAATGCAAAAAAAGTACCTTTTTCTTCTAAAGGACGTACTGAACAAGGAATTAGCGCTGATGATACGACAATCTATTGGCAAGGTGAGCCGTTTATGGAACGAGCGAATATTGCTCTGCCTGGTAAACATAATCTAGAAAATATTCTAGCTGCTGTAGCAGCTTGTATATTGATTGGCTGTGACAAGGCTAAAATGGAAGAGGTATTAGCTAAATTTGGAGGCGTCCGTCACCGTACACAATTTGTACGTGAATGGAATGGTCGAAAAATTTACAATGACTCTAAAGCAACAAATTGCTTAGCAACAAAAAGTGCATTAGATGCATTCCAGGCACCTATTATTTTGCTTGCGGGTGGTTTAGACCGCGGGCATTCTTTTGAAGAGTTACGACCTTGTATGGGGCATGTGAAAGGCGTTGTGGCGTTCGGTGAAACGGGCTTGCGTTTTGTGGAATTTGCTAAATCTTGTGGTGTATCGCAAACGGTTATTGCTCAAAATGTAGAGGATGCTGTTCATTATGCCGCACCGATGTCTGCCGAAGGAGATATTATTCTACTATCACCAGCTTGTGCAAGTTGGGATCAATATGACAGCTTTGAAATTCGTGGTGACGTTTTTATTGATGCTGTAATGAAGCTGTAATGAGCCTGTAACTATTTTAGAATATACTTGATGTGGAAGGATGGCATTACTGAGAGGGAAAGAAAGCTATTTATTGCTCGTCACAACTTTGATGCTATCAATAATCGGCATTATTTTCGTCTATTCTGCAGGTACCTATTGGAGTGCCGTTCATTATAGTGGAAAAATGCCGTTTTATATGAAACAAAGTTTGTATTTTGTGGTAGGCATTGTAGTGTTTTTAATTACCATTCGATTAAACATATTAAAAGAGCAATCCTTTTGGAAGATGGCTTATATATTTTCGTTGGTTTTACTAGTCCTTGTACTGATACCTGGTATTGGGCTTGAACGAAATGGGTCACAAAGCTGGATTGGTGTAGGACCATTAACGATACAACCTGCTGAGCTAACAAAAATTACAGTGCTTGTGTACATCAGTCATATATTGGCACAGCACAAAACTGGTACGCCAATCGTTAATTGGCGACATGCTGTTATCGTAATATTACCCGTTGCGTTAATTATGCTTCAGCCTGATTTTGGGTCTGTATTTATACTAGTTGTATCTGTTTTTTTATTGTTATTTGTGGCAGGGTACCCGTTAAAGCTTTATGCGATGATAATGGTAGCGGGAGTTGCTGGATTAGTAGGCTTGATTGCCACAGCACCATATCGACTTAAACGTATTGAAGCGTTTCTCGATCCTTGGGCAGACCCATTGGTAAGTGGATTCCAAGCGGTACAATCTTTAATGGCAATTGGCCCAGCCGGGATTTTTGGACATGGCTTTGGTCAAAGTAGACAAAAATTTCTATATTTACCTGAGCCACAAAATGATTTTATTTACGCGATTATTTTAGAAGAAATTGGTTTGGTAGGTGGGCTCGTTATTTTAGCACTATTTGTACTGACAATATACGCTGGTTACAAATTTGCAGTACAGGCTAAAACACGAACATCCTATTATGCGATTATTGGACTTGTGACAATGTTAACTGTACAGGCGTTTTTAAATATAGCTGTAGTTATCGGTTTGGTTCCTGTAACCGGTGTCACATTACCTTTTATTAGCTATGGTGGAACATCTTTAGTAACAATGTGGTTAATAATAGGTATTATTTATCAATTAGCGAAATAAATATAAAGGAGGAGTACTTTTTATGGAGAAAGTAATTGATATAGAAGATCGCATCCCTACGCTTAAACAGCGACGAAAAAAGCGTACAAATCGAAAATTCATTGTCCTAATATTACTTTTCTTTTTAGTGCTAGCTGTACTCCTTTATTTTCAATCTCCTTACAGTGATATTAAAAGCATTACGGTTAATGGTGCCCAACTAGCTGATGAACAATATTATTTAGAAGCTAGTACGCTTGCACCAGGAAAGTCGATGTGGGGTTTTACGGTAAAAGATGTAGAGCAGGCATTGCTAAAGGACAAATGGGTACAAGAGGCACATGTCAAGCGCAAATGGCTGCGGGGCGTCACGATTGATATTAAGGAATGGAAAAAAGTTGCGTATCTAGCTGGTGACGGAACTTATTACCCATTGTTGGAGAACGGTAAGAAGTTTGAACAAGCGGGCGACAATATCCCTATTGATGCACCTGTTTTTATTGGCATTACAGGAGAAAAAACAATTAACAAGCTTGTAGAGCAATTAGCACGTTTAAAACCAGAAGTATTAGCTTTAATCTCCCAAGTCAATACTAACAGTAATGAGGCTAATCCTAATGCGGTCAAGCTTTATATGAATGATGGCTATGAAGTACGTGCAGTTATTCCAACATTAGCTGAAAAGCTAAATTATTATCCTTCAATTGTTGCGCAAATAGCAAATTTAGAAAAGGGTGTTATTGACATCGAGGTTGGCTCATATTACCGTCCTTTTAATGATGAGTACAATAAAGTCAGCATTGACATGACAGACAACCCTGATGAAAAAGCGGACAACCCTGATGAAAATGCCGCCAACCAGGAAGTGAATGAAGATGAACAACAAGAAACAGAATAGCAAAGGGAATTTCTTTACGAGGAAACAATTTGAGCTCCTCATCGTTTGTATAACTACTGGGTTTATCATCGGCTATTCATACAACCAAGCAAAGGACAATCGACAAACAAGCTCCATTAAATCTGAGCTATTTGAGCAAGAAGATACGTATCGTGAGGAATTGATTGAACAGCAAGAGCGCAATAAAGAACTCAAAGAAGAAGCGAACAAGTTACAAGAAAAGATTCGGAACTATGAAAAAGAATTCGCTTCGAATGAAAAGGATTCTAAACAATTAGTTCAAGAAGCAGAAGACTTACGTTTACTATTAGGTGATTTAAGTTCAGAAGGAAAGGGTATACGTATAACGCTTCAAGATGGCGATTACGATCCTAAATCTGTAAACCCTAATGATTATATCGTCCACGAAAGCCATGTGTTTAAATTATTAAATGAATTAAAAATTTCTGGAGCACAGGCAATTGCCATTAATGGGCAACGGGTCTTGGCTAATTCCTATATAAGATGTAATGGACCTGTTATTACAATTGACGGCAAGCAACACCCTGCCCCCTTTGTAATTGAGGCCATAGGGGATTCTACAACACTTCGTGCTTCATTGAACTTAAGTGGTGGCGTAGTAGATCAGTTGTTAAATGACAATATTGTTGTGTCATTAGAAGAAAATCAAAAATTAACAATGCCAAATGTAAAAGTTGAAAGTTAACGACTGTTATTTCATGAATACACATAGGGTGAAAATTAGGTAAAGCCTCCCACGGATATCCTAGATAAAAATTGTTCATATTACAATTCAACATCTAAATTTAACGATATCAAGGAGTAATGGTTTGCGATACGTCTAGGAGGGGCTATTTTGAAAAAAAATATGTACACCCGAATAACGATCGTGCTATTTATTATCGGTTTGATGATAGCGGTACAATACAATACCATTCAAAAACCAGCTGAGCGAGATACACGAGATATTTGGGCCATACGAGAGGAATTAGCAGAAGAAAAGCAAAGGCATTCCACATTATTAGCAGATATTCGCTCACTTAATGAGGTAATGGGTCGCTATGAGCAATCTGAAAAAGCTAATTTACAAGTTGTTTTAAATGACACAGTCAATCAATTAAAACAACAGGCAGGCTTAACGGAAACTACAGGTCCAGGGGTAGTACTCCGAGTGGAGCCAGCGCCGGAATTAGTTGCAATGGGGTATGAAATGAAAGAGATCTCTCCGGACTTACTTACCCAATTACTGAATGAATTATTTAAATATGATGCTGCTAGTGTTGCCATTGATGGGAATCGCATTGTTCATACATCCGCCATCAGAGACATAAATGGGAAAACGACGGTGAATAGTGTAGCACTTTCATCACCACCTTTCGAAATCTATGTTGGGACAAGCACATATAAGGCAGCACAAAAAATGTATAATTCTATTCAAGCTTCAACATTTATCGATTCATTTTATTTAGATAATTTTAAATTAGTGATAGAGGAGCCTACTGCACAGTTAACCATACCTGCATTCGATCAACCATTGACGAATGATTATTTAACAGAGGTCAAAAAAGGAGATTAATATATGTGGCTACCATTTTTAGGTTTGGTATTTGGACTAGCGCTTGGCTTGTTAACAAATATCCAAATTCCCTCTATCTATGAAAATTATTTGTCAATAGCAGTGCTGGCTGCATTAGATACGTTATTCGGAGGTATTCGAGCTCAATTACAACAAGTATATGACGATAAAGTATTTGTATCAGGTTTCTTTTTTAATATAGTTCTTGCGGCGGGATTGGCATTCATAGGTGTGAATTTAGGGGTGGACTTGTATTTAGCTGCCATTTTCGCCTTTGGAGTGCGTTTATTCCAAAATATAGCAATAATTAGGCGTATTTTACTAACTCGGTTAGATGAAAAACGTCACAATAAGAAAAAAACTTCCATAGAATGAGAGAAAAATTGACCAAAATACTCGATTTGCTTAGACATTAGGCAAGATTTACAATAGAATGAAATTAAGAGCATTTTCAAGGAGGTGCAGCGAATTTGAATCATCAAGAATTATATATATCACTCGATATAGGATCTTCCTCTATCAAAGTATTAATAGGTGAAATGAGCGACGGACAATTACATGTAATTGGGGTCGGTAATGTAAAATCGAATGGGGTTCGAAAAGGTGCAATTGTTGATATTGATGCAACAGTTCAATCTATTCGAAAAGCAGTAGAACAAGCAGAACGAATGACAGGTTATCAAATCGATGAAGTCGTTTTAGGCGTTCCAGCTAATCAGACGATGTTACAACTAGTTAAAGGTGTTGTCGCTGTAAATAGTGAAAATAGAGAAATTACAGATGATGATTTAGACAGAGTGGTAGAATCTGCACAAGTCATGTCAATACCTCCTGAACGTGAATTAGTCAACATCATTCCAAGACAGTTTATAGTAGATAATTTAGACGAAATTAAAGACCCACGAGGTATGATTGGTATTCGTCTCGAAATGGATGCGACAATGATTACGACCTCTAAAACGCTGTTACACAATGTACTTCGTTGCGTAGAGAAAGCGGGATTAAGCATTAGAGAGATTTATTTACAACCACTGGCGGCTGGTTATTTTGCATTAACGGAAGATGAAAAAAACCAAGGTACAGCCTTTATTGAATTAGGTGGCGGCTCAACAACTATTGCGGTATTTGAAGAGGGGCTACTTACACATACTGGTGTCATTCCAGTAGGTGGGGATCATATTACAAAAGACATTTCAATTGTTTTAAAAACACCGACAGATCAAGCGGAGCAAATTAAACACCAATTTGGACATGCCTTTTACGATGATGCTTCAGACGATGAACTTTTTGAAGTGCCGGTTGTAGGTACAGATTCAAGAGATCAGTACAGCCAACGCTTTATTTCAGAAATTATTGGTGCTAGATTAGAAGAATTATTTGAACTAGTAATTGATGAGTTAGCACGTCTAGGCGTTCGCGATTTGCCAGGCGGTGTTGTTTTAACTGGTGGTGTTGCAAAGCTAGATGGTATTGCTCAATTAGCACGCCAGATACTGCAAACGCGTGTTAGAATATATACTCCAGATTATATTGGCGTTAGAGAGCCTTCATTTACGACGGCAGTTGGACTAATTCGTTACGCCTATCTAGAAGATGATTTTTATGGAAAAGGTACGAATACGCAGCCTATTGAGTATGCGGTTGTCGGTGGTCAAGCACCAGCATCTAAAAAGCAAGAATATGCTACACCTACAGAATCAAAAGGAAGCGTAATCGGTAGAGCAAAAAAATTATTTGATAAATTTTTTGATTAACTTGAATGCGTAATGAATGATACAGAGTCGAGTTACCGTGGGAGGAAAAAAGAATGTTAGAATTTGATACAAGTGTTGATCAACTTGCAGTTATAAAAGTCATTGGTGTGGGTGGTGGCGGTAACAACGCTGTAAACCGAATGATAGAGCATGGTGTACAAGGTGTTGATTTTATCGCAGTGAACACAGATTCACAGGCTTTGAATTTATCGAAAGCAGAAATTAAGCTACAAATCGGTACAAAACTTACGCGTGGTTTAGGAGCAGGAGCTAATCCAGAAGTAGGGAAAAAAGCGGCTGAAGAAAGTCGTGAACAATTAGAAGAAGTATTACGCGGTGCGGATATGGTATTCGTAACAGCTGGAATGGGTGGAGGCACAGGTACTGGTGCAGCACCGGTTATTGCCCAAATTGCACGTGATTTAGGCTCACTAACAGTTGGTGTTGTAACACGACCTTTTACTTTTGAAGGGCGAAAGCGACAAACACAGGCAATTGGTGGTATTGGTGGCATGAAAGAAGCTGTCGATACATTAATCGTCATTCCGAACGACAAGCTATTACAAATTGTCGACAAATCGACTCCAATGCTAGAAGCATTCCGTGAAGCGGATAACGTTTTACGTCAAGGTGTACAAGGTATTTCGGATTTAATCGCAACACCAGGTCTGATTAACCTAGACTTTGCTGACGTAAAAACAATTATGTCTAACAAAGGTTCTGCATTAATGGGTATCGGTATTGCGACAGGTGAAAATCGTGCAGCAGAAGCTGCTAAAAAGGCAATTTCAAGCCCATTACTTGAATCATCAATTGATGGTGCTAAAGGTGTCTTGATGAACATTACAGGTGGCTCTAACCTAAGTTTATTTGAAGTACAAGAAGCGGCAGATATTGTTGCATCGGCTTCGGATGAAGAAGTTAACATGATTTTCGGTTCGGTTATTAACGAAAATTTAAAAGATGAAATCATTGTAACTGTTATTGCGACTGGTTTCACAGAAGAGGCGCTACAACAACACCGAGGAAATACTCGTCCAGGCATTAACAGCATTAATAATAATCGACAAGCTGCTCCTCAACAACAAGCACCTATTCGTGAGCAGCGTCAAGAGGTACATGTTCAGCAAGAACAACCACAGCGTCAAAATCAGCAAAATTATGGACAAGATGATATGTTAGAAGTACCTGCATTTTTACGTAACCGTAAAAATCGCGGATAATAAAAACTCGTATTTTACTTCTGTAAAATACGAGTTTTTTAGGTGCCAGACACGCAAACAATTCTGAATTGTTTGCGTGTCTGGCACTTTTTGTGTAAGGAAACGATGTTTTTTGTCAAAACATTTTAAGGAAATCATGCGATTGTTTGACAATATTTGTGGCGCTGGCGTGCTAACTTTGTAAGTAGGAGGCGGCTGTTATGTATGGAGAATGGCTGGTGCTCATTAATACGCTTTATAATCTAGCAATTTTGACGTTTACGGCAAAAGTTACAGGCGTTTATGTAAAGAATACGAGATTATTAATGAGTTCAATTATTAGTAGTTTTATAGCTGTAATCGGTGGTCAAATGCTGCTTACGATTGTGCTAAGTTTTATTGTACTGATTGGTCTAGCTTTTCGCTTTAAACTTCGAAGCTTTCAAAAGCAGGGTCCTATTGTACTGACCGCAACGATTGTTATTGGCGGACTGTTAACAGCATTACAACCGTATTTAAAGAATCTTTCTGTCATTCACTTTATTGTACTTTGCATATTGCTGGCATTTGGTAATCTCCTTATCTTTTATAAGCAATGGGGATTTGTCAAGCTGGAGCGTGTAAGTGGCCAGTTTGTATTTCAAACGACCTTAAAGGTTTTTGATGAAGTTATCCCACTTTCGGCATTTGTAGATACAGGAAATCAATGTATTGAGCCACTGTCGGGAAAACCTGTCCATTTCGTTTCGTATTCAGCGCTACGACCTTATTTACCAGCAACAATTCGAGATGCATTATCGCAATGGCAAGATACAGATCCTTACGATGTATCAATGTTTTCAGTAGATTATCAGCGTCTTATTCGATTTATTCATGTTAATACTGTACAACAACAAACTGTTGTCTTAGGCTTTCGCTTTGATGAATTGCATATTAAAGGCGAGTCATCACAAGTGAAAACAAATGAATACATCGTTTTAACAAAAAAAGCTAAAAATTTTCCGCATAGCACAGCAGCAATTTTACATTTTTCAGCGCTTTCAAATAACTCATAGAGGGGGAGAACTATTGCTTCTTAGGCTACTTGCTAGCTTGAAAAAATTATGGGGTAAGTTTCGGAGTCGTGAAACGTACTATATAGGGGGAAATGATTCATTGCCAGTGCCACTAAGTCGAGAAGAAGAAGTCACAGTCATTGCATCCTTTATGAACGGAGATTTACGAGCTAGAGATACACTTATTGAACGTAATTTACGTCTTGTTGTTTATATTGCTAGACGTTTTGATAATACGGGTACGCCGATTGAAGATTTAATTAGTATTGGTTCAATTGGCTTAATAAAGGCGATTGAAACGTTCAATACCGATAAAAATATTAAACTTGCAACGTATGCATCACGCTGTATTGAAAATGAAATTTTGATGCATTTACGTAAAACAAGTCGCATGAAGGGTGAAGTTTCACTAGATGAACCACTAAATTCTGACGCAGATGGAAATGAGTTACTATTATCTGATATTTTAGGGACAGAGGAACATATTATTTTAGATAATGTTGAAAAGAAAATCGAACGTCAGCATATGTTCCATGCCATTAATTTATTAGGTGCACGTGAACGTTATATTATGGAATGTCGTTTCGGATTAAACGGTAAAATCGAAATGACGCAAAAAGAAGTAGCAGATCATTTAGGAATTTCGCAATCATATATTTCAAGGTTAGAAAAGAAAATTATACAAGATTTACGAGAAAATTTGAATCAGCCAATATCTTAGATAGGGAAATTTATCCTACCTAAAATTGGTCACATCTTTTCTGCATATTCTCGATTCTGTCGGACAAACTGATGTAACGGTTTAGTCAGAGAATAACATCCGGAGGAATCGAATATGCGAACAAAAGTAGATCTTTGCGGCTTAGATACATCGACTTTGCCAATTTTAAAGCACGAAGAAATGAAGGAACTCTTCATTCGATTACAAGCAGGAGAAACAGAGATTCGGGAAGAGCTTGTAATGTGTAATTTAAGGTTAGTGCTAAGTATTGTCGGACGATTTGCCTACAGGGGTGAACAGGCAGATGATTTATTTCAGGTAGGCTGTATTGGCCTCATGAAAGCCATTGATCATTTCGATTTAAAGCATAATGTACGATTTTCAACATATGCTGTACCAATGATCATTGGTGAAATTCGTCGCCATCTGCGTGATCATCATGCATTACGTGTTTCTCGTTCTCTTAGAGATATTGCGTATAAGGCGATGCAGGCAAAAGAGCAATGGATAACCGATAATTTGCGAGAACCAACGATTGAAGAAATCGCAGAAATGATTGACATGAAAAAAGAAGATGTATTATTTGCTTTAGATGCCATTCAAGACCCAGTATCATTACAAGAACCCATTTATGCAGACGGTGGAGACGCTGTTTATATGATGGACCAATTACGTGATGATGATGTATCAGAAGATCAATGGGTTGCCTACGTGTCTGTGAAAGAAAGCTTACAAAAGTTAGATGTACGTCAGCAAATGATTGTAGCTAAGCGTTTTTATTATGGTGAGACACAAACTGAAATTGCAAAAGAATTAGGGATTTCCCAAGCGCAAATTTCACGTCTAGAAAAAAATGCCATTGAAACAATGCAGAAAGATTATAAGTAAGTAGACAATGCGCACCCGAAACTTCGGTGCGCATTTTATCTTCATTGCGTTAGTGCGAACATGAAGATAGCGGTCATAGTTTTTTATTTGCAATACAGCAACTAATCAATAAGCATTGTAATTGTTTGAGCTCAACATAAAACACAATGGTAATTGATTTAGTAGGAGGGATACAGATGCGTTTCTCGATGTTACAGCAAAAAGAAGTAATAGAAGCAGGGAATGGACGTTTTTTAGGCTTTGTTGTAGATGCAGAAGTATCAAAAGAAACGGGCTATGTAACGGCATTTATGATTGCAGAGCCACGAAAATATCTAGGGTTTTTTAGAGGAGAAGAATCAATAAGAAAAGTGTATATGAAAGATGTCCTTGTAGTCGGAAAGGATGTCATTCTAGTAAAGGCATTATCGTAGAATCATAGCATTTGTGCTGCTCGCTCATATTTTTCGAACAGTAAGACTGTAGCCCCTCATTTCGTGTGAGCAGCGTAAATGTATCAGCATTATTATAGGTCAGGCTATTCATTGATAAATGAAGAGTTGCTTGTTACAATAAAGGAAACTAAGTTGTAAAGTTGGGAAAAACAGTGACGAAAATCTTAACAAATTTAGACAAAATTAATAATCAAATACAAGCAGCACAACAGCGTTCAAATCGTGAGGCAACTAATGTTCAAATTATTGCTGTTACGAAAGAGGTTTCCGTTGAGAGAACACAAGAAGCAATTGATGCAGGGCTTATACATTTAGGTGAAAATCGTCCTGAAGGCTTAAAACAAAAAATTGAAGCCATTCAAGCAAATGTACACTGGCATTATATTGGATCATTACAAACTCGAAAAGTAAAACAAGTTATTAACGAAATTGATTACTTACATTCCTTGGATCGTCTAAGCTTAGCTGAAGAAATTGAAAAAAGAGCAACAAAAGCGGTAAAATGTTTTGTACAAGTTAATGTGTCAGGGGAAGAATCAAAACATGGTTTAACAGCAGAAGACGCAGTAACTTTTATTGAATCTTTACAAGACTTCACGAAAATTCAAGTTGTAGGTTTAATGACAATGGCACCAAATACAGAGGACGAAACAATTATTCGCTCTGTTTTTAAACAATTAAAACAATGTCAACAGCAAATAGCCGAACGAGGATTCGCACACGCACCTTGTACCGAGTTATCAATGGGCATGTCTAATGACTTTGAAATAGCGGTAGAGGAAGGAGCTACATTCGTTCGAGTCGGAACGGCTCTTGTTGGAAATGAAAGAGGGGAACAGGATGAGCATGAAAAATAAAATTAAAAACTTCTTTTATCTTGAAGAAGACCTAGAAGAAGAAATCACGCAAGCTCCTATTCAACAGCAACAACCCGTGCAACAACCGATTCATGCAGCTAAACCATCTAAAAAGGTCATCAAAGAACGTAAGGCACAGATTCATGAAATTGTACCGCAAAGTACAAATGCTAATAATAATATTGTTAGTTTACAAGCAGCTATGAATACAAAAGGTGCAAAGGTTGTATTGGTAGAACCGAGAGTTTATGCAGAGGCTCAGGATATCGCAGAAAACTTAAAAAACAAAAGAGCAACAATTGTTAATCTGCAACGTATTGAACGAGAACAAGGTATACGAATTATCGATTTTTTAAGCGGTACAGTTTATGCGCTTGGTGGAGATATTCAACGTATAGGCAAAGATATATTCTTATGCACACCAGATAATGTAGAAGTGTCTGGCGAAATTTCAAATTTTATTTTAGACGATAATTAATAGCGAGGATTGTAGTTTATATGACTTTTTATATAATTTTGCATTATTTGGATTTAGCGTTTACTGTGTACTCATTTATGCTAGTAGCATATGTTTTAATGTCTTGGGTACCAGCTGCTCAAAGTTCAGCAATTGGCCGTTTTCTTGAAAGAATATGTGATCCATACTTAGGGCTTTTCAGAAAAATCATTCCTCCTATTGGCATGATTGATATTTCTCCGATTGTGGCAATATTCATGTTGAATTTTATTAAAAATGGGCTTTTTATTGTGATTCAAAAAATATTCTTTATGTTTTAGTCCAAATCCTCACAATTAGTGGGGATTTTTTGTGTAAAAAGGGAATACTAGATATACATAAACTAGTAGTTTCAAATGGATGAGGTAGATGGGGTGAACGAAAGATGGAGCATTTAATACAACATTTTAGGAAGGACGAGCAGCCTTTTATTGAGCAGGTAGTAAGTTGGCAACGTGAGGTGGAAGACCGTTATGCTCCGAAACTTACAGATTTTTTAGATCCAAGGCAGCGTTTTATCGTGATGTCTATCATTGCGCAAAATCCTATGCTTCAAACGACAAGCGATGGCTTGTTTCATGAGGCAGAACGGCAACGTATGCTTATTTTCCCAACGTATTTCGAACCGCAAGAGGAAGATTATCAGCTTACCGTATTTACAATTCACTATCCTGCAAGATTTGTCCAATTACGCCACCCAGATGTGCTCGGTGCCCTATTATCATTAGGCTTAGACAGGGCTAAATTCGGAGATATTCGGGTGAATGAGCAGCAAGTGCAGTTTGTTGTCGCTGAAGAGGTAGCAGATTATGTACGCCTTCATTTAACGGGGATTGGAAAGGTTAAAGTGCATGTAGAATCAATTAAAGAGTCACAAGCGCTTATTGAAAATGAAGATGACTGGCAGGAGGAATCTCATACCGTTTCTTCTATGCGTTTGGATGTCATTATTGCAACGATATTAAAAGTGTCTCGTCAAAAAGCACAAGCACTTATTAGTGGAAAAAAAGTGCGTGTAAACTGGACTGAACGAGATAGTGTTGCTTTTGAATGTCAAGAAGGTGATATTTTATCAGTACGAGGTAGTGGTCGCGTGAAAATAATAATGACAGAAGGCCGAACAAAGAAAGATAAAATTCGTTTACAAATCGGTCGTTTGACCCAAAAAGGTTAAAAAACATGTAATTTCTATTTATTTTTACTGCTAAGTTGTTAGAACAATTGTATAATAGAAATTACGAATGTACATGTAAAGGAGAGAAGGATCGTATGCCATTATCACCTATTGATATACATAATAAGGAGTTTACAAAATCTTTCAGGGGATATGCTGAAGATGAAGTAAATGAATTTTTAGATCAAATTATTAAAGATTATGAAAAACTACTCCGTGAAAAAAAAGATGTCGATAAGCAACTAGAAATGGCTTTAGAGCAAGCGAGACATTTTAATTCTTTAGAGGAAACATTACAAAAATCAATTGTTGTCGCTCAAGAGGCAGCAGATGAAGTACGAAGAAACTCACAAAAAGAAGCAAAGCTTATTGTGAAAGAAGCCGAAAAAAATGCCGATCGTATTGTTAATGAGGCATTAACGAAAGCACGTAAAGTAACAATAGAAATAGATGAGCTGAAAAAGCAGTCAAAAGTTTTCCGCAATCGATTTAAAATGCTTGTAGAAGCACAGTTGGATTTGCTTAATGCAGACGATTGGGATCATTTATTGCAATATGATATTGATTTAACAGAAATTCAGTCTTCTGTTGAGGAAGCGCAAGAATCAGAAGAAATCTAAACCGTCCATTGAAAAAGTGACGTAGTCATGTAATGAATATGACTTGACGCAATTCATGGATTTCCATATACTATTGTAATAGTAATTAAATAAGAACAGATATGCATATAGGCAGAGACGAAGACAGTATTTGTTAGGTGTAGAAAAGCGATTTGGGGATAGTGTGAGCCCAGACAAGCAAATAACAAAGAAAATCACTTCTGAGCTAAATAACTGAACGTTTAGTAAGTTATTTCGGAGCGCACAACGTTAACGTGCTTTCAAGCGGTAGTACAATTATGTACTACAACTAGGGTGGTACCGCGAGTTCAAGCTTCTCGTCCCTTACAGGGATTGAGGGGCTTTTTTGTTGTTAATGGATTGTTTTGCGTGTCACTAGGAAAGTATATCAAAAAGGCGTAATTTAAATGATTGGCACAAGATGTGTCCTAGTTACCTTTGCTTGGGGCTTACAAGAATCTGTCGAATGTAATTAAATGCTTAGCAATTGTTCTCTGTTTGCAAAAAATAAAGGAGGAATTTACAAATGGTTGAATATAAAGAAACGTTACTAATGCCAAAAACAGATTTTCCAATGCGCGGAAATTTACCTGCGAATGAACCAAAAATGCAAGAAAAATGGAATGAGATGGACATCAATAAACTACAAATGGAGCGTACAGCAGGTCGCCCTGAATATGTTCTACATGATGGCCCTCCATATGCAAATGGTGATATCCATATTGGTCACGCATTAAATAAAGTGCTGAAAGATATGATCACACGTCATCGCTCAATGACAGGTTTCCATGTCAACTATATTCCTGGATGGGATACACATGGTTTACCAATCGAGCAAGCTTTAACGAACAAAGGTGTAAAACGTAAAGAAATGTCTATTGCTGACTTCCGCGAGCTGTGCGAAAAATATGCCTATGAACAAATCGACAATCAGCGTGAGCAATTCCGTCGTTTAGGTATTCGTGGTGATTGGGAAAACCCATATATTACGTTAAAACCAGAATTTGAAGCTCGACAAATTGAAGTGTTTGGTAAAATGGCTGAAAAAGGCTATATTTATAAAGGCTTAAAACCAGTATATTGGTCACCATCTTCAGAATCTGCATTAGCAGAGGCTGAAATTGAATATAAAGATGTAAAATCAGCTTCTATTTATGTTAGCTTTGCGATTAAAGATGCAAAAGGTGTTGTACCAGCTGATGCGAAATTTATTATTTGGACGACTACGCCTTGGACATTACCAGCGAACTTAGGGATTTCTCTAAATCCAGAATTCATCTATGTTGTTGTTGCAGTAGCGGATAAAAAGTTCATTATTGCGAAAGAATTGCTTGAAACAGTTGCAAAAGAGCTTGATTGGGAAACTTATGAAGTTATCCAAGAAGTAAAAGGGGAAGCTTTAGATCGCATCGTAGCACAACATCCATTCTACGACCGTGAATCACTTGTAATGGTCGGTGAGCACGTTACTGCTGAGGCTGGTACTGGTTGTGTTCATACTGCTCCAGGACACGGTGAAGATGACTATCAGATTGGTAAGTTATACGGTTTACCAATTCTAAGTCCAGTGGATAACAGTGGTTGTTATACTGACGAAGCACCAGGCTTTGAAGGTGTCTTTTACAATGATGCAAACAAAATGGTTACTGCCAAATTAGAAGAAGTTGGCGCATTAGAAAAACTGAACTTCTTTACGCACTCGTATCCACATGACTGGCGTACGAAAAAACCAGTGATTTATCGTGCTACACCACAATGGTTTGCGTCAATTGATGCTTTCCGTGATGAATTATTAGAAGCGGTTAAATCGACAGCATTTACACCTGCTTGGGGCGAAACACGTCTTTATAATATGATTCGTGATCGTGGAGACTGGGTTATTTCTCGTCAACGTGCATGGGGTGTACCAATTCCAATTTTCTATGCTGAAAACGGTGAGCCGATTATTACGCCAGAAACAATTGCACGTATTTCTACACTATTCCGTGAGCATGGATCAAATATTTGGTTCCAAATGACGGCTAAAGAATTATTACCAGAAGGCTTTACACATCCAGGTAGTCCAAATGGTGAATTTTCGAAAGAAAACGATATTATGGACGTATGGTTTGACTCAGGATCATCTCACCAAGGTGTGCTAGTTGAACGTGGTATTAAATATCCAGCTGATCTTTACTTAGAAGGGTCTGACCAACACCGTGGTTGGTTTAACTCGTCGTTAATTACGTCTGTGGCGATTAATGGCTATGCACCATATAAAGGTCTCTTAACACATGGCTTCGTTCTAGATGGCGATGGTCGCAAAATGAGTAAATCACTAGGGAACGTAATTATTCCACAAAAGGTAATGGATCAATACGGTGCTGATATTTTACGCCTATGGGTAGCTTCTGTAGATTATACTGCCGATGTTCGTATTTCAATGGATATGTTAAAGCAAGTATCTGAAGTTTACCGTAAAATCCGTAATACATTCCGTTTCTTACACGGCAATGTAGCTGATTTCAATCCATTGAAAGACCGTGTACCATATGCAGATTTACGTGAAATGGATCAATACATTTACATGCGTTTACAAGATGTATTGAAAACAGTACGTAGCGCTTATGATCGTTATGATTTTGCTGCTGTCTACCATGCGGTTAATAACTTTGTTGCTGTAGAACTATCTTCATTCTACTTAGACATCGCAAAAGATGTTGTTTATATTGAAGGTCATGACAATCACGATCGTCGTGCAATGCAAACAGTTATTTACGATACATTAATGACTTTAGTAAAAATCATGACACCTATTATTCCGCATACAACAGATGAAGTATGGTCTTATTTACACGCTCAAGGTGTTGTGGAAGAGGTATCAGTTCAATTAACAGACTTCCCATCAGTAGTTGAGCAAGCAAACTTCGATGAGCTACGTGAAAAATGGGAAACAATTATCGATGTACGTGATGATATTTTAAAAGCTTTAGAAGAAGCTCGAAATGCTAAAACAATCGGTAAATCTCTTGAAGCGAAAGTAACAGTTTATGCAAAACCAGAAGTATTAGCATTATTGAATGATGCAAACATTGATTTTGCTCAGCTTTCAATCGTTTCTGCTTTTGAGGTAGCACCAATTGAATCAGCTCCTGCTGAAGCGCTAGCATTAGAACATGTATCAATTGTTGTTGAAAAAGCAACAGGCGAGAAATGTGAGCGTTGTTGGTCAATTTCTGCAACAGTTGGAACAAATGAAGCGCAACCAACAGTATGTGCTCGTTGTGCAGAAGTTGTTGAAAAGTATTACGTATAAAATTTCATGAAATAAAAATGAGCAGTCGATGCTGAAATCGACTGCTCATTTTTTATATGAATGGATAGCTGTGAACATACCGATCTATAGTTAAGTACGATAGTGGAAAGTAACGTTGAATGGGACGTAAGCGAGGGTGTCTGTACGAAGTTGTTTTGAGAACCGGGCATTCAGTATATTTACTTAAACAATATTTCGATTGTATTGCGGTAGTCAGTTGGAGAAATTCCTACATATTTTTTAAATGTAAGACTGTAATAATTGGGTGTATTAAAGCCAGAACTTGCTGAGATTTTTTCAATGGTGTAGTCAAATTTCCGTAAATAGGGGAGTGTTTTAATTATGCGAGTATACGCTACATAATCAACAAAATTACGACCAGTCTCTTTTTTAAATAAGCGACTAAAGTGAGTAGGACTAAAATTAATTGATTTGGCGACATCACTAATAATTAGTTGCTCATCATAATGCTCCTCAATATATTGAATAGCCTTTTGTAGCTGTTCATGCTTCGTTAAGTCCTCGTAAAATCGTATATGAATATTATCTACAGGTGGCTTTCTACGTGCTTTTCTAGCCTGACTGTAGGATTCTTTAACTTGCATAGATTGCAAAAACACACCACCAATTCCTATAAAAAGGTGGATATTATAATCTCTTTTTAAAAGCTCGATAACAGTCAGTAAAGTAGTGACACCCTCTGTCCAATGTTTAAATGATGTATACGTATGAGGAATCCGCATCAGCAATAATAAGTAACGCTCGAAATTTAAAAAGGACAGCGGTGCTTTGTCCGAAAAATGCTGACGAAAGACATTGGTAATTACACTACTTGCATCGTACAGTATCGGTCGGTTTTGCTGAGCATCTACATAGCCTTGGATTAAAAAAACGATATTTGGAATACAGTCAGTTGATAAAAACGAAGAAGCTTGTACAATTTCCTGTTCGTTGCTAATTTCACCTCGTATTAGTCGTCTCAAAAAAGCTTCGCGAAATGGTGACGTATGATTGTGTGGGATTTGTTGTGATAGCTCAAGCATCGTAACGGTACTTGCTTGCTGATCTTTATAGGATGTATAAAGCTTTTTTACAATTCGTAAAAATTTTTGTTTTTGCAAAGGTTTAATAAGAAGTGCTAGTAAATTTAATTCAATGGCAATACCTACTGAATAGGTTAAGTGTACTGCAACAATAGGGACAATAATACTATTAGGATAATTTTTCTTTAATCGTTTGACCTTTACCCAATCAAATAAATGGTTAATTTCATAGACGAAAATTGCCACCTCTTGTGCACTCGGTTGTGTACATTCAGTAAATGTATATGGGAGGAATTCTTCTAGCCATCCTATCATTTGCTGTTTTTCCATTGAATTCTCAACGTACCAGACGACGCTTAAAATGCTAAACAGCCCCTTTCTAAAATCAAAAAATAAAAAGAAGATTGATAAAAGTATTTTAACTTAAAATAGCAATATTTTGTACTAATACAGCAAAATATTGTACCTATATTATTAGAAAAATAGAATAGAATAGTTGTAGTGAATAATAATTTGAAATTTCAGATAATTATTCACTTAGACAAAAGGGGGTTAGTAATATGGCGGGGAGTCATGATTATGAGTATGTGGAGGCTGGAACTGTGGATGTCAGAGATTTGCCACCGTTAGATCCGACGACACATAAAATTATGAAGGATGAGTTTACTACAGGCTTTAGCTTAACGGTATTTTATTTTATTTTAATTTTTAGTATCCCAGTAATGAATTGGTTTGCTCCTGAAATTGCATTTAAGAAAGTATGGGGAGGCATGACTGTAACGTGGTTTGTCACGACAGTTGTCATGATGGTGATGGCCTTTGTTATTGCATATGTCCATACGACTTTGTATGAAAAGCGCTTGAAAAAATATGAAATGTCAAATAAGTAGTTCACTAAAGGGGGTAGGTTGAATGATTGAGACGATTTTAGAACCAAAGATGTTGTTGACAATTGCACTAATGGGAACCATTGTGTACATTACGTATTTAACGAAAAAAAATACAACGGCATCTGATTTCTTCGTTGGGGGACGGAGCTTTGGATGGTTTACGAATGGATCAGCAATTGGAGGAGATTACTTAAGTGCAGCTACATTTTTAGGGATTGCTGGTTTAACATTTCAGCTAGGCTATGATGGTGCGTATTATGCATTTTGCTTCTCAATTGGCTTGACGCTACTAGCCATTTTTGTTGCAGGACCATTGAGACGTTTTGGGGCATTTACTGTGGCAGACTTTTTAGCCTATCGCTTTCATAGTAGACGAGCTCGTTTAGCTGCAGTAATTGTTGTTTTAGCGATTTCAGGCTTCTATGCGGCGCCGCAGCTGTTAGGAGCAGCACAAATATTAAGTATGTTTTTTGGTACATCCTATGAATTTGGTATTATCTTTACATGTGTAGTGATGATTTTCTACGTAGGAATAGGCGGAATGAAGGGGACGACAATCAACCAAGCATTAGAGCTTTGGATTCGTCTAGGTGCGTTCATTGTAATGCTGATTGCAGCAATGTATGGGGGCTTGCATTACGATAAAATTTTAGCAGCCATCAATTCCTTTAATGGTCCTATTACAGGAACATCACCTTATGCATTGGATGGTAGTGATATTAATTTTGATGGTGCGGCATGGACAGGGACAGGCTTTTATTTCCCAACGTTTTGGCAAACGATAAGTATGACAATCGGTTTAGCGCTAGGTACTATTGGATTACCGCATATTTTATTGCGTTTTTATACGAATCCAAGTGCTAAGGCTGCCCGTAAATCCGCTTTGATGGCCATTGGAATTGCCAGTACGTTCTTCTTGTTAGCGGTATTTTTAGGCGTTGTTGGCCGTGCTATTTTCATCTCAGGTAGTGCAAGTGAAGAAGTGATGAGAGATTTAGTACTCGGTGGCAATAACATGGTTATTCCAACGACTGCGCTTGCCTTGGGAGGCGATTGGCTTCTCGGTCTTGTTATTGCAGGGGCTTTCGCTGCAATCTTCTCTAATTTATCAGGACTATTCATTACTAGCTCAGGAGCATTAGCACATGATTTATATGCAAGCTTTATGAAAAAAGACATTACGCAAAAACAGCGAGTAGTTGCTGGAAAAGTAGCCATTGTTATTTTAGGTATTCTTTATGGCGGACTAGGTTTACTCGTTAAGGATGCATCTATCGGTCATTTAGTCGCTTTAGCATTTACGGTTGCTGCGAGTACGTTTACACCGATTTTTATATTAGGTATTTGGTGGAGAGGTATGACAGAAAAAGGGGCTATTGCTGGATTGGTGATAGGCCTTGTTGTGTCCATGTGGATGATTTTCTTACCAGGAACACTGCCAAGTTTCCTACAATTTAAAATCCCAGGTATTGTTACTGTACCAGTAGGTTTCCTTTCTGTAATTGTTGTGTCATTGTTAGATCGTAAAGTACCAGCTGATGTAAATGATTTTATGAAGCGCGTACACTCGAAAGAATCTGAAACTGCATAGGTTCTAATACTTTCACTCTATTACTTTTATTGTGAAGAAAGCATAGACGGTCAACCAACTCAAAGAAATTGGGGTTGGTCTACTGTCTATTTTATTTTTGGCCAATCATAGGCAAACGGTGATTTCGGTTACAGGCGCTCCCTTTCCGCAGGCAAGGCTTCAACTATTTTTTTCGGCAAAAGCCGAAAAAATGGATTTTCAGCTCGTGCTGTTCATGCAGGGTGTGACGCCTTCCACTCCAATCAACTAGTATAGACTACTCATATAATATTTCGCTCTAGCCCAATAAAATTATAAAGGTGAAGATATGATTGTCTCACTTTTCAATATATAGGTCTCGCAATGGTAGAATAATACAGCTTTAGAATTGAGTTAATAGAAGCCTTTGATTTTCGCAGAGAATGGCGACTTTAGCGGGATGAGCTTGAGCAGAAAGCCCCGTAGGAACGAAGTGACGAGGAGATGGAAGCCAAGCCCGTGGAACGTGTCACTCGTAGCGAAAGTCAAACGCAGTTTTTGTTTATTAATACTCAATAATTTAAATTCTCAGCTATACGGATTATTGTGCTTATTAGGGAACAGCATTTTTGCATGCAAAGTAGAATTGCGAAGAGGGCCGATTTCTACTTTTGGACTGCAGCCTTGTGTTTCCGTCATATTTTCATGTTATATTAGTTATTGCTATATAAGCTCTTATGGTAGAATAGGTTAGATGTTGAGTGAACGGAGGAATAGCTGTGTATAAATATTATGGATTGGCCGCTTTTGTGATTATTTTAGATCAATGGACAAAATGGCTAATTGTGAAAAATATGGAGTTTGGTGAGCGTATTTCCGTATGGGATCCATGGTTTGGCATTTTATCTCATCGTAATAGAGGTGCAGCATGGGGAATGCTTGAGGGGCAAATGTGGTTATTTTCTATTGTAACAATAGGGGTTATTTGTGCCATCATTTACTTTTATCACAAAGAAGCAAAGGGCAAGCCTCTTTTTCAAGTGGGTTTAATGCTTTTATTGGGCGGTGCCATTGGTAACTTTATTGACCGTTTATTTAGAGGAGAAGTAGTAGATTTTGTCGACGTATTAATCCCTATTATGAATTACGATTTCCCAATTTTTAATATTGCAGATGCAGCATTAACAATTGCCGTTGTCGTATTAATGATTGGTTTAATCGCCGAAGATAAAAAAGAAAAGAAACAGGTGAAACAATGACGCAAGTATCATATACAATCGAAGAACAACAGCAAGGAGAGCGCATTGACAAAGCGATTTCAAGTATACAGACAGAGTGGTCTCGTACACAAATTAGCAATTGGATTACTGAAGGAATTGTCAAAGTAAATGGTGAGACAGTAAAAGCGAAATATAAGGTAAAAGCAGGCGATGTTGTAGAAATCATCGTGCCAGAAGCAGAGCCATTAGATGTAATTGCTGAAAACCTAGCACTTGAAATTGTTTATGAGGACGCGGATGTGCTCGTTGTCAACAAACCAAAGGGGATGGTTGTCCATCCAGCACCTGGTCATATGGCAGGGACACTTGTAAATGGTTTAATGTATCACTGTAAAGATTTATCGGGCATTAATGGTATTTTACGTCCAGGTATTGTACACCGTATCGATAAAGATACATCAGGTTTACTTATGGTAGCGAAAAATGATGTTGCACACGAATCATTAGTCGATCAACTTGTTAATAAAACAGTAACGCGTAAATATACAGCTCTTGTTCATGGACATATCGCACATGATAAAGGGACAATTGACGCACCAATTGGTCGTGACCAAAAGGATCGTCAAAAACAAGCAGTTGTTGATAAAGGTAAACATGCGGTAACACACTTCCAAGTGATTGAACGCTTCGGTGAATACACACTAGTAGAGTGTCGTCTCGAAACGGGACGTACACACCAAATTCGCGTGCATATGAATTATATTGGATTCCCTCTTGTTGGTGATCCAAAATATGGACCGAGAAAGACAATTGATTTTGGTGGACAAGTATTACATGCAGGCGTTTTAGGATTCAATCATCCTACAACAGGCGAATATATGGAGTTTGAAGCACCACTTCCTGTTGATTATGTAGAATTATTAGATGAATTACGAAATAAGGATTGACGAATATTTAAAGAAGGTCTATACTAACGAAAGTGAATGAACGACTTTAACTTAATATTCACCTTTAATGGCAGTCCAGAGAGGCTGAGAAGGTACATGTGAACGTGTTGTGAAAATTTGTGCTGCAAATTTTTCCGACATGCTATTTAAACACGTACTCAACCCTCTCAGGCTATTCGCCTCGAGAGGTTTTTTTATGCCGTTGTAATGATGCTTTACGACTTAGGAAGCATCACGTAACAATTCGATTGTGCTACAGCTTTCCAGAGGTAATACTTTAATAAAAGTTGCGCATAATGGACAACACTGAAAATAGATTCAAGAGAGGAGGACAAAAGATGTCAAAAAATGAGCTATTAGATGGGCCATCGATGACAAGAGCATTAACACGTATTGCACATGAAATTATTGAACGTAATAAAGGTATTGATGAATGTATTTTAGTCGGTATAAAAACGCGCGGTGCCTTTCTAGCGAGACGCTTAGCGGAGCGTATCGAAAAAATAGAAGGAAAAGCCATTCGTACAGGGGAGCTAGACATTACTCTTTACCGAGATGATTTATCGACAAAGCATGAAAATGAGCAGGCACATGTCGAGCAAGTGGATATCAATTATGTTGTTGCCAATCAAAAAATTATTTTAGTCGATGATGTACTATATACAGGTCGTACAGTCCGTGCTGCATTAGATGCCATAATGGATTTAGGAAGACCAGCACAAATTCAACTGGCAGTGTTGATAGATCGAGGGCACCGAGAGCTACCAATTCGAGCTGACTACGTTGGAAAAAATGTACCGACATCTGGCACAGAGCGCATCGTTGTCAATTTAACTGAAGTCGATGGTGAAGATTGCGTCATTATTTATAAAGAAGACTAACTAAAAAGTGAGGAAACGTTATGTCAAAGGCAGTATTAGATATAAATGATAAACCGACCCCAGTCCAATTAGTGACATTAAGCTTTCAACACATGTTTGCCATGTTCGGGTCAACGATTTTAGTACCACAGCTAGTAGGCCTTAGTCCAGCAATCGCCCTTCTAACAAGCGGGATTGCCACATTGTTCTTCTTATTAATAACGAAGTTTCAAGTACCAGCATATTTAGGCTCATCGTTTGCCTTTATCGCACCAATTTTACTTGCCGCAGGCGGTTTAGATGACAATGGCTTAAGTGTCAACCCAGGTAACGCCATGATAGGGGCAATGGCCGTCGGTGTAACCTACGGCATTGTGTCACTCATCATTTGGAAGAGCGGCTATAAATGGATTATGAAGATCCTTCCGCCAATCGTAGTAGGCCCGGTTATTATGGTCATCGGCCTTGGCTTATCAGGAACAGCAGTAGGCATGGCGATGAATGTTGATGGAGAATATAACTTACTGCATTTCTCAGCAGCACTTGTCACACTATTTACGGCAATTATTTTTACAATCTTCTTTAAGGGGATTTTAAGTACGATGCCGATTTTAATCGGCCTAATCGTTGGCTATGTTTACTCGATTTTTATCGGTATCGTCAACTTCGAACCGATTAAAGAAGCAAAGATGTTTGCAGTACCACATTTCATCATTCCTGGTGTAGATTATGACTTTACAATTACATCTACGATTTTACTAGCGATGGTACCGATTGTTATTGTGACAATTTCAGAGCATATCGGTCACCAGCTCGTGCTTGGAAAAGTAGTGAATCGAGATTATATTAAAGAACCAGGCTTACATCGTTCATTACTAGGTGATGGCTTTGGGACATTAGTTAGTGCATTCATTGGTGGTCCACCAAAAACAACGTACGGTGAAAATATTGGTGTTCTTGCTATCACACGAGTTTACAGTGTGTATGTAATAGCAGGAGCAGCAGTAGTGGCGATTTTCCTGTCATTCTTCGGGAAAGCAATGGCAGTAATCGCAACAATTCCAACAGCTGTTCTTGGCGGAGTTTCCATTCTGCTGTTCGGTATTATCGCTTCAAGCGGTCTCCGTATGCTAGTAGATAATCATGTCGACTTTGGTAACAGCCGTAATCTAGTGATTGCCTCTGTTATTCTAGTAATAGGTATCGGCGGTGCGAAATTTATCGTCACAGAATCACTAAGTTTAGAAGGTATGGCGTTAGCAGCGATTATCGGAGTTGTGCTAAATGCGGTATTACCAGGTAAAAAAGAAGCCGATATACCAGTACCTTACAATCAAAATAATAATTCATAGTAGTACCTTTTAATGAATTGTCCAGAGAGGCAAAAAAAGGGAAGTTGTGGACAGGCAATAGGTAAGCATTCGGCTTACTATAGTTTGTCACGCCTCCTTATGCCTCGCTGATGACATCAGCGGGGCTTTTATATTATTTAGATACTTAAATAATGCAGAACGTCATACATAGACGTTCATGACACACAATCTAATGGAGGTACATGATGAAGAACTTATTATCAATGGAACATTTAACAACTGAAGAGATTAGCAGCATTTTACATCGTGCGCAGGCTTTTGAAAATGGCGAAACATCATCGTTATCTCGTGCTTACAACGTTGCAAACTTATTTTTTGAACCGAGTACTCGAACGAAAACAAGTTTTGAGATGGCAGAGCGGAAAGTTGGCTGCACTGTAATCCCGTTTGACGCAAGCTTTTCAAGTGTGACAAAGGGTGAAACAATGTACGATACGGTCAAAACATTAGAGATGATAGGCATAGATGCGGTCGTTATCCGAGCACAAGAAGATGAATATTATAACGAGCTACTAGAAGGCATTCATGTTGCAGTTATAAACGCAGGAGATGGCGCTGGTCAACATCCATCACAATCATTGCTGGATCTGTACACGATAAAAAAAGAGTTTGGTTCTTTTGAAGGGTTAAATATCACAATCGCTGGGGATATATCTCATAGTCGTGTTGCAAAATCAAATGCTTCGGCGTTACAACGACTAGGAGCAAATGTGCATTTTCTTTGCCCAGAAGAATGGGCAGGGGATTTTAAAGCACATCATTCCTGGGACGATTTAATTGAAATAAGCGATGTCATTATGTTACTTCGTGTACAACATGAACGTCATAAAGTAAATAAAAGCTTCTCAAAAGAAAGCTATCATGAAGAGTACGGATTGACAGTGGAACGTGAGAAGAAAATGAAGGAAAAAGCAATTATTATGCATCCAGCGCCAGTTAACCGTGATGTAGAAATTGCATCAGAGCTAGTCGAAAGCGAACGTTCTCGAATTTTTGAGCAAGTTCGCAATGGTGTGTATACGCGCATGGCAATTATTGAAACGATTTTACAAGGGAGAGAATAACATGACAAAAGTACTTCAAAATGTACAAATGTTAAATGAACAAGGTGAACTGCATACAGTGAATATCGCCATGGTAGATGGCAAAATTACTGCCATTGGACAAGAGGTCAATGTTGCTGGTGCAGAAATTATCGAAGGAAACGGTTTAGTTGTTGCTCCAGGCTTTGTAGATGTGCACACACATTTACGAGAGCCAGGTTTTGAACATAAAGAAACAATTGCCACAGGCTCTGCATCTGCAGCGAAAGGTGGTTTTACAACGATTTGTGCAATGCCGAATACGAAACCAGTGCCTGACACTGTAGAAAACATGCAACTAATTAACGGTCTTATTCAAGAAAGCGCAGTGATTCGTGTCTTGCCATATGGTTCATTAACGCAAGACATTTCAGGTGAAGTTCGTACGGATATCGCGGAATTAAAAGCACATGGCGCTGTAGCATTTTCAGACGATGGTGTAGGAATTCAATTAGCCTCCACGATGTATGAACAAATGCAGGATGCTGCAAAGCATAACATGGTTGTTGTAGCACACTGTGAAGATAATTCATTAATTTATGATGGTGTCATGCATGAAGGCAAGCGTAATAAAGAATTAGGACTACCGGGTATTCCATCTATTTGTGAATCTGTTCAAATTGCGCGCGATGTTCTTCTCGCAGAGGCTGCGGGCGCACGCTACCATGTGTGCCACGTATCAACAAAAGAATCGGTGCGTGCAGTACGTGACGCAAAAGCAGCAGGTATTCGCGTCACTGCAGAAGTTTGTCCACACCACTTATTACTTGAAGAGATGGATATTCCATCCGATGATGCTAACTGGAAAATGAACCCACCATTACGCGGTGCAGACGATAAAGATTCTCTACACGCAGCATTACTTGATGGCACAATCGACTGCATCGCAACAGATCATGCGCCACATACAATCGAAGAAAAATGTTGTGGTATGGTTGGCGCACCGTTCGGCATCGTCGGCTTTGAAACAGCATTCCCACTGATGTATACACAATTTGTTGAAACAGGGAAATGGACTTTAAAGCAATTGATTGATTGGATGACTGTGAAAGCAGCACAAATTTTCGACTTACCATATGGAACGCTACAAGTTGGTGCATCAGCTGACATGGTTTTAATTGATGTAAAGAAAGAACAAACAATTGATGCAGAAGGTTTTGTATCAAAAGGTCGCAATACACCTTTCAATGGTTGGATTGCAAAAGGTTGGCCAGTAGTAACAATTTTTGAAGGTAATATCGTATACCAGGAGGCAGAGTAATGAAAAAACGTTTACTTATTTTAGAAGATGGCACAGTATTTACAGGCACAGCGTTCGGTAGCGAGCGAGCTTCACAAGGCGAGGTCGTATTCACAACAGGGATGACAGGATATCAAGAAACGATTTCAGACCCTTCATTCTACGGACAAATCGTAACGTTAACATACCCACTTATCGGTAACTACGGTATTAACCGTGATGATTTCGAATCAATCACACCTGCAATTCGTGGATTTGTAGTTCGCGAACTAGCAAAAACACCGTCAAACTTCAGATGTGATTTAACAGTTGATGAATATTTAACATCAAAGGATATCCCAGGGATTGAAGGGATTGATACACGTAAATTAACACGCATTATTCGTAGCAAAGGATCTGTTAAAGCGATTTTAACAGCGGCTGACGAAGAAGTGAATGTAGAAGAAATCGTCGCAAAACTACAGGCTACACCAGCGATTACGCATCATGTTCGCGAAGTAACGCCAAAGGCTGCTTATCCATCACCAGGACGTGGCAAACGAGTAGTATTAATTGACTACGGTATGAAGCATGGTATTCTCCGTGAATTAAATAAACGTGATTGTGATGTACTAGTTGTACCTTACAACACACCAGCAGCAGAAATTTTAGCATGGCATCCTGATGGCATTATGCTGTCAAACGGTCCAGGGAATCCTGAAGACGTTGCAGAAGGTATCGAAACGGTACGCAATTTAATCGGAAAAGTGCCAATGTTCGGTATTTGCTTAGGCCACCAAATCTTCTCATTAGCGAGTGGCGCGAAGTCATTTAAATTACCATTCGGTCACCGCGGAGGTAACCACCCGGTTAAAGATTTACGCACAGGTCGTACAGACTTAACATCTCAAAATCATGGCTATGCAATCGATATTGAGTCTTTAAAAGATACAGATTTAGAATTAACACATGTCGCATTAAATGATGGTACTTGTGAAGGTGTACGTCATAAGAAATATCCGATTTTCACAGTACAATATCACCCAGAAGCATCACCGGGACCAGAGGATTCAAACCACTTATTTGATGAATTCATTGAAATGATGGAAGTAGAAGCAGGGAAGGGGAAACAACATGCCTAAACGTACAGATATAGAAACTATTTTAGTAATCGGGTCTGGCCCAATCGTCATCGGACAAGCAGCAGAATTTGACTATGCAGGAACACAAGCTTGTCTTTCATTAAAAGAAGAAGGCTACCGCGTTATTTTAATAAACTCAAACCCTGCAACAATTATGACAGATACTGAAATTGCAGACAAAGTTTACATTGAGCCAATCACACTAGAATTTGTATCACGCATTTTACGTAAAGAACGTCCAGATGCAATTCTACCAACACTAGGTGGTCAAACAGGTTTAAATATGGCAATCGAGTTAGACAACTCAGGTATTTTAAATGAACTAAATATCGAAATTCTTGGTACGAAACTAGATGCTATCCATAAAGCAGAAGACCGTGATTTATTCCGTAACTTAATGTACGAACTAGGTGCACCAGTACCGGAATCAGACATTATTCATAACTTAGATGAAGCGAAAAACTTTGTCGCAAAAATCGGTTATCCAGTAATCGTTCGTCCTGCATTCACACTTGGAGGTACAGGCGGCGGTATTTGCTATAACGACCAAGACCTAGAAGAAATCGTAACATCAGGTCTGAAATATTCGCCAGTTACACAATGTTTACTTGAAAAATCAATCGCTGGCTTGAAAGAGATTGAATATGAAGTAATGCGTGATGCAGCTGACAATGCGATCGTTGTTTGTAACATGGAAAATGTCGATCCAGTAGGTATTCATACAGGAGACTCAATCGTAGTAGCACCAACACAAACACTTTCTGACCGCGAAAACCAAATGTTACGTAATATCTCATTAGATATTATTCGCGCACTAAAAATTGAAGGTGGCTGTAACGTACAGTTAGCCCTTGATCCATATAGCTTCAACTACTATGTAATCGAAGTAAACCCACGTGTATCACGTTCATCTGCATTAGCATCAAAAGCAACGGGTTACCCAATCGCGAAGCTGGCAGCAAAAATTGCAGTAGGCTTAACGTTAGATGAAATTAAAAATCCAGTGACAGGTTCAACGTATGCTTGCTTCGAGCCAGCACTAGACTACATCGTAGCAAAAATTCCACGCTGGCCATTCGATAAATTCGAATCTGCAAAACGTAACCTAGGCACACAAATGAAGGCTACCGGGGAAGTAATGGCGCTTGGTCGTACGTTCGAGGAAGCAATGCTAAAAGCTGTACGTTCTCTTGAAACAGGTCAAGTTCATCTAGAGCTGAAACATGCTGAAGATAACTCTGATTCTTGGATTGAAAAGCGCATCCGTAAAGCAGGCGATGAACGCTTATTCTTCATCGGAGAAGCATTGCGCCGCGGTGTAACCATCGAACAAATTCATGAATGGTCTGCAATTGACTTATTCTTCTTAAATAAATTTAAAAACATTGTAGATATGGAGCAAACACTTGCTGACCATAAAAACGATAAAGAAGTATTACGTACTGCAAAACGTCTAGGCTTTGCGGATAAAAAAATTGCTGAGCTATGGGATACAACGCAAGAAGCAATCTATGCATACCGTAAAGAAAACGGCATTATCCCTGTCTATAAAATGGTGGACACATGTGCGGCAGAGTTCGAATCAGAAACACCTTATTTCTACGGCACTTATGAGGAAGAAAATGAATCAATCAAGTCTGAAAAACCATCTGTTATCGTATTAGGCTCAGGTCCAATCCGTATCGGTCAAGGAGTAGAGTTCGATTACGCTACAGTTCACTCAGTTTGGGCTATCCAAGAAGCAGGCTATGAAGCAATCATTATTAACTCAAACCCAGAAACAGTATCAACAGACTTCTCAATTTCAGATAAGTTATACTTCGAGCCATTAACGATCGAAGACGTAATGCACATTATCGATTTAGAACAACCAATTGGCGTAGTTGTCCAATTCGGTGGTCAAACAGCTATTAACCTAGCTGATAAATTAGCTGCAAATGGTGTGAAAATTTTAGGTACATCGTTAGAAGACATCGATCGTGCTGAAAACCGTGATAAATTTGAACAAGCTTTACATGCATTAGACATTCCACAGCCTCCAGGTGAAACTGCGGTATCAACAGAAGAAGCACTTGTGATTGGTAAACGTCTAGGTTTCCCAGTGTTAGTACGCCCTTCATATGTTCTTGGTGGACGAGCGATGGAAATTGTTTATAACGAGGAAGAATTACAACATTATATGGAGAACGCTGTTGAGGCTTCACCTGATCACCCAGTTTTAGTAGACCGTTACTTAACGGGTCAAGAAATTGAGGTAGATGCGATTTGTGACGGTGAAAATGTATTAATCCCAGGTATTATGGAACATATCGAACGTGCAGGGGTACACTCTGGTGACTCGATTTCTGTATACCCACCACAAAAATTAACACAAACGCAAAAAGATACTTTAGTCGATTACACGACTCGTCTAGCAAAAGGACTTGGCATCATCGGCTTAATGAATATCCAATATGTAATTTCGCAAGGTGAAGTGTATGTGATTGAGGTTAATCCTCGCTCATCTCGTACAGTACCGTTCTTAAGTAAAATTACGAACATTCCAATGGCAAACATTGCAACGAAAGCGATTCTTGGTAAATCAATCGTAGAGCAAGGCTATCCAACTGGCTTAGCGGCAGAGCAAAAAGGTGTGTTTGTTAAAGTACCAGTATTCTCATTCGCAAAATTACGCCGTGTGGACATCACATTAGGACCTGAAATGAAATCAACAGGGGAAGTAATGGGTAAGGATGCAACATTAGAAAAAGCCCTGTACAAAGGCTTAGTTGCAGCTGGTATGGAAATCCGTACAGAAGGCACAGTATTATTCACTGTATCTGATAAGGATAAAGAAGAAGCAATTGCACTTGCTAAACGTTTCTCAACAGTCGGCTATCGCATTGTAGCGACAGAAGGTACAGCACAAGCATTTGAGGCAGCTGGCGTTCGTACAGATGTAGTAGGGAAAATTGGTGCAAAAGGACAAACGTTACTAGACTTAATTCAAAATGGTGAAGCTCAGTTAGTAGTCAACACATTAACAAAAGGCAAGCAGCCAGCTCGTGATGGATTCCGAATTCGTCGTGAGTCTGTAGAAAATGGCGTACCTTGCTTAACGTCATTAGATACAGCAGAAGCAATGCTACGTGTAATTGAATCAATGACATTTACAGCAGAACAAATGCCGAAAGCGGAGGTAGTACATTAATATGATTCGTCAAGAGAAAATGACGGTCGTCTCTCAAAAGCAAATTGCGACAAACATTTTCGAATTGACACTACATGGTGAACTGGTTCAGGATATGACTCCTGGCCAGTTTGTCCATGTAAAGGTGTCAGATTCATTGGAGCCGCTTTTACGTCGACCTATTAGTATTGCAAACATAGATAAAGAAAATAGTGAATTTACAATGATTTATCGTGCGGAAGGTCGAGGAACGCAAGTGTTAGCGACAAATCGTGAAGGACAGTTAGTCAATGTCCTTGGCCCAATTGGTAATGGCTTCCCAGTCGATGCTGTAAAGACGGGTGGGACGGCATTGTTAGTTGGTGGCGGCATCGGTGTACCACCTTTACATGAACTATCAAAACAGCTTAATGCTCGTGGCGTGAAAACAATCCATGTATTAGGCTTCCAAACAGAAGATGTTTGCTTCTATGAGGAAGAGTTTAATGCACTTGGTGAAACACATTACGTAACTGTAGATGGATCGAAAGGAACGAAGGGCTTTGTAACAAACGTGTTAGAAACGCGTGCGCCGGAGTTTGATGTGTTCTATTCTTGTGGCCCTCTACCGATGCTAAAAGCGTTAGAAGGCTTCTACCCAGAAAAAGAAGGCTATTTATCGTTTGAAGAACGCATGGGCTGCGGCATTGGCGCTTGCTTTGCATGTGTGTGCAAGACAACCGATCAAATTGAAAAAGACTATGTCAAAGTATGCTCTGACGGTCCAGTATTTCCGAAAGGTACGGTGGCATTATGAGTCGTTTAAATATCCAAATACCTGGCTTAGATTTAAAAAATCCAATTATGCCAGCTTCAGGTTGCTTTGGCTTTGGTCGTGAATATGCTCAGCTGTACGATTTATCGAAGCTTGGCGCTATTATGATTAAAGCAACAACAGTGGAAACAAGACCTGGCAATCCAACACCACGTGTAGCGGAAACAGCAGCAGGGATGCTAAATGCCATTGGCTTACAAAATCCAGGTATTGAAAAAGTAATGAATGAAGAATTAAAGTTTTTAGAAGGCTATGATGTGCCAATTATCGCTAATGTAGCTGGTACTGAAACTGCAGATTACGTAGAAGTTGCACGTCGCATCTCTGCAGCACCAAATGTAAAAGCGCTAGAACTGAATATTTCTTGCCCGAACGTCAAATGTGGGGGCATTCAATTCGGTACAGACCCCGCAACAGCACGAGAGCTCGTTGCAGCAGTAAAAGCTGTTTCTGAAGTCCCTGTTTACGTGAAATTATCACCAAATGTAACGAATATCGTAGAAATCGCTCAAGCAGTTGAAGCTGGTGGAGCGGATGGAATTACGATGATTAACACATTAATTGGCATGCGTTTGCATGAACGTACAGGTAAACCAGTAATTGCAAATGGTACAGGGGGCTTATCTGGCCCTGCAGTAAAACCAGTTGCCATTCGTATGGTATATGAGGTATATAAAGCCGTCAATATTCCGATTATTGGAATGGGCGGAGTGAGCGAAGCGCAAGATGTCATTGACTTTATGTCAGCAGGTGCATCAGCAGTCGCAGTTGGGACAGCCAATTTTGTTGACCATTTCGTTTGTCCGAACATCATTGAGGAGTTACCAGCAAAGCTTGACGCATTAGGCGTAGAGCATATTACGGACATAATCGGAAGGAGCCATCGTTAATGAATACAAAACCAATACTAGCACTTGATTTCCCAGGTGAAGCGGAAGTTTTCAAGTTTTTAGCACATTTTCAAGAGCCTCTTTTCGTAAAAATTGGTATGGAGCTTTATATGCAGGAAGGTCCTGATATTGTACGTAAAGTGAAGGATTTAGGGCACGATATTTTCCTAGATTTAAAGCTACATGATATTCCAAATACTGTTGGTTCAGCGATGAAGGGCTTAGCAAAATTAGGAGTAGATTTAGTCAATGTACATGCTGCAGGTGGGCGTCCAATGATGGAAGCTGCACTCGAAGGACTAGAAGCGGGTACACCAGCAGGTCGAGAGCGTGCAGTATTGATTGCTGTGACACAACTAACATCTACTACGGAAACGCAAATGCAAGCGGAGCAAAAAATTGCGTTAACATTACAAGAATCTGTACTACATTATGCTAGCTTAACAAAACAAGCGGGCTTAAATGGTGTTGTCTGCTCAGTTCATGAAGCACAGGCAATCGCTGAAGTGTGCGGTGAGAACTTCTTACGTGTCACACCAGGTATCCGTTTAGCTGGTGGTGATGCACACGACCAAAAACGCATCGCTATGCCAGATGGTGCAAAACGTGATGGGTCTTCATTAATTGTAGTAGGGCGTGCCGTAACAGGTGCTCAAGATCCAGTAGTAGCATATAAAATCGTAAGTGAATTATGGGAGGCAACAAAATGACATTACAAAACGAAATCGCACACGCTATGCTTAAGGTTGGCGCAGTCGAATTAAACCCAACAGATCTTTTCACATGGGCATCGGGCATTCAATCACCGATTTACTGTGATACACGTTTAACTATTTCAGATCCAGTTATCCGTAAGCAATTGGCAAACGGCTTAGCAAAAATTATTAAAGAAAATTTTGAAGGTACAGAAATTGTAGCTGGTACTGCTACAGCAGGTATTCCACATGCTGCATGGGTAAGCGATATTTTAGACTTACCAATGGTGTACGTACGTTCAAAAGCAAAAGAGCATGGTCGTGGAAATCAAATTGAAGGAAAATACGCAGCGGGGCAAAAAGTCGTTGTAGTAGAAGATATTGTGTCAACAGGTGGTTCTTCGATTACAGCAGTAGAAGCTTTACGTGCAGCGGGGTGTGAGGTATTAGGTGTTGTTTGTGTCTACACATATAATTTACCACGTGCTGAGCAAGCATTCGAAGAAGCCGGCATTCAATATGTATCTTTAACTAACTTTGATTATCTAATTGAAGCAGCAAACGAATCAGGTGCTATTAAAGAAGAAGATATTCCATTTTTAAAAGACTGGCATGCAAAACTTAAAGCTGGAGCACTATAGGTTAAGAAAAATTAATAAAAAACGATCATGGTTAAATTAGCCAATGATCGTTTTTTTTTATGAAGATGTACGTTTAGAAAAATTTATAAAAAAATAGTTTTTTACTGTAGCAAAAAGTGCTTTTTGATGTTAATACTTTAAACCGAAAAATTATATAAATATAATTATTGAATATTTAAAATAAACAGAAATATCGAATTGTTCCTATAATCTTCAAGTTTACCAAATAAAAGAATGAATTAAGAGAGAAGAACATGAAATATAATGTAGATTATTAGTATATTTAAATAATAAATAAATGTTGGATAATAGAAAAAATAAGAATGTGAACAAATATATGTTTAAAAAGAATAGAAAAATTATATAATTTTTTGTAATAGTTGTATGGTTTTTTATGTATATAACATTATGAGAGTTGTAAAAAAACTCTTGATTAAATGCGTTATTTCTATATAAAATAGCAATATGAATAATTTTCAGATAATTCCATAAGTATATAGTTAGATGATTTTTTTATTTCTACTGTAAAAATTTTATTAATATGTTTTTAAATTGAACTATTTAAAAACTAATAAATATTTGAGTAGAAATGATATTGAAATAAGTTTAATCAATTTTGAATCCTTTTTTCTGAATATTGAATCAGAAAAGATTGTCATCGTAAGTTTTTACTACATATTTCTATTTAGAAAAAATACAAAAAGGTGTGATGATTGCAATGAATTTAATGCTTGAAGTGAAAAACCTTAAAACTGGTTTTGATATAGACGGAGATATATATCACGCGGTGGATAACGTTTCGTTTTCCGTTAAGCCCGGCCAAATTGTAGGTATTGTAGGGGAATCTGGTTGTGGAAAAAGTGTTATGTCACTGTCGATCATGCAGCTACTTCCTCAAGGGATTGGCAAAGTTACTGGCGGAGAAATAAAGTTCCAAGGCAAAAATATTGAGGGCTACAAAAGTGATGAGATGAATAAAATACGAGGAAAAGATATTAGTATGATCTTTCAAGAGCCTATGACATCTTTAAACCCTGTATTTACAATTGGCAATCAGATTGAAGAGATTTTATTAAACCATCTACCAATCTCGAAAACTGATGCAAGACAGCAGTCAATTGAATTATTAAAGAGTGTAGGCATACCAAGACCAGATAAAATTGTCGACGAATATCCACATCAACTATCAGGGGGGATGCGACAAAGGGTCATGATTGCGATTGCCATCGCTTGTCATCCAAAGCTTTTAATTGCTGATGAACCTACTACTGCACTAGATGTAACTGTACAAGCACAAATACTTGAATTGCTGAGAAAAATTCAGGCGGAAAATGATATGTCCATTATATTGATTACGCATGATTTAGGTGTAGTGGCAGAAATGTGTGATGAAGTCATCATTATGTATGCTGGGAAAATTGTAGAGCGCACGAATGTGGACAATCTATTCTATAATCCAAAGCATCCTTATACGAAGCAATTAATGGCATCCATTCCACGCATTGATATCGAAGTTAGTGAGCTAACTACAATTCAAGGCATTGTGCCATCTTTAAAAAATATGCCGACAGTCGGCTGTCGATTTGCAGATAGATGCCCGTCGGTGAAACCCGAGTGTAGTACGGTAACTCCTCAGCTTGTCCAAATCGGCGATGGCCATGAGGTTTCGTGCTTACTATATGAAGGTTCTATCCTAGAGAAGGTGTGAGGTAACAACATGACTGATACGACAATCAAACAACATAAAGAAACTTTGCTCGAAGTGAACAACTTAAAAACCTATTACCCTATTAAAGGCGGATTTCTTAAAAAAACAGTCGGACACGTTAAAGCTGTAGATAATATTTCATTTTCTATCAAAAATGGAGAAACATTGGGCTTAGTTGGTGAGTCAGGATGCGGAAAATCAACAACAGGCCGTACGATTATTAGATTGTTAGATTCTACAGAAGGACAAATCGTGTTTGATGGAAAGGATATTACAAAAATACAAGGCAAATCATTAAGAGAAATAAGAAAAGATATCCAGATGGTATTCCAAGATCCTTATGCATCATTAAATCCAATGCAGATGGTAGGCAGTATCGTAGCTGAGCCTATTATGAATTTTCATAATAAAACACTAAATTCTTTAAAAGAAGAAGTCATTGAATTATTAAGAAAAGTAGGGTTACCTAAGGATGCATATTATAAATATGCGCATGAATTTTCAGGTGGTCAACGTCAACGAATTGGTATTGCAAGAGCGCTAGCCCTTAAACCGAAGCTAATAATTGCCGATGAACCAGTTTCTGCCTTAGATGTTTCCGTGCAATCACAAGTTTTAAATCTACTAAAAGAATTGCAGGATGAGTTTGATTTAACCTTTTTATTTATTGCGCACGACTTAAGTGTTGTAAAACATATGAGTGACCGCATTGGCGTTATGTATTTAGGCAATATTGTTGAAATTGCAAACAAGGTAAGCATATATGATGAGCCATTGCATCCATATACACAAGCACTCATTTCAGCAATACCTGTGCCGGATCCTCGAAAAAAAAGCAATCGCATTGTTTTACAAGGCGATGTACCGAGCCCAGCTAATCCTCCGCAAGGATGCCCATTCCATCCAAGGTGCCCGAAGGCTATGATGGAATGTTCCTTAACTAAACCAGTATTAAAGGAGGTGAAGCCAGATCATAAAGTTGCTTGCCACTTATATTAAAAATGGCAAGAAAAAAAAGGAAAAAATGCTTTTCAAAATAAAAAATTAACGGGGGGAAAAAAATGAAAAAGACTAAAACATTATGGTCACTTTTACTAATGCTCGTCATGGCACTGTTCCTAGCAGCATGTAATAATGATTCATCGACAACGGACAAAGATGCAGAAAAGGATAAGGAAACACCAGTAGCTACAACAACAGATGCTAAAGCAGGTGGCGTTGCAACATTCGGTACAGACCAAGCGCCAGAGGGCGTATTTGACCCTGCCTTTGCAGGAAGTATTGTGGATGCATATATTCAAAACTTCTTAATGGATGGCGTTTATGATGTAAATGATGAGTTAGAATATATACCAAACCTTGCAAAATGGGATATTAGTGAAGATAAATTAACGTATACATTCAACTTTGAAAAAGGTGTGAAATGGCATAATGGTGAGGAATTAACAGGTGAAGACTGGGTATTTGCATTAGAAACTTTAGCAGATCCTGATTATGATGGTCCTCGTTTTAATTATGTTGAAGGTGTAAAAGGGGCAGAAGATAAAAAAGCAGGTAAAGCAGATAAAATTTCAGGTATTGAAGTTGTTGACCCTTACACAATTAAAGTTACATTTAAAGAAGTGAAAATTAATAATCTAGAAAGTATTTGGCAATACCCAATGCCGAAGAAACATTATGAAGGCATTGCAGTAAAAGATTTAAGTGAATCGAAGCAAGTGCGTGAAACGCCTGTAGGCAATGGACCGTTTAAGGTGAAAAAAGTTGTTGACGGCGAATATTCTGAATTAGAGCGTTTTGATGATTACTGGAAAGGGAAACCAGCGCTTGATGGTGTTATTGTAAAAGTAATTGACCCATCATTAGCTGCGGGTGCGTTCCAAAACGGAGAAATCGACATCATGGATATTAGACCACAATCTGTGAAAGAGCTTTCAGCATTAAGCAATGTACGTATCGAAGAAACGACTGGTGTAGGCTATTCTTATATCGGACTTCGTTTTGGTCATCGTGATAAAGCTACACTTAAAAATGTAGCAGATTTTGATAAATTCAATTCAAAAGAATTACGTCAGGCACTATTATATGCTCTTAACCGTCCAGCAATGATCGATGCTTTCTTAGAAGGAAAAGCTGAAGTTGCGAATACAGTTATTCCAGTTACTTTCTGGACTGCTGCAGATGCTTCAGATTTAAATGCATATGACTTTAATGTAGATAAAGCGAAAGAACTGTTAAAAACAGCAGGCTATGTTGATAAAGATGGCGATGGATTTGTTGAAGATCCACAAGGCCAACCATTTAAAATTTCATTTGGACACTATGCAGGACCAGCGGCATTTGAAGGTCGTTCACAAGCAATCATCCAATCTTGGAATGATATTGGTGTAAAAACTGAACTTGCAACAGGTAGTTTAGTAGAGTTTAACTTGTACAATGAGATGAAAGATAATGATGACGCTGCATTAGAGGCATTCTTCGGATCTTGGAGTATGGGTTCTGATCCAGATCCATCTGGCCTATGGGCAAATGATGCAGAATGGAACTACGGTCGTTATGTAGATGAAGATAACGACAAATTATTAAAAGAAGCGTTAAGCGAAGCTGCATTTGATAAAGACTACCGTAAAAAAGTTTATGTTGATTGGCAAAAATACTTCAACGAAGAATTACCAGCACTTCCTTTATGGGAAAACCTAGATCTATATGGTATTAACAACCGACTACAAGGTGTTCATATTAACGCTGTTGGTTTCCAAACAGACGTTTATAAATGGCATATTGTCGAGTAAGTTAATGCCTAAAAAAGGCTGAGAAACCTACTACTATCGGGCTCTTATAGGAGCCTGATAGTAGTAAATTATAATTGATAAGGGGACGTCACATGCTTCAATACACACTTCGAAGATTACTCGGCATGATTCCATTGTTACTCCTTATTTCGTTAGTTGTGTTCTTCTTAGCAAAAATGATGCCAGGAGATCCATTTGCGGGAGAAATTGATCCATCAAATACAAACCCACAATACATCGAGGAAATGAGAGAGAAGTTAGGCTATAATGATCCAATTATCGTGCAATATGGAAGATGGATGTCTAATTTTGTACAAGGGGATTTTGGCAAATCAACGGTTTATAAAAAACCTGCAGTAGAAGTAATTGCACAACGAATTCCGAATACATTATTTTTAGCAGTAACATCTTTAATTTTGACGTACATTTTTGCTTTTTTCATGGGCATGTATGCAGGGAGAAAACCATATACATTAGGCGATAATTTAATAGCTTCGTACAATTATTTGGCTTTAGCGATTCCATCATTTGTCGCTGGTATTGTAGCCATTTATGTGTTCTCTTTCCAACTAGGGTGGTTCCCATTCAATGGCTCAGTTGGCGTAGGGCTTCAAGAAGGAACGTTTGCTTACTACCTAAGTAGGGTTCATCATGTGTTATTGCCTTCACTTGTATTAGGATTAATGGGAACGGCTTCCTATACGCAATTTTTACGAAACGATATTATTGAAAACAGCAGAAAAGATTTCGTCCGTACAGCGAGAGCAAAAGGAACAAAGGAATCAAAAATTTACAACAAGCATATTTTAAGAAATTCGATTATTCCGATTATTACTTTTCTTGGTTTTGACATCGCTACATTAATTAGTGGTGCAGTAATAACAGAAACCATCTTTACTTATCCCGGAATAGGCGCGCTGTTCTTAGATTCCGTTGGTAGAAGAGATTATGCGGTCATGATGTCGATAACTATGTTACTTTCGTTCTTAACACTTTTTGGGAATTTAGTAGCCGATTTATTGTATGGTATAGTAGATCCGCGAATTAGACTAGATTAGGGAGGGGAAATATGTGGAGATTATAACAAAACAAGAAGCGTCTGCATCAAAAACACTGAATAAAAGCCCCTCTCCATGGGTGATAGCGAGAAGAAAGTTCGTTAAAAATAAATTAGCTATGATAAGCCTTATTTTTTTACTAATCGTTATTATTCTATCGTTTTTAGCGCCATATATTACGACAAAAGATATTGTGCGTGTAGACTTTATGAAAATTAGCCAACCACCTTCAAGTGAGAATTGGCTTGGAACTGATACAAATGGCCGTGATGTATTTACACGAATGCTTTATGCTGGTAAATCTTCTTTAACGGTTGGTATAGGATGTATGTTTTTCATTGTTTTAATTGGGACAACTATAGGATCAATTTCAGGTTATTTTGGTGGCAAGATCGATCAAATTTTAATGCGTTTCACTGACTTTGTACTAATGTTCCCATTATTAGTATTTGTTATCGTGCTAAATACGATTCTAGTTGGTAAAGTTTCGGGCTTATGGACGTTAATCATTGTCATTTCCGTATTAAGCTGGGGTAGTGTTGCCCGCGTTGTACGAAGTCGAATTCTTGCAGAAAAAGAAAATGAGTACATTTTAGCTGCACAGTCAATCGGCTGTAAATCATCGAAAATCATTATGAAACATTTATTACCGAACGTCGCTTCTACGATCATTGTACAAGCTACATTATTAATGGCGGTAACAATTGTAATAGAGTCGGCGTTAAGCTTCTTAAACTTCGGTGTGCCAGCAGATACGCCAAGTTGGGGAAACATGCTTGCAGAGGCTAGAAACTCAGATGTGCTAAGAGATAAAATATGGATATGGATTCCACCAGCAACAGCAATTACATTAGTAATTTTATCGATTAATTTTATCGGTGAAGGACTAAAAGATGCGATGAATCCAAAATCAAGAAGATAATGTTGCTAAATAAATGGCACCTATCAAAGTAAACTTTACTTTGATAGGTGCCATTTGCTATTGATGAGGAGCGAGCGTGGGGGGATTCCACCTAAGGGAGTGATTCCGCGGAGCAAGGGTGAGATTCCGCGGAGCAAGGGTGAGATTCCGCGGAGCAAGGAGATAATTCCGCGGAACGAGGAGATAATTCCGCGGAGCAAGGGTGAGATTCCGCGGAACAAGGAGAGAATTCCGCGAAGCGAGGGAGTAATTCCGCGGAGCGAGGAGATAATTCCGCGGATCAAGGGTATGATTCCACGGAGCAAGGGAGTGATTCCGCGGAGCAAGGGAGTGATTCCGCGGAGCAAGGGTATGATTCCGCGAAGCAAGGAGATAATTCCGCGGAGCAAGGGTTTAATTCCGCGGAGCAAGGGTGTAATTCCGCGAAGCGAGGGAGATAATTCCGCGAAGCAAAGGTGAGATTCCGCGGAGCAAGGGTGTAATTCCGCGGAGCAAAGGTGAGATTCCGCGAAGCGAGGGAGTAATTCCGCGGAGCAAGGGTATGATTCCGCGGAGCAAGGAGATAATTCCGCGAAGCAAGGGAGTAATTCCGCGGAGCAAGGGAGTAATTCCGCGGAGCGAGGGAGTAATTCCGCGGAGCGAGGGAGTGATTCCGCGGAGCGAGGGTGAGATTCCGCGGAACAAGGAGAGAATTCCGCGGAGCAAAGGTGAGATTCCGCGAAGCGAGGGAGTAATTCCGCGGAGCGAGGGAGTGATTCCGCGGAGCAAGGAGATAATTCCGCGGAGCAAGGGAGTGATTCCGCGGAGCAAGGGAGTAATTCCGCGGAGTGAGGGAGTGATTCCGCGGAGCAAGGGGTTGATTCCGCGGAGCAAGGGGTTGATTCCGCGGAGCGAGGGAGTGATTCCGCGGAGCAAGGGTGAGATTCCGCGAAGCAAGGGAGTAATTCCGCGGAACGAGGAGATAATTCCGCGGAGCAAGGGTATGATTCCACGGAGCGAGGAGATAATTCCGCGGAGCAAGGACCTAATCCTCCTCTTCCATCAATATGTAGAAAGGAATATCAAAATTGTACATGGATGCTGGATATGAAGCGTAGAAACTAACTATTTTTATGTAAAAGGTTGCTAAATTAAAATTCAATTATTGTGTGGAAAATAAAAAAAAATTATAAATTTATTGGAAAAAATAAAATTTTATTAATGTAATAAGGAATTAATAAAACAAAGCACTTAAAAACAAAATGCACTTGAATAAAAGCATTCGAATAAAATTTATTTATTAGCTTATTTTTTTAGTAATTATTGAAAAAATTGATTTGTAAAGTTGCATGCTCCACTAATTTATTATTCTAAAATATTTCATGACCATTTACTTATTTATTTTATTTATATAACAAATTATAAAAATCAATAGATGGAAAATGAGATTCATCTAGATAATTAGTAGGTGATATTACTTGTTTTTATGATAATAATTTGAAAAAAACGCTTGATTTTGCATATAAATACTAGATAGAATAGCATTATAATTAATTATCAGATAATTCTATCTATATAAAGACAGGTTGAATTACTGTGATTAACAAGATAAATGTGCTTGTCTATAGCAAAAATAATAGAATAGGGAGGTGTTAATTCAGGGTAATTATAATTTTAAAATAAAGATAAATGTATTTGTCAGAAAACTGAATGTTGGAGGGAGATTGTTTGTGTACAAATGACTTATTAACAATTAACAATTTAACAACGAGTTTTCGTATTAAAGACACATATTATGCAGCAATAGAAGATGTCTCGCTTTCACTAAGAAAAAATGAGATTTTAGCTATAGTTGGAGAGTCAGGCTGTGGGAAGAGTACGTTAGCCACAACAATTGTTGGCTTACATAATAATCGGAATACAAAAGTGACTGGAGAAATACTTTATAATCATCAAAATTTAGCAAAGTTAAGTGAAGAACAATTCAACCAATTAAGAGGCAATGATATTGGCTTTATATTTCAAGATCCTCTCTCAGCATTAAATCCGTTAATGCGCATTCATGAACAAATTGCCGAAGGCCTCATTTACCACACGACACTCACAAAACAGCAACGAGAAGAGCGTGTCTTAGAATTGCTTGAGCAAGTAGGGATTGCTCATCCTAAACGAGTTGCGAGACAATTCCCACATCAATTATCAGGTGGTATGCGCCAACGTGTCATGATTGCGATTGCGCTATCAAGCAAACCTGCCATCATTATTGCAGATGAACCAACAACAGCATTAGATGTAACAATTCAAGCACAGATTTTAGACCTTTTAAAGTCGCTTCAGGATGAGACACAAGCGGGCATTATTTTAATTACCCATGACTTAGGTGTTGTTGCAGAAATTGCAGACCGTGTAGCCGTTATGTATGCAGGACAAGTTATTGAAGAGGCTCCTGTTCAAGAACTGTTTAATAATGCCAAACATCCATATACACGTTCCTTATTAAATTCAATTCCGCAAACACATGAGGAAAACGAGCGGCTAGAGGTAATACGAGGTATGGTACCTTCGCTCATGAATTTGCCACGTGAAGGTTGTCGTTTTTCAGCACGGATACCGTGGATTGATGTATCAGCACATGAAAGTGACCCGCAATTACATGAAATAGCACCTGGGCATTTTGTTCGCTGCACCTGCTGGAAACACTTTTGCTTTGAAAGGGAACTAGGGGGTGGACAGTATGACATTTATGCTAATTAAAAATTTAAATGTCCATTATTCAATACGAGGTGGCTTTTTTAATACAGTAATTGATAAAGTGTACGCGGTTGATGGCGTTTCGATGGCGTTTGAAAAAGGAAAAACATATGGTTTAGTCGGTGAATCGGGTTCTGGTAAATCAACAACAGGTAAAGCAATCATTGGCCTCGAAAAGGTAACGTCTGGCCAAATCATTTATGAAGGGCACGATGTTACTAATAAACGACGTAAGCGTAATTCTGCGTATAACAGAGATATTCAAATGATTTTTCAAGACGCACACTCGAGTATGAACCCAAGAAAGCGAGTACTGGATATTCTAGCAGAGCCAATGCGCAATTTTTTGAAGCTCAGTGATCAGGAGGAACGCAAGCGTATTAAAGCGTTACTTGCCATTGTTGGTATGTCAGAGGACGTCTTGTTAAAGTATCCCCATGAATTTTCTGGAGGACAAAAGCAACGTCTTGGTATCGCGCGGGCAGTTGCTTGTAATCCAAAATTAATTATTGCGGATGAGCCTGTATCCTCACTTGATTTATCGGTTCAAGCACAAGTATTAAATTTTATGAAAGATATTCAGCAAGAATATGGGCTGAGTTACTTATTTATATCTCATGACCTCGGGGTCGTAAAACATATGTGTGATTACATTGCAATCATGTACAAGGGGCGCTTTGTTGAAACGGGTACCCGTCAGGATATATACAAAAATCCACAGCATATTTACACAAATCGCCTATTGTCAGCTATCCCACATATTGAGCCTGAAACGAGGATGGCGCGTAAAGCAGCTCGGCAAAAAGTCGAAGAGAAATATCGCAAAGATCATCATCACTATTATGATGAGAAAGGTAAAGTATACCCTTTAAAATCCATTTCAGAGACCCATAAAGTAGCGATGTCTGAAATTGAGCAAGGAGGGTTATAAAATGTGGAAAACTGTTATTAGACGCATTATTGTAATGATTCCCCAAATGTTTATATTGAGTTTAATTATTTTTATATTGGCAAAGCAAATGCCAGGTGACCCTTTTACAGGGTTAATTACACCAGAGACAGATCCTTCAAGGATTGAGGAGCTACGAATACAAGCAGGCTTCTATGATCCTTGGTATGTTCAATATTATCGCTGGATTACAAATGCCTTTCAAGGTGATTTTGGACAAAGCTATACATATAAAATTGCGGTGTCCACTCTTATTGGTGAGCGTGCACTCAATACATTTTGGCTTTCATTACTTAGTGTTATTCTTGTCTACTTGCTCGCCATACCATTGGGAATACTTGCAGGACGGAAGCAAGATACTTTTTTAGATAAATCGATTATCCTATACAGTTTTATTAGCTTCGCAATTCCCACTTTTGTATTATCTCTCGTTTTTTTATTCTTTTTTGGTTATCGCCTTATGTGGTTTCCAACAAGTGGCACCGTTGATGTTGGACTTGAACCAGGAACGTTGGCCTATTTTTGGAATAGATTTTATCACTTGCTATTACCTAGTATGACGGCAGCTATTTTAGGTACTACAGGGATTATCCAATATTTACGCTCGGAAATTATTGATGCTAAAACACAAGATTATGTAAAAACAGCTCGAAGTAAAGGTATTCCAATACGTAGAATATATGCGAGACATATTTTCCGCAATTCAGTACTTCCAATTGCAGCGTTTTTAGGGTTTTCAATAACAGGATTATTAGGTGGCTCGATTTTCATTGAAACGATTTACGGCTACCCTGGCATGGGTGAATTGTTTATTAGTTCGATTACGAGTCGCGACTATAGTGTCATTACTGCTCTTATCATGCTGTATGGGTTCTTAGCATTATTAGGTAGTCTGTTGTCGGACATTATTATGAGCATTGTTGATCCGCGTATCCGTATAGACTAACTACTAAACATAATGTTGAAGAAGAGGTGAATTGAGATGACACAACAAAACAATGAAACAGTAATGATGGAAAGCTCTCCACCGACGGGTATGCAAGTCGTTTTACGAGAGTTTAAGAAAGATAAAGTAGCGATGTTTTCCTTTATTGGGGTCACGATTATCATGTTATCTATTTTTATTGCAGCGTGGATGTTCGATCAAGAAGAAGTGCTGAAAATCAATCTCATTGAGCGCTATACAGAACCTGGGGTTAATAGCTACATACTTGGAGCGGATGAAGCAGGGCGTGATGTGCTCGGACAGCTAATTATTGGGGCAAAAAATTCGCTTCTGATTGCTATATGGGTGACGGTGATTGCCAATATTATTGGCATAGCTATGGGAATTATTATGGGATATTACAGCGGCATTGTAGATAATGTAATGATGCGAATAATTGATTTTATTATTACATTACCAACATTTATGATTTTTATTGTCCTTGTTTCTATCATCCCTGAATATGGCGTTCTTGAGCTCGTTATTATTATTAGTGCATTTCAATGGATAGGAATAGCACGGTTAATTCGAAGTAAAGCATTATCAGAAGGACGACGGGATTATGTGAGTGCATCCAAAACAATGGGGACAAGTGATATCGCGATTATGTTTAAAGAGGTATTACCGAATTTAAGTTCGATTTTAATTGTAGAGTTCACATTAAGTCTTGCGGGCAATATTGGGATTGAAACCGGGTTATCATTTTTAGGATTTGGGCTACCCCCTTCGACTCCAAGTTTAGGTACTTTAGTAAGCTATGCTAGAAATCCACTCGTCCTAGCTGACAAATGGTGGGTTTGGTTACCTGCATCATTATTAATTTTAATATTGATGCTCGGTATTAATTATATAGGACAAGCACTTCGTCGCGCCGCTGACGCTAAACAAAGATTAGGATAACAGAGGAGGCTATAACAATGAGGAAAAAGTGGTTGATGACTATCGTTACGTTGGCAATCTTATTGCTACTAGCTGCCTGCAATCGCAACGATAAAAAGCAAGCAATCGAAGGTGAAGGCAGTAACGATAAGCCAGCACAAACGGAAGATAACAAAGTAGATACAAGTATTCTCCCATCTGAAGTAACAAACGAAGGGGATACTATTCAAGGGGGCACATTACATGTAGGGCTTGTGACAGATTCGCCATTCAAAGGAGTTTTCTCCTGGGAGCTTTATGCAGATGTCTATGACGCAGAAATTATGGGCTACGCAACAAATAATTTATTTATAGTAGACGAAGATTTTTTAATAACTGATAAAGGCATCGCCAAGTTAGACGTCGATGCAGACAATAAAAAAGTAATTATTACGATTCAAGGGGATGTGAAGTGGTCGGATGGAATGCCATTAACCGCGGAGGATATAATCTATCCTTATGAAATAATCGCTCATCCCGATTATGAAGGTGTACGCTACGATGATGACTTCAAAAATATTGTAGGGGCAGAAGAATACCATGATGGCAAAGCAGAAACGATTGCTGGTATTAAAAAAATAGATGATAAAACAATTGAAATTACATTTAAGAAATTATCACCTGCAATTTATTCAGGTGGTGATGGTTTATGGAGCTATGCAGCAGCGAAACATCAACTTGCATCCATTGCCGTAAAAGATTTAATCTCATCTGATGCCGTTCGCAAAAATCCAATTACACTTGGGCCATTTAAATTTGACAATATAGTCAATGGTGAGTCCGTACAGTTTATAGCGAATGAACATTACTATAAAGGCAAACCAAAAATTGATAAAGTGGTTGTGCAAGTTGTACCAGCAACTTCCGTTGGGGAAGCATTGAAAACAGGGAAATTTGATATAACATCAGAATTCAGAGCCAATCAATATGATAGTATAAAAAATTTATCGAATATTTCGATAGTAGGGCGTCCTGAATTATCATACAGCTATCTCGGCTTTAAGTTAGGGAAATATGACAAAGAAAAAGGCGAAAATATTTATGATGAAAAGGCAAAAATGAATGATATTGATTTGCGTAAAGCGATTGCCTATGCAATGGATATTGAAACGGTAACAGATAAATTTTATCAAGGGTTACGTGTGCGTGCCAATTCCCTCATCCCACCAGCTTTTAAATCCTACTACGATGAAACGCTAGAGGGATATCACTACAATCCTGAAAAAGCAAAAGAAATACTAGATGCAGCAGGCTATAAAGATACAGATGGTGATGGTATTCGTGAAGATAAAAACGGCAATAAGTTTGCTATTCGTTTAGCGGCGATAGCGGGCTCTGATACGGATGAAGCGATCGTTGAGTACTATCGTCAAAATTGGAAAGATGTTGGTTTAGATGTGCAATTGACGACAGGGCGTCTTCTTGAATTCAACAACTTCTACGATAAAGTTGAAGCAGATGATCCAGAAATTGATATGTATATGGGGGCTTGGGGAACTGGAACAAACCCATCGCCAGCAGGGTTATATAGTAAAGGCGCAGCATTTAACTTCAGTCGCTATGTTTCGGAAGAGCTGACAAAACTATTAAACAATATTGATTCTGAGGAAGCGCTGGATGCAGAATATCGTGCACAGGCTTTCCGTGCATGGCAAGAATATATGCATGATAAGGCAACGATTATACCAATGTATTTCCGTACTGAAATTATTCCTGTCAATAAACGTATAAAAAATTACACTATTAAATATGGAAATGTAACAGAGCTACAAGATGTTGAATTTATAGCAGATACAGCAATTAAATAAGACCAATGTTTATGATGTAACTAATGAAAGAGAAGTGAGATTCACTGGGAGAAATAGGGAGGCGATATCGATGAGAAAAGCGTGGTCAATACTATCCGTAATGTTAGCGTTCCTGTTGCTATTAGTTGCCTGCAATCGCACCGAAAAGGAGCAGGCAAAAGAGTCTGAAGGCAGTAATGAAAAACCAGCACAAACAGAGGAGAACAAAATAGATACAAGTTTACTACCGACTGAAGTAATAAATGAGGGGGAAGCCATTCAAGGAGGAACATTACATGTTGGGCTTGTTGCAGATTCACCATTTAAAGGCATTTTTCTTGCTGAGCTTTATACCGATGCCACAGATAGTTCCATTATGGGCTATGCTTCAAATAGTCTTTTTGAGGTCGATGGCGACTTTTTAATAACAGATGAGGGAATCGCAAAATTAGATGTTGATACGAACAATAACAAAGTGACAATTACCATTCAAGAGGATGTGAAATGGTCGGATGGCACACCATTAACGGCAGAGGATTTAATCTATCCGTATGAAATTATTGGTCATCCCGATTATGAAGGTGTGCGTTATGATGATGACTTTAAAAACATTATAGGCGCAGAAGAATACCATGATGGCAAAGCAGATACGATATCAGGCATTAACAAGATTGACGATAAATCGATTGAAATTTCGTTAAAGAAAATATCACCTGCTACTTATTCGCTAGGGGATGGCTTATGGGGCTATGCAGCACCGAAGCATCAGCTCGAATCGATTGCTGTAAAAGATTTAATTTCTTCTGATGCTGTAAGAAAAAATCCAATTACACTCGGTCCATTTAAATATGACAATATCGTTAATGGCGAATCTGTGCAGTTGGTGGCTAATGAAAATTACTATAAAGGTAAACCAAAAGTTGATAAGGTAGTTATTCAAGTTGTTTCAACTTCTACTATTGCTGAGGCATTGAAAGCAGGACAATTTGACATCGCTTCATTCCCTGCTACTCAATATGATACTATAAAAAATTTATCGAATATTTCGATTTTGGGACGTCCTGACTTATCATACAGCTATCTAGGCTTTAAGTTAGGGAAATATGACCAAGAAAAAGGCGAGAATATTTATGATGAAAAGGCAAAAATGAATAATGTCCAGTTGCGGCAAGCAATTGCCTATGCGATGGATATTGAAACGGTATCAGATAGATTTTATCAAGGGTTACGTGTGCGTGCGAATTCCTTAATCCCACCCGCTTTTAAAACTTACTATGATGGAACGCTTGAGGGGTATCAATATGATCCTGACAAAGCGAAAGAATTACTGGATGAAGCAGGCTTTAAAGATGTAGATGGTGATGGTCTTCGTGAAGATAAAGATGGCAATAAGTTTACTATTCGTTTAGCAGCGATAGCAGGCTCTGATACGGCTGAAGCAATTGTTGAGTATTATCGTCAAAATTGGAAAGATGTTGGCTTAGATGTACAACTAACGACAGGTCGTTTAATCGAAGCTAATAGCTTCTACGATAAAGTACAAGCAGATGACCCAGAAATTGATATGTATCTTGCAGGTTGGGGTACAGGAACGAACCCATCACCAGCAGGATTATACAGTAAAGGAGCAGCATTTAACTTTAGTCGCTACGTATCGGATGATTTAACGAAGCTGTTAAATGATATTGATTCACAAGAGGCGTTAGATCCAACATATCGTGCACGGGCTTTCCGTAAATGGCAAGAATATATGGCAGACAAAGCAATGGTTGTCCCAACGTTATTCAGCACATCAACGATAGCAATTAATAAACGCATAAAAAGCTATAATATTGATCGGGAAACGGGTACAGAGATACAAGATCTAGAACTTATAGCTGATGCACCGATAAAATAAGTGTATAATGGTAAATATAGTATTTATTGCAATTTTAAGAAATAGAATAAACGGATAATAGAATCATCAAAAAAAGATCCATCCATTGCATAATTTCAATGGATGGATCATATATTATTTAGTGGCAACCCATGTTTTCACAAGGTCAGCAGTACCATAAACATAATGTTGTTCGCCAACTTCATGGTATGTTGCGCTTTCGTCAACTTCTGTATGTGTGTAAGGAATACGTTGACGACGCTTTTCTGACATTGGGTCTGGAAGCGGAATTGCTGATAATAATGATTTTGTATAAGGATGAACAGGATTATTATAAATATCATCGGCTTTACCAATTTCCATAATTTTACCACGGTACATAACAGCGATACGATCACTGATGTATTTAACCATTGAAAGGTCATGGGCAATGAAAAGGTATGTTAAGCCGCGTTCTTTTTGTAGTTGTTTTAATAAGTTAACAACTTGCGCTTGAATCGATACATCAAGTGCAGAGATTGGTTCATCGGCAATGATGAACTTTGGATCTAAGCTAAGGGCACGAGCGATACCGATACGTTGACGTTGACCACCTGAGAATTCATGTGCGTAACGATTGGCGTGCTCTTTGTTTAAACCTACCGCTTCAAGCAATTGGTTAATTTTTTCACGACGTTCTTTCTTATCCTTATATAAACCATGAATATCGAAAGCTTCTGCAATGATTTCCCCAGCTGTCATACGAGGGTTTAACGATGCATATGGATCTTGGAAAATCATTTGCATTTGACGATTAAAAGTCTTTAAATCACTTTTTGATTTTTTACCATGGACGTTTTGACCATCGAAAATAATTTCGCCACCTGTAATATCATATAGGCGAATGATTGAGCGACCAGTCGTCGATTTACCACAGCCTGATTCTCCAACAAGCCCAAGTGTTTCACCTTCATAAACATCAAAGCTAATACCATCAACAGCTTTAATAGGGTTGCTTGGTGAACCAAAGTGTTGCTTTAAGTTTTTAATTTCAAGAATTTTTTTTGCACCTGTTTTAGTCATTAAATTCTGCCTCCTTCGCTAAAAAGCCCTCAATACGTTTAGCAACCGCATCTGGAAGTGGAATTTTTGGCGCATCAGGATGTAACAACCAAGTTTTTGCAAAGTGAGTGTCGCTTACTTGGAACATTGGTGGCTCTTGCTCATAGTCAATCGCCATTGCAAATTCATTACGAGCAGCAAATGCATCTCCTTTTGGAGGGTTCGTAAGATCTGGTGGTGAACCAGGAATCGTGCGCAATAGCTCGTCCTCATTACTATCTAAATCAGGCATAGAACCAAGTAATCCCCATGTATAAGGATGTTTTGGATTATAGAATATATCATTTACTGTACCATACTCGACGATTTGACCAGCATACATAACGGCTACGCGGTCTGCCACGTTCGCTACAACGCCTAAGTCATGCGTAATGAAAATGATAGAAGTTTTAGAACTTTTTTGGATTTCTTTCATTAATTCTAAAATTTGCGCTTGGATTGTTACGTCCAATGCTGTTGTTGGCTCATCGGCAATTAACAGCTTAGGATCAGCAGCAAGTGCGATAGCGATAACAACACGTTGACGCATCCCGCCTGAAAATTCATGTGGATATTGATTGTAACGTTTTTCAGGGAATGGAATACCCACTTGCGTTAATAGTTCAATTGCACGTTTTTTAGCTACGTCTTTTGAAACTTTCTTATGTTGTAAAATTACTTCAGTTATTTGACGTCCGACCTTCATCGTTGGATTCAAACTTGTCATCGGATCTTGGAAGATCATAGCAATTTCATTTCCGCGAATTTTCGACATTTCTTTATCACTAAGTGGAATTAAATCACGGCCGTTAAATAAAATTTGTCCTGACTCATAAATACCAGGTGGCTGTGGAATTAATTTCATTAGGGCGTTACTCGTAACACTCTTACCAGAACCAGACTCACCAACGATCGCTAGTGTTTCACCTTCTTTTAAATCAAAGTTTACACCACGAACAGCATGGACAAGCCCTGCATATGTTTTAAAGTTAATTTTTAAATCTTTTACTTCTAAAATTGTTTTACTCATTTCGGCCACCTCCTATTTACGTAGTTTTGGATCTAGTGCATCACGTAAGCCATCACCAACAGCGTTAAATGCAAAGATTGTTAGCGAAATAAATACTGCTGGGAAAATCAAACGCCAAGGAGCATTTGCAATCGCTTTATTTCCGTCAGATGCCATTGTACCCCATGAAGCGTGCGGAGCAGGAACACCAAGTCCAAGGTAACTTAAGAAAGACTCTGTGAAAATAGCAGATGGAATTGTTAGTGTCATAGTAACTAAAATAGCACCAAGAGCATTTGGGATTAAATGTTTTAAGATTAAATGCATTGTGTTTGCACCTAACGTACGAGCAGCAAGTACATATTCTTGATTTTTAATAGATAATACTTCACCACGAACGATACGAGCCATGTTAATCCATCCTGTAATCGAAAGGGCAATAATCATAGGGAATAAACCTGGTTGTAAAACTACTAATAATACGATTACAACTAAAAGGTAAGGTACAGCTGTTAATACGTCGGCAATACGCATCATAATATTATCAACGCGGCCACCAGCTAAACCTGAAATACTTCCCCAAAGAACACCGATAATTAAGTCAATAATCGCTGCAGTAATCCCGATAAATAAGGAAATACGAGCACCTGCCCAAATACGAACGAAAATATCACGGCCTAAATCATCTGTCCCAAACCAGAAATCTGCAGATGGTGGGGAATTAAACACACCAAGTTGATCGCTATATTTATATTGTGAAAGCATTGGTGCAAAAATCGCCATCAGAATAATTATTATCAAAGTAATTAAACCAAAAATCGCCATTTTATTATGTGAGAAGCGAATAAATACTTCCTTCCAGAAGGAAACCGATTTATCAGCTAATTTATCAGTCGCTTCATGATTTCCACCGACAATTTTAAACATATCTTTGTTAATCGGTTGTTGCGTCATTACTTTTTCGCTCCCTTCAACTTAATTCGCGGATCAATAAAGCTATATAGAATATCGACAATTAATACCGCAAATAAAAGGATGATTGAATAGAACACTGTCGTTCCCATAATAACTGTGTAATCACGGTTTGTAATAGATTGTACAAAGTGTTTACCTAGACCAGGGATTGCGAATATATTTTCAACGATGAAACTACCTGTTACAACGCCAGCTGTTAATGGACCAAGGTAAGTGATAACTGGCATTAGGGCGTTACGTAAAGTGTGACGGAAAACGACTGTCCATTTCCCAATTCCTTTAGCACGTGCCATTTTTACATAATCACTGCTGTTTTGTTCAAGCATACTTGAACGAGTTAGTTTAGCAATATAGCCCATATGTGAGAGTGCGATAGCAAAGGCAGGTAAGATACTATAACCAAAGCCCTTCCATCCGCTAACAGGGAACCAGCCTAATTTATAGGCTAAGAAATACTGCATTAAGCCTGCCAAAATAAATGATGGTACTGAAATACCGAGCACCGCAAAGGACGTTGCCAAATAATCCGGCCACTTATTGTGATAAAGCGCTGAAACTACGCCTATTAATACACCGAATCCGACCGCCAATAGCATAGCTTCAATCCCAAGTGTTAACGAAACTGGGAAGCTCTCATTAATCATATCATTTGTAGAACGCGCTTTATACTTCATAGACTCACCGAAATTAAAAGAGGCCGTATCGATTAAATAATCTTTATATTGAATATACCAAGGGTTATTTAATCCATACGTTTCGTTTAACTTTTCCTCAATTTGAGGAGGGAAATTACGTTCACTTGCAAAAGGACTACCTGGAGCAAGACGCATTAAGAAAAACGTAGCCGTTACGATGACGAAAAGCGCGAGAAGTATATACATCAGCCTTTTCAAAATATATTTAATCACATAAAACTCCTCCTTCTATTTGTCAATTTTCTGACAAATAAATGCCTTCGTATTTTAAAAAGAGCTGACTCGCGCCGAAGTGGCCACGAGGCAGCTCTTCGCTGTAGAGCTTAAAAAATATTATTTAGATTATTTAGCGTCTAAATCAACGTTTTTAAGTTGGATGTTACCGATTCTGTCTGGTGCCATGTTTTTAACGTATTTTTGTTCTACTGAAAGGTTAGTGTAGTAGTAGATTGGAGCAACTGGGAATTCTGAAACTGCGATAGCTTCAGCTTCTTTTAATTGCTCTAGACGTTTAGCTGTATCTACTTCTGCAATTGATTGTTTTAACAATTCTTTGTATTTCGGATTTTCCCAACCAGTATCGTTGTTACCGTTTTTAGCAGTATCATACATTTCTAAGAATGTGTAAGGATCGTTGTAGTCTGCAATCCAGCCCATACGACCAACTTGATAGTCAAGAACGTTAAGTTTCTCTAAGTAAACTTGCCATTCAGAGTTATCAAGACTTACAGTAATACCAAGATTTTTTGCCCAGCCTTCTTGGATGAATTGAGCAATAGAAGCGTGTGCTTCACTTGTATTGAATGAAACATTTATTTTAATATCTTTTGGATCTTTAATACCAAGTTCTTTCATACCAGCTTCAAGTGCTGCTTTAGCACCTTCGATATCGTTATCTTTGTAGTAACCGCGGTCATCTTCAAAACCACTGATTGCAGATGGAACCATACCTAATGCAGGTTTTTGTTCACCTTTAGTAACGTTGTCAATTAAACCTTGACGGTCGATTGCTAATGTTAACGCTTTACGGATGTTAGCGTTTCCAGTGATTTCATCTGTTGTATTGAATTTGTACCAGTAGATCGCTGCATAGTCAGAAATTTTTAAAGTACCATCAGCTTTGAATCCATCAATAGCATCAAGTGCTACTGTTTGATATGGAGAACCTAGGTAATCGATTTCACCGTTTTTGAACATTGTTACAGCTGTTGCTTCGTTTTCAACCATACCGATGTTTACTGTGTTAAGAGCTACATTTGCAGCATCCCAGTAACCGTCGTTTTTCTTAAGAACGATAGAATCACTATGTTTCCAAGTGTCTAATGTGAATGGTCCGTTAGTTACGAAGTTTTCGCCTGCTTCAGCGTACCAATCATCTTTACCGTCAACAACTTTTTGGTTGATTGGAAGGTAAGTTTTGAATGCAGTTAACTCTAAGAAATAAGCAGTTGGGTTTGTTAAAGTAACAACTAAAGTTTTTTCATCTTCAGCTTTAACACCTACTTCATCAACTGTACCTTGTGCATTGTTGTATGCTTCAGCACCTTTGATTGGGTAGAATACAGAAGCGTATTCAGATAAGTTGTCTGGATTTAAAGCCCATTTCCAAGCATATTCGAAGTCGCCAGCTACTACTGGATCTCCGTTTGTCCATTTTGCATCACGTAAGTGGAACGTGTAAGTTAAACCATCTTCACTTACATCCCATTTCTCAGCCATAGCTGCTTGTGGTTGTCCATCAGCGTCTAAACGAGTTAGACCTTCAAATACGTTAATTAAGATTGCGCTAGATGTAGAATCTGTTGCAAGTTGTGGATGTAAAGATGGTGGTTCAGAAGGTATAACTAAGTTCAGCTCTTTTGAAGAAGCTGTTTCTGATGAACCAGAATCTTTTTTATCGTCTTTTGCTTTATCAGACGAATCTCCACCGAAGCCACATGCAGCAAGTACTAGTGAAAATACTGCAAGGACTGTTAGTAATAAAAACTTTTTGTTCTTATTCATGTGAATCCCCCTTATACAATTTTTAAGCCTTTTGTGAAGCTCCTATTTAATATACCAAAAAAGTCATTGTGCACAAAATAAAAAAGATTCAAATTTATATAGTATTATCTGACATTTACAAGAATAATAATTTTCTTCGGTCTATCACTTTAGTGTACAAAAGTGTTTAAATAATGAGAATTTGATTTAAAACAGCTAAAAATATCAAAAATAAAACAAAATCGAAAAAATGATTTACTATACCGAAAATTCCTATTTTTTTGATAATATTATGACGCAATAAAAAATGATTCAAAAGTCACGGATGTTATACCTTAAGAAATTTACATAGTTTTGTAGAAAATCATCGTAAAACTAAGTGAATATGATTTTTAATTAGGTAATTTCTTGTAATTTCTAATCTAAAAATATGAATAATACTATCTATAAATGATATATAAAAATTTTGTTTTGTATTTATCTAGTATTTAGCTTTAAGAGAGAAAAAAAGGGAAAAGGAGAGAAATTTGTATGAAATAGCATGCAGTTTAATAGATAGAATAGAACCTTTTAAGCACAAATTAGTAGTCTAATATTTTTTTAAAATAATACAATGGCGCTTCGGTAAGCTGTTGAATATATGAAAAAGCATAATTAATTAGCTTTCATCCCAAAATTCGAAGTTTGTTTTTCTCTTTTTCGGCATATATCTATATGGCGATATGTATTTTGTATAAAAATGATTTGTTATTAAAATTTTATCTGAAGTTCGTCAATTCATCCGATTTTTGATAAATAAGTTGCATAGAAAAACACTCTAGGCAAACGCGATGTGTCGTTTACCTAGAGTGTTTTTTGAGGTTTATAACTTAAATTGATGGATTTGATTTTGTAAATCTAAAGACTTTTCACTTAAATCTGTCGCTACTAAGTTTACTTGTTGGATTGTTGCGGCTTGTTCTTTCATTGCCTCGGCGATAATTTTCGTATTGTCAGCACTTGCTGAAGCCCCATAAGCAATTTCAGCAACAGATGCTGCTACTTGCTCAGCACTGGCGGATATTTCTTCAGAAGTTGCAGAAATATCTTCAATTTGATCTGACATTGTATTAATTGCTTTAACGATAGATTCAAAAGCCATGCCTGCATTTCCTATCATTTTAACACCGTCTGTTACAGAATGAAGGCCATCAAATACTGCCTTTTCTACATTTTTTGTATCTTGTTGTATGTCTTGCGTTAAAGCAACAATTTGATTGGCAGATTGTTTTGATTCTTCCGCTAGCTTGCGGACCTCATCTGCTACTACAGCGAAGCCTTTACCGTGTTCACCTGCACGTGCTGCTTCGATTGCGGCATTGAGTGCAAGTAAATTTGTTTGATCTGTAATTGTTGTTATAACTTCTGTAATATTGCTAATTTCTACTGATTGTTTACTAAGTTTTTGAACGAGCGTGTTAATCAGTTGAGTTGAATCATTGATGACGTTCATTTGTTGCTGTGCTTCTTCAATGATGCTGTTACCAGTGTTGGCTGTTTCAGATGTAGCAATAGCACTATGGTGAAGCTGTTGTGTTGCTTCGGCAATACGCTGTACGCCTGTTGCAGTTTCATCCATAGCAGCAGCACTTTCCTTTGCAGCGACTGTTGCGCCTACGGCTGCCGCAGCGGTGTCATTAATACGAGACGTTACCTCGTCTGTTGTAGCAGAAACTTCTTCGGTAGAGGCAGTTAACTCTTCGGCTGCGCCTGTTAAATGTTCGGAGTTTTCTTGTATATGTGTCATTAAACTACGGACGTTACTTTTCATCGTGTTAAAGGAAACTGCTAGCTGCCCAATTTCATCTTTAGATTGATTTGCAATATCTTGATGATATAATTCACCATTTGCAATATTGTTAGCAGCAGCTACAACTGATTTTAAAGGGCGAGTAATTTTACGTTGTACATAGAACATAAGGAATAAGCCGAGTGTTACACCAATAATAAGCGCTATAACAGAAATAATTTGAGAGTTTTTTACTGCCTGTTTAGATTCCTTCGTAATAATTTCTAGTTGATTCTTTTGATAGTCTACAATTTTATCAGAGACTTCTGATAACCCTATGTTAGCTTGTTGGGCTTCACCATTTACTTTTTGTAAAGCTTCTTCTATATTACCTTCATCATGTAAAGCTAAAACAGTATCAGCTGCTTTGTTAAAAGCATTGTTATATGTATTAAGCTCTTTAGTAAATTCAATCATTTCAGGTGAATCTGCTTTTTCTGTAATTTCGTCAACGTGTTCATCTAGCATTAATGAATATTTTTCAAAACTCTCCTTATTATATGGAGTATCTTCAATAAACATTGCGCGAATAAAAAGGCCTTGCATCGCTAATTCAATTTTAATATTATCCGATAGTTCTACTAAGGAGACGCGATTTTCTAATGCATCTTCGACTTTACTTTCAATTTTAGAAAATTGTATAAACAGAATAAGCAGAGAAATGAATAAGGTAAAGATTATCGAGAAAAAACCGAAGCTTAACTTTTTGCCAACAGACATAGTGAATACGCCCTTTCTGAAATGATAAAATTTTTATAGTTAAATTAAGACATCGTGGAGGCTAGAAGTCAATAACAGAAGGTAGAAACAGTTCAGAATATTCATTGTGGAAATCTTAAAATATTTTAATAGGGAACATAGACTGTAAAAATCACAAAAGTCATTGATTATTATCTATATATAGTCCACATTGCGGAGAATGCACTTTGTAAAAGAAAAATACGATGCAATTTGCATCGTATTCCTATCTTTAAGACTGCTTTTTTAACTGTAAAATGACAGTTTCATCTGGATCGATAAACAATGTTTTTTGTTCGAAATAGATAACAAATCCAGGTTTAGCACCATTTGGTTTTTTAACTTGTCGTATTTCTGTATAATCTACCGGAACAGAGGAAGAGTCACGCGCTTTTGAGAAATAAGCGGCAAGTGTTGCAGCTTCTCGCAATGTCGTATCATCTGGCTCATTAGTATGAATGACTACATGTGAACCCGGTATGTCCTTTGTATGTAGCCATACATCTGTACGCTTAGCAATTTTAAATGTTAGCATATCATTTTGTTTATTGTTTTTGCCTACAGAAATAGGTGTCCCTGTAGATGATATATAATGTTCTGGTTCAGGTTTTAGTTGTTTTTTCTTTTTCTTAGCGTGACGTAGTTTTAAATAGCCTTGTTCCGCTAATTCTTCACGTATTTCTTCTATATCACCTGGAGATGCCTGTTGAACCTGTTGAGCTAGCATCTCAAAATAAGTTATTTCTTCTTTTGTTTTTTCAAGTTGCTCCTGTACCATAATAAGGGCATTTTTAGCTTTTGTGTACTTTGTATAATAACTTTGCGCATTTTCAATGGGTGTTTTACGCTCGCTTACAGGAATCGTAATTTCTTCAGCGGACTCACTATAATAGTTAGTTACTGTTACTTCCTTCACACCTTTTTCGAAAGCGTATATATTGGCCATAAGCAGTTCCCCAAATAATTGGAATTGATCTAGCTTGGAAGCACGCTCATAGTCTTTCGTCAGCTTTTTTATTTTTAATGACAACTTATCGATTTCGTTTTGTAGCCAACGTTCTAAATCTCCAGCTTGTTGTTTCACACGATCTCGCTCTGCACGCGCAAAAAATACGCGGTCAAGCAGTTCATGTACATTTGGATAAACGGTTTTTTCTCCTTGTAAATGGGTTAAAGCGATAGGAGAGAAATAGGTTTTGTTATTGGCGAATACATACATCGGTTCTGTGCCGCCATTACGAAAGGCTGCCATAAAGTCTCTGAAACATTCTACTTTACTAGCCGCAGTTGTTAAGCGGAATAATAACTCCTCGGCATGTAATGGAGAAAAGCCGACAAATTGCGAAACAACTTCTTTTGCTGTTTTCGGCTCAGTGAAAAATGCAGTTAACTGCTCATCTGAGACCGATAGGGGTTGCCATTTATTTTGTGCAGGTGGTGCAATATAGGGCTGTCCTGGTAATATTGTACGGAAACTATTCATCGATGGTGATAAATGCTTTAAACTATCGATAATTTTATTTTGTTCCTTATCAATTAATAGCAGGTTACTATGGCGACCCATAATTTCTGCGTGTAATTCCCGTACAATCGGATCGCCAATTTCATTTTTACTATGGATTTCTACTATAATAATGCGATCCAGGTCGTGCTGTTTAATAGAAGAAATAAAACCACCTTCTAAATGTTTACGTAATAACATACAAAACATAGGAGGTTCCGCGGGATTTTCTATCGTTTGCTCAGTAAGATGTACACGTGCATAAGAAGGGTGGATAGAAAACAATAATTTGTGGTTGCCACCATTTGCACGGACTTGTAAAACAACTTCCTGAGCATTAGGTTGATGTATTTTCGTAATACGACCTGTTACTAATTGTTGCAGGTCTGTTGTCATTGAATAAGTAAATAAGCCATCGAATGCCATTTTAATTCCTCTTTCCAACGATATATTGCATCATTGTGTATTCGTATATAATAGTAATTTTTGCGCCTGATTTATCTGTGTATATGAACAGATAGGATGGAATTCTTCCTATTATAAATAGTGTTCAAACAGTCATCTCACGCATGAATGCATTTTTTGTATGTTTATCATAGCATTTTTTAGGTGAATATTAAAATATAGCTTCAGATGTGGTAGAATTAATTTTTGCACTAGCGAATTTTTTGTGGAGAGACGTCATAAATGACAGAGCTTATGTTATAATAATCCCAGTATGCAAAGAAAGGTGTGACGAACCTTGGTGCGTAGTATGACTGGTTTTGGCAGAGGTGTCACAACAACAAGAGACTTTCAGTTAACCGTAGAAATACGCTCGGTCAACCATCGTTTTTTAGAAATTCATGCAAAGTTCCCGAAAGAATGGCTTGAAGCAGAAATTTTTGCTAAGAAATTGATTTCACAAGCTTTATCACGTGGAAAAGTTGATGTGATGGTAGATGTGAAGGATTTAGAAAACGTCGAGCAATCTATTGAAATTAATTGGTCATTAATTGAAGCGTATCGTAAGGCAAAAGAGCAATTAGCAAGTAAAGTACCACTAGAAGAAAAATGGACAATGCAGGAGCTACTAGCGCTAGAGCAAGCATTAGTACAGAAAAAGCCGCAACTAACGCCAGAGGATTTATTGGGGGCAGTGGAGAATGCGGTGACAGAAGCTACTGGACAGTTGATCCAAATGCGTGAGCGTGAAGGGCAAGAATTGCAAGATGTTGTTGTACAATATAAGGAACAGTTAATGGATCAAGTGAATCAAATTCGCTCGTATTCATCACTTGCTGTTGAGAAATATCGTACGCGATTATTAGAACGAATTGCTGAAATAGCAGATGGAGCGCTCTTAGAAGATCGTTTGCTCGCAGAAGTAGCAATATTTGCTGAGCGAGTGGACATAACAGAAGAGTTAGATCGTTTAGATAGTCATTTTAACCAACTGGAAGAAACGTTACTAGAAACAGTTTCAATCGGACGTAAATTAGACTTTTTAATGCAGGAGATTCATCGCGAAATTAATACAATAGGTTCAAAAAATCAATCGACAGAAGCAGCCGTTGCAGTAGTTCAGGCAAAAACAATTTTAGAAAAGATGCGAGAGCAAGTTCAAAATATCGAATAACATGCTTGCATCTGTTATAAATTAAGGGAGATATAGAGAATAAATGATAAAAGAACGTGGATTATTAATTGTTCTGTCTGGCCCATCTGGTGTAGGAAAAGGGACAGTGCGAAAAGAATTATTTTCTCAACCGAATACGAATTATGAGTATTCCATCTCAATGACAACACGAAATCCTCGCGAAGGTGAAGTAGATGGTGTAGACTATTTTTTTAAGTCGCGTGAAGAGTTTGAAACGTTAATTGAACAAGGTGGCTTATTAGAACACGCTGAATTTGTAGGGAATTACTACGGCACTCCGATAACGTATGTAAATGAAACACTTGATGCTGGTCGTGATGTGTTTTTGGAGATTGAAGTACAAGGAGCAGCGCAAATTCGTAAAAAAGCACCGGATGCCTTATTTATTTTCTTAGCCCCTCCAAGTTTAACGGAATTAAAAGATCGTTTAGTTGGGCGTGGGACAGAGACAGCGGATGTTATTGCGAAGCGCATCGCAACTGCAAGTGAAGAGCTTGAAATGATGAGCTTATATGATTATGTAGTTGAAAATGATGAAGTGACAAATGCCTGTGATCGTATAAATGCGATTATTAAAGCCGAGCATTGTCGAAGAGAACGTGTTGAAAAAAGATATTTGTCAATGTTGAGAGGAGAATAAACCAATGTTATACCCATCAGTAGATGCCTTAAAAAAAGAGATCGATTCAAAATATTCTTTAGTAAGCTTAGCGTCAAAACGTGCTCGTCAAATGCAAGAAATTGAAGGTACTGAGCGCTTGCACAAATATGTTTCCTATAAATATGTAGGAAAAGCACTTGAAGAGGTAGCAGCAGGTGTACTTACAAAAGTATCTCAAGATGAGTCAGCTGTGTACGAAGACGAAATCTAACATTGATGTAACAAAGCTTTTGCCAAGTTAATGTTAAAATCTGCAGTGATTTTTTGATTATACAAGAATGCCGAGAGCTCCCGAGGAATTGTCCTTTGGGAGCTTATCGTTTGAAAGGACGACATTGTAGATGAACAAAAATATTTTACTTTGTGTATCAGGTGGTATTGCTGTTTATAAAGCTGTAGCATTAGTGAGTAAGCTATCTCAGGCAGGTGCCAACGTAAAGGTCATTATGACAGCATCGGCTCGACAGTTTGTCAATCCGTTAAGCTTTCAAGTCATGTCAAAAAATGATGTCTATTTCGATACATTTGATGAAAAGGATTCAAATGTGATTGCCCATATAGATTTAGCAGATTGGGCAGATTTAATATTAGTTGCACCAGCAACTGCAAATGTCATTGGTAAACTTGCAAACGGCATTGCTGATGATATGGTCACGACGACTTTACTTGCCACAACTGCTCCCGTCTGGATTGCGCCAGCAATGAATGTTCATATGTATGATCATCCAGCAGTAAAGCGCAACTTGGCACAGCTAGCGGCAGATGGCTATCAATTTATTGAACCGTCAGAAGGCTTTTTAGCGTGTGGCTATGTTGGCAAAGGTCGTTTAGAGGAACCAGAAAAAATTACAGCTCTTGTGCAAGATTATTTTTCATCAAAGGTTAAGCCATTAGCAGGTAAAAAGGTGCTTGTAACAGCGGGGTCATGGTATGTCCCTTTGGATGATCAACATGTAATTAGTTCAAAGGCGAATGGTCGTATTGGACAGGCGTTAGTGAACGAAGCACAAGCACTCGGAGCACATGCGATTTTAATTGGTGGAGAAGCTTCAAATGCCGATGATCTTATTGCGGAAGTTGAGCGCTTAAAAAAACAATATCCACAGGCCTTTTTGCTTCATGCGGCCCATATTCCAACTATTGAAAGAGCTCCTATCCTGTCTGTCGAAGGTACGACTGCAGTAACATTTGGACAAAAAGTTCAGGGTGAACCGATGTTACAAGTTTTATCTGACGGGTGGATTGATTTTAGTCATACAGCGAAAGTAAATGGTGAAGTATTGGATGTCTCGGATGCGACACAGTTTGCGAAAGCTTTATGGCAGTATGTATTACAAGGTGAGGCGCAATGAGTTTATATGCTGAGATTATAGTGGATGTTTCGACATACCATGTAGATCGCACATTTGACTATGCTGTTCCTACAGAATGGGTAGCTGTTATAGAAAAAGGTTGTCGTGTGAAAGTACCTTTTGGACCAAGAAATGTACTAGGATTTGTTGTAGGTTTAAAAAGTGACACAGATGTCCCTGAAAACAAAATAAAGCCAATTGCACAAATTTTAGATATAGAGCCCGTTTTCACAGAAGAAATGCTGTTGATGGCAAAGTGGTTAAAAAACGAAACGATTTGTTATGAAATTGATGCTTTGCAAGTAATGCTACCTTCAGCGCTTCGGGCAAAGTATGAAAAAATTGTTAAATTACAAGTAGAGCAAGATACATTACCAATAGAAGTTCAGCAAATTTTTGGAAAACGTCAAAAGGCAAACTTTAAGGAATTTGAACGTGTAGGCTTATTGCCGTTATTAAAACAACTGATTGCAGATAAAATTGTAAAGATAGAAAATGTTGTGAAGCAACAGGGTAATGTTAAAGAAGTACGTATGGTCAAAATAGCAGAAGACGAACAAGCGCTAAGAAATGCAATGTTAGAGGCATCGAGAGCTGCAAAGCAACGATCTTTAATTGAATGGATGTCTACGCACCTTGGAGAAATTTTTACGCCCCAGCAGATTTATGATGAAACAGATGTATCTGCTGCTGTATTACAAGCGGTCATTGATAAAGGAGCTGCGCGTTTTATACAAGAAGAAGTGTATCGAGATCCTTTTACAAACGAAGTTACGCGTACGCAATCTTTACAATTAACGGACGAGCAGGCAGTTGCATTAAATGCCATTGCACACTCACTTGATACACATTCCGCTTCAACCTTTTTATTGCAAGGTGTAACAGGTAGTGGTAAAACGGAAGTCTACTTACAGGCGATTCAAAAGGTTTTAAATGAGGGTAAGGAAGCGATTATGCTAGTGCCTGAAATTTCTTTAACACCACAAATGACAGAACGTTTCCGTAGTCGCTTTGGTGAAATGGTTGCGGTTATGCATAGTGGGTTATCTGTAGGTGAGAAGTATGATGAATGGCGGAAAATTCAACAGGGTAAAGTAAGGGTAGTAGTTGGTGCTCGTTCAGCAATTTTCGCACCTTTTACAAATTTAGGGCTCATTATTTTAGATGAGGAGCATGAATCTACTTACAAGCAGGAGGATTCCCCACGCTATCATGCGAGAGATGTGGCAATTTGGCGTAGCCAATATTACCAATGTCCTGTCATTTTAGGTAGCGCGACACCTGCCCTTGAGTCGTATGCACGTGCAAAAAAAGGTGTTTATACACTACTTACTTTAAAACAACGTGCACTGCACCAGGCGATGCCAACTGTATTTGTTGCAGATATGCGAGAGGAACTTCAAAAAGGAAACCGCTCTATGTTTTCTGAACTGCTTATTGAAGGGATACGTACTCGACTCGAACGGCAAGAACAGATGGTATTATTTTTAAACCGAAGAGGGTATTCGTCATTTGTGCTATGTCGTGATTGTGGTACTGTCGTACAATGTCCGAACTGTGATATTTCGTTAACCTATCACCGTACAACTGAAAAACTTAAGTGTCATTACTGCGGTTATGAAGAACATGTGCCACAAATTTGTCCACAATGTCAAAGTGAGCATATACGGTATTTTGGTACAGGGACGCAAAAAGTGGAAGAAGAAATTTATAAGCTATTCCCAGAGGCAAGGGTACTAAGAATGGATGTTGACACAACAAAGCACAAGGGGGCGCATGAAGAGATTTTGCAAGCATTTGGTGAGGGGCAAGCCGATATTTTACTCGGTACGCAAATGATTGCAAAGGGACTTGATTTTCCTAATATTACACTTGTTGGTGTGCTTAGTGCCGATACATCATTGCATTTACCAGATTACCGTGCAGCAGAGCGGACTTTCCAGTTGCTCACACAGGTAAGTGGTAGGGCAGGACGACATGATAAACCAGGTGAGGTCGTCATTCAAACTTATACTCCAGAGCATTATGCAATTGAATTAGCTAAAGTACAAGATTACGAGCCATTTTATGAACGCGAAATGTTTTTACGCCGTCGTTCAGGCTATCCACCTTACTATTTCGTAGCGCTTATACAAGTATCTCATGAAGATGTGATGATGGCAGCGGAGTATGCGGGGCGAGCTGCGGATTGGCTTCGAGGAAATTTATCAAAACAAGTGTCTATTATAGGCCCAACAGTTGCAAGTATTAGCCGTCTCCAAAATAGATATCGCTATCAATGTTTGATAAAATATAAAATTGAACCAAATCTGATACCTGTATTGCAACGATTGCTTGCAATGTATCGAGCAGAATGGATAAAACAGGGCATATTAATGACGGTAGATTTAGACCCGTCTACTATATAGAGATGCTATAAGATACAAGTTCAGTTTATTAGCTATTTGCCTGATATAAAAATAAAGGCGGAGAAGTCTTAAATATTAGAAATGAGGAACGAGAAATGGCGATTAAAAAAGTGATCGAACATCCAGCAAAAATTTTATCAACACCTTGTGCTGAAGTAACAGAAATTAATGAAGATATTATTACTTTACTAGATGATTTATATGACACGATGGTGGAATATGACGGTGTTGGTATTGCAGCACCACAAATAGATGTAGGTTTACGTGTGGCAATTGTCGAGCTTGGCGAGGAAAGAGATATTTTAGAAATGATTAATCCTACTGTTATTAAAACAGACGGTGCAGAAGTTGACATCGAAGGTTGCTTAAGTTTTCCTGGTCTTTATGGAGAAGTTGAACGTCCTGACTATGTAAAAATTGAAGCGTGTGACCGTGAAGGGCGTGTGTATGAGCTTGAGGCAGGAGGCTTTGAAGCGCGAGCAATTTTACATGAAATTGATCATTTAGATGGTATATTGTTTGATTCTAAAATTAAACGTATTCTTACAGAAGAAGAGCTAGAAGAATTGTACGCAGAAGAGGAGGAATAATATGACGTCGATTATTTTTATGGGAACACCTGATTTCTCAGCGCCAATTTTGCGTATGCTACACAAAGAGGGCTATGATATTAAAGCAGTTGTTACACAACCTGATCGACCTGTAGGACGTAAGCGAGTGCTAACACCGCCACCTGTAAAGGCAGCGGCATTGGAATTAGGCTTGCCTGTTATTCAACCTGAAAAACTACGTGGCTCTGAAGAATTACAGCAAATACTTGAACTACAGCCAGATATCGTCATTACAGCTGCATTTGGACAAATTTTACCGAAAGAATTGCTCGATGCGCCACCACTAGGCTGTATTAATGTGCATGCATCACTTTTACCGAAATACCGCGGAGGAGCTCCTATTCACCAAGCAATTATTGATGGTGAAAAAGAGACGGGTGTAACAATTATGTATATGGCTGAAAAATTAGATGCAGGCGATATCATATCTCAAAAGGCAATAGCTATCGAAGAAGATGACCATACAGGTGGCCTATTTGATAAACTAAGTGTTGTAGGCTGTGACCTATTAAAAGAAACACTTCCTTCTATTATAAACAGAACAAATAGCCGTACAGTACAAGATGAAACGCAAGTGACATTTGCGAGCAATATATCTCGTGAACAAGAACGAATTGATTGGACAAAGGATGCAACGACTTTATACAATCAAGTGCGAGGACTTCATCCTTGGCCAGTAGCTTATACAACTTTTGAAGAAGGAAATTTTAAAATTTGGTGGGCGCAGGTAGGACAAGCAAAACATAATGCTACACCTGGTACAGTCGTAGCAATTGAAAAGGACCATTTTGAGGTTGCGGCTGGAAATGGAACAGCACTTGCATTATATGACATTCAGCCAGCTGGTAAAAAACGTATGACGGCAGAGGATTATTTGCGAGGTACAGGTTCAAAATTACAGATCGGGGACCAGTTTAAATGAGTAAAAAAAGCGTAGTAATTTGGGATGGTAATGTACGGGATGCCGCACTTTCTATCCTATTAGCAGTAGATAAAAACCAAGCGTATAGTAATTTACTTTTACACGAAACGATTAAACGCCATAAAATTGAATCAAAGGATCGTGCACTGTTAACAGAAATTACGTATGGTACGCTTCAATATAAAATGACCCTCGACTATTATTTAGAGCCATTTGTTCGTGGTAAACTAGATCATTGGGTGCGCTGGCTATTGCGTTTGTCGCTATATCAAATGCATTATTTAACGCGAATTCCGCCTCACGCAGCAGTGAACGAAGCTGTAGAAATTGCAAAACGCCGTGGACACCAAGGAATTGCATCTACGGTCAATGGTATTTTACGTTCTATATTGCGTCAAGGTGTACCATCTATAGAGGATATAAAAAATCCTATAGAACGTCTTGCTATTGAAACAAGTCATCCACAATGGTTGGTAGAACGCTTTGTAAACAATTATGGCGTAGAAATAGCTACAGCAATGCTTCATGAAAATAACGTACCGCCCGTGCAAACGGTTCGTGTCAATACGACGGTGGCGACTACTGAACAAGCGATTGCAAGCTTACAAGCTGAGGGCTTAACTGCACAGCTAAGTGGTCTAATGCCGGAATGTCTACATGTGACAAATGGCCAACCCGCTCGTACAAAAGCATTTCAGGAAGGACTTATCACTATTCAGGATGAAAGCTCAATGATTCCTGCAAATGTTTTGAATCCTTCTCCAGGAATGCGCGTCTTAGATATGTGTGCAGCACCAGGTGGTAAAACGACACATTTGGCAGAAAAAATGGACAATCAAGGTTCTATTTTGGCAACGGATTTGCACCCACATAAATTAGATTTAATCGACCATAATACAGAACGTCTAGGACTTAATATTGTAGAAACAGCTCCAATTGATGGACGTAAGGCTCCAGATTTTTTACAACCAGAATCGTTCGACGCGGTGTTAGTCGATGCTCCATGTAGTGGTTTAGGTGTTATGCGCCGTAAGCCGGATATTAAATATACGAAGCGTGAAGAAGATTTAGAAAACCTTCAGAAAATCCAGTTGGCACTACTTGATGCAGCTACTAAAGTACTAAAAAACGAAGGCAAGCTTGTGTACAGTACTTGTACAGTCGATAAACAAGAAAACGAAGGCACTGTTGATGCCTTTTTAAGAGAGCATCCAGAAATGGAAGCTATACAACTAGAATCTTTACCAACAAAATTAGCGGAAAAGCAAGCAAATGGCATGCTTCAAGTCTTCCCACAAGACTTCGGCAGTGATGGTTTCTTCGTCGCAGCCTTTCGTAAAAAAGGAGAATCCAACTAATGGTGGAGCAAGAGCAATTTAATGAACGTATTAACGACTTAGTCGAGGAAGCTGAAGAAAAGCCAGTTCGACGTGCGAAAAAAGAAAAGCCGAATTTAAAAGAATCAATTTATTCATTACAACCACATCAATTAGAAGAATGGCTAAAAGAAAATGGGGAAAAACCATTCCGAGCTGCACAAATTTTTGACTGGTTATACAATAAGCGTGTTAAAACATTTGAAGAAATGTCTAACCTATCCAAAACATTACGAGACAAGTTAGAGGCAAGCTTTGCTTTAACAACATTGTCAACGATCATTAAACAGGAATCAAAAGATGGTACGATTAAATTTTTATTTCAGTTACAAGATGGATATTCTATTGAAACAGTTTTAATGCGCCATGAATACGGCAACTCAGTATGTGTAACTACGCAAGTAGGCTGTCGAATTGGTTGTACGTTTTGTGCATCAACTTTAGGTGGCTTGAAGCGCCATTTATTAGCAGGTGAAATCGTAGAACAAGTTGTAAAAGTACAGCAAGCTTTAGATGAGGTAAATGAACGTGTGTCACATATCGTTATTATGGGCATAGGTGAGCCTTTCGATAACTATGAGGCCATGATGAGCTTCTTAAAAGTCATTAATCATGAAAAAGGTTTAAATATTGGGGCACGTCACATTACTGTATCAACATCTGGTATTGTACCTAAAATTTACGAATTCGCTGATGAACAGCTTCAAATTAACTTTGCTGTATCATTGCACGCACCAAACCAGGAGGCACGTCAAAAACTTATGCCTATTGCACGTGCGTACAAATTGGATGAATTAATGGAAGCTGTTCGTTACTATACGAAAAAAACGGGCCGACGTGTAAGTTTTGAGTATGGTTTAATGTCAGGTGAAAATGATTCAGTTGAAGTTGCCGAAGAACTTTCTGCATTAATAAAAGGAATTAAATGCCATGTGAACTTAATTCCTGTAAACTACGTACCAGAACGTGATTATATCCGTACATCTCGTAGTAAAATTTTTGCTTTTGAAAAAACATTAAAGAAAAATGGTATAAACGTAACAATCCGCAGAGAGCAAGGGTCTGATATTGATGCGGCATGCGGACAATTACGTGCGAAAGAGAGATCTGAAGAAACGAGGTGACCAGTGATGGAATACACAGTCGAAAGTGATATTGGTTTAAAACGAGCAATTAATGAAGATCGAGCTGCATTTTTTAAACGACCAGATGGGCTTGCACTAGCACTTGTAGCGGATGGCATGGGTGGACATAATGCTGGCGATGTGGCGAGTGATATGGCAATGAAACAAATGGAGACCGTTTTTTTACAAGCAGAGACACATCATTTTGCAACTATGACATCAAAAAAAGAATGGTTACTACAATCAGTTAAGCAATTGAATAAAAATATATTCGACTATTCTTTATCACACGAAGACTGTAAAGGAATGGGTACAACGTTTATTGCCGTGTTAATTGAAGGGAATTATTGCTTCATTGCGCATGTTGGTGATAGTCGCGTGTATTATTTCTTTGATGATGGCGCACAACAAATAACAAGAGATCATTCTTACGTTAATGTTCTACTTGAAAATGGTGAAATTAGCGAAGAGGAAGCGTTGACGCATCCGAAGAAAAATTTCATTTTAAAAGCTGTTGGAACAGAGGAAACTATTGAGCCAGACTTTTATGAAGTAGAGCTAGCGCCAGACTCGTATTTACTAATTTGCTCTGACGGTTTAAGCAATAAACTGTCAGTGTATGAAATGGCATCTATCATTACCTATCCAGATTTAATTGAAGAAAAAGGACGAAAACTTGTGGAATTAGCCAATGCAAGCGGGGGAGAAGATAATATCTCCCTCGTGTTACTCACAAGGCAAGATGAGGAGGTGTAAGTATGCTTGTAGGAAAACGAATTAGTGACCGCTATAAAATTTTAGATCTCATTGGTGGCGGAGGCATGTCCAACGTATACTTGGCGCATGATATGATATTAAATAGGGATGTAGCGATAAAAATATTACGCTATGATTTTACCAATGAGGATGAATTACATCGACGTTTTCAACGTGAGGCACTTTCAGTTACAAGCCTTACACATCCGAATATTGTAAGTATTTATGATGTAGGTGATGATGGAGATCTGCATTATATAGTGATGGAATATGTTCAAGGAAAGACGTTAAAGCAGTACATACAGGAATTTGCACCAATTTCTCCTGCTAGAAGTGTGCATATTATGAAGCAGTTAACGTCAGCGATTGCCAATGCCCATGAAAATCATATTATTCACCGTGATATTAAGCCACAAAATATTTTAATGGATGCGGATGGTAATGTGAAAATTACGGATTTTGGAATAGCTATGACGCTAAGTGCGACATCATTTACCCAAACAAATTCTGTGCTAGGAACTGTGCATTATTTATCACCAGAACAAGCGCGTGGTGGAACAGCAACAAATAAATCAGATATTTATGCGCTTGGCATAGTGTTGTATGAATTACTAACAGGGGAATTGCCGTTTTCTGGTGAATCTGCTGTTTCCATTGCACTTAAGCATTTGCAATCAGAGACACCATCAGTTCGAGCATTTGATGGTACAATTCCGCAAAGTTTAGAAAATGTTGTGTTAAAGGCTACTGCTAAAGATGCCTCCCATCGTTATGCGACCGTAGAAGAAATGCAAGAGGATTTAGATACGGTGTTATCATCAACACGTATCAATGAACCAAAGTTTACGATTCCTATCGATAATGACGCTACAAGAGCCATTCCAATCATAAGGGAACAGCCAATACGCAAAGGTGAGGATTTAACCCAAACAAGGGCAATGGAAACTATCACCCAAGCGAAAATTGAAGCAAAGAATAAGAAACCTGTTGAAAAAGTGGCGCCTGTTAAACAAAAGAAAAAATGGCCAATATATGTGACGGGCCTATTAGTAGTCGTTATTGCTATGTTCCTATTCTTTTTATTTGCAACAGATTTATTTAGCCCGAAAAAAATTGAGGTGCCTAGTGTTGCTAATTTAACGGTGGAAGAAGCTACAAAAAAATTACAAGATGAAGGCTTTGTTGTAGCAGAACAAAAACAAGAGCGTAATTCTGAGGAAGTTGAAAAAGACAAAGTTATTGAAACAGACCCTGCAGAAGGTGCAAAGCGAGTAAAGGGAACTGAAGTAGAGTTAATTGTCAGCTTAGGTGTAGAAACGATTAAAATCGAAGACTACACGGGGCAGCAAATTAGTCAAGTTGAGTCTTTGTTAAAAGATAAACTGTTAATCCAAAAAAATTATGTGCATTCCAAACAGCCTGAAGGACAAATTATTGAACAAGATCCGGCAGAGGGTGCTGAGATTATCGCTAAAGATGCAACGATAACATTTACGATAAGCCAAGGCGTAAAAATGATTACGGTAGATAGTGTTGCAAATTACACGAAAGCTCAAATGGATGATTACGTAAATCGAGTAGGGTTGAAATGGCGTACTGTTCGAGAAGATTACAATGATACAGTCGCAGCGGGCAGTGTCATTTCACAAACGCCGAAACCGGGTACTAGTTTAATGGAAGGCGATACAATTGCAGTTGTTTTAAGTAAAGGACCGGCTGAGAAACCTGTGAAAACATTTATTAAAAATGTTTTAATTCCATATGAGCCGGCTGAAGAAGGCGCCGAACAAGTTATTCGTATCGAAATTCAAGATAAAACTCATACAATGGTAAAAACCTTTGATGAATTTACCATTACTAGTGACCGACAATACAAAATACAACTCGTCATCGTAGAAGGTGAAGAAGCGGCTTATAAAATAATCCGTGACTCGGAAATTATCGAGTCAGAAAGCTTTAATTATGATGACGTTAAATAAGGGGGAATTGGATGGCGCAAGGCCAAATTCGTAAAGCATTAAGTGGCTATTATTATGTTTATAATGGCGAAGAGCTCATACAATGTCGAGGACGTGGGGTATTTCGCAATCGCGGAGAATCCCCGCTAGTCGGTGACTTTGTTGAGTATACACTTGAAACAGAAGGCTCAGATGGTACAATTCAAAAAATACTTGATCGTCAAAATGAACTTGTACGTCCACCGATTGCTAATATCGATCAAGGCATTTTAGTGTTTTCTGTAAAAGAGCCAAACTTCAATACAATTTTACTGGATCGTTTCCTAGTCGTTTTAGAGTCATTTCATGTACATCCAATCATCTGCCTTACAAAGATGGATTTATTAAAAGACGATGAGCGTGAGGAATTACAGAGCTATATAGAAGATTATGAAAACATGGGATATACAGTGCTTCAAACCTATAAGGATGAAGAAGAATTAGTTGATCGACTTCAGCCAATTTTAAAGGGAAAAACTTCGGTGCTTGCTGGACAATCTGGTGTTGGGAAATCGACATTACTTAACACGTTAATCCCTGATTTAAATTTAAAAACAGGCATTATTTCGCAAAGCTTAGGACGTGGCAAACATACGACTCGTCATGTTGAGTTAATAGAAGTTTGTGACGGTTTATTAGCAGATACACCAGGATTTAGCTCATTTGATTTTGATGAAATTGAAAAAGAAGAGCTAGGTGCATGTTTTCCAGAAATAACACGAATTGCTGAGGATTGTAAATTCAGAGCTTGCTTGCATTTAAAGGAACCAAAATGCGCGGTTAAGGCAGCAGTTGAAACTGGAGAAATTCGTGAGTACCGCTACAAGCATTACGAACAATTTATGCAAGAAATTATGGATCGAAAGCCGAGGTATTAATCATGATACAAATAGCACCATCAATTTTAGCAGCAAACTTTGCAAAACTAGGAGAAGAAGTTAAAGACGTAGAACGAGCAGGTGCAAAGCTTATTCATATCGACGTGATGGACGGTCATTTTGTACCGAATATTTCATTTGGCTCCATTGTGTTGGATGCCATTCGTCCACTAACTGATTTACCGTTAGATGTTCATCTAATGATTGAAAACCCAGATCAATATATTGAACAATTTGCTAAAGCGGGAGCAGACTATATTACAGTACATGTAGAAGCTTGCCGCCATTTACATCGTACAATACAATTGATTCGTTCTTATGGAGTAAAGCCAGGTGTGGTTTTAAATCCACATACACCAATTGAATCTATTCAACACATTTTAGAGGATATTGATATGGTGTTATTTATGACAGTGAATCCTGGATTTGGTGGTCAAAAGTTCATTCATTCTGTTGTGCCAAAAATTGAAGCGTTATCAACAATTATTAAAGAGCGTAACCTAGACGTGGCGATTGAAATCGATGGTGGTATTAATGCGGAAACGATTGTTCCTTGTGCAAAAGCAGGAGCAACAATTTTTGTAGCAGGCTCAGCGATATACAGTAAAGAAGACCGCACAGCGGCACTGCAAGAGATTTTAGCTGCTGGTGAGGCTGCGATTAAAGGATGACCACTGTTGTCGTTTGTGCGGGCGGTCCGAAAGAGGAGCTTTGTTCCTTTGAGCCGTATATTAAGCGAAATGATGTCATATTTATCGGTGCGGACCGGGGATCGTTGTATTTAATTGAGCAAGGAATTAAACCACATGCCATTGTTGGCGATTTTGACTCATTATCACAAGAGGAATATCAATATGTTATGGAGCATGCAAATGATGCTCAGCGTTTCCGAGAAGAAAAGAATGAAACGGATACGGATTTAGCGTTATTAAAGGCATTAACCTATGACCCTAGCGATATTGTGTTAACAGGTGTTACAGGTGGTCGTTTAGATCACTATGAGGCAGCTGTTCGTTCGATATATCGTTTACAGATAGAATATCCCTTACTTGTGTTGAAAATTATTAATCATGCTAATATGTTGCAGTTTTTGGTGCCAGGCACTCACACAATTCAAGCGGATGATCGCTATCGCTATTTGTCTTTTTTTGCGCATGAGCAACCCATTCAAGGGGTTACATTAAGGCATGTTAAATACGAAACGACGAATGAAGAAATTTCATTAGGTTCAAGCCGATTTACAAGTAATGAAATAATAGGCACTTTAGGGTCTATATCCTTCACGCAAGGCATATGTTTAATGATAAGAAGCATAGATTAGCGTAAGGGGGAGAGAGTCCTGAAAGTATATACGTTCCAACTGCCGAAATTTGTTAGTAGCATTACGCGTACGTGTATCAACCTATTTAAAAAAGATAAGAAAGAAGCTAAAAAATCCGACTGATGCCAGTCGGATTTTTCCTTTTTCATAGCTATATAAAGGCGGTTGGTAGTTTGCCTTAAATAATGAAAGAAAAAAATCGATTTACGCTATATGCGAAATCGATTTTTTAGAAGCGGCTATTAAACGCGCTCGATTTTACCTGATTTTAAAGCACGAGTAGAAACCCATACACGTTTTGGTGTACCGTTAACTAGGATACGAACTTTTTGAAGGTTAGCGCCCCAAGTACGTTTACTAGCGTTCATAGCGTGGGAACGGTTGTTACCAGTACGAGCTTTACGTCCAGTGATTACACATTGTTTTGGCATGTTGTATTCCCTCCTTACAGTTGATGCTGAAAGATTATTATTTCAGTTCGGTATTTCACATACCATAATAATTTAACATACGAAGTCATTCAGTGCAACAGTTTTCACATAACCTTTCAAGAAAAAAACCTTTACAGACAAAAATCTGCTATGAAAAAAACACTGTACAATGGTCACTAGATTCATTGTACAGTGTATATTTAATAAATTACTTCCCACGGTAGCCAAGCTTCGTTGAAACACGTTTTCCTGTTTCTTTTAGGCTTTCTATTAGGAAGTTGATATGTTCGTCGCTAACGTTAAAGCTAACAAAGCCTATACTAACAGCACCTATAATTTCTCCGAACCCATTAAAAACAGCTACAGCGACTGAGGAAGTACCAGCCGTTCGTTCACCGTGGCTTATAGCATAGCCTTGTGACCGTATTTGATCTAATTGTTCTTCTAAATCAGCCATTTCTTCGATAGGGACTAGTTGATTTATAATTTCCTTAGCTTGTACAGTGGGTATTGAGGCTAACAATGCTTTATTGGCTGCTCCTATATGCATTGGGATGCGAATACCGAGTTGATCATAAATTCGAATCGGATTGGCTGCACTATCAATCCTTTCGATAATAATAGTATCTAACCCCGCTGGCTTGCTTAAATAAACACTTTCCTCAACTTCTCTTGCTAGGCGCTCTAATTCAGGTCTAATTTTGCTAATATAATCCATCGTATCATACACTTGTAAGCCTAATTCCATCCATATCGTTCCAAGGCGGTAGTGTTTCGTTTGCTCGTCTTGTTCAATCATTCCTTGTGCTATCATCGCTTTTAAAATTCTATGTAATGTACTTAGTGGTAAATCGCATTTGGTGGATAGCTCTGAAATAGACAAACTGCCTTCTGCTGCTTCTGAAGCTAACACTTTAGCAATTGTCATTGCTCGTTCTAATAACTGCATTTTGTCCCACCTCCTCTAATCATATTGTATTTTTATTCTCTGTTTACGTCTAGTTCATTCCGAATAAGTAAGCATTTTTGAAATTGTTTAATATTAAAATTTTTCTAAATATATTGACAGTATAACATAAAACGCATATATTTTTTATATAAACTTTCCTCTTAACGGAAACGTTTTCCACTACACGGAAAAGGGGTGAAAGGTATGCATTATTGTTCATCCATGTATGCACCTTTAAAACACGTAATTGTCAAACATCCAAAAGAAGCTTTTAAAAGCCAAGAGCATCTTACGGATGAATGGAAAACTTTCAACTATTTATCGGAACCTAACTATAATGAGGCTCTTACAGAATATGCTGAATTTATAGCAATTCTAGAGAAGTATGTTGAACAAATTGATTATTTACCAGCTTCAGATCATGTAGGGTTAGATTCCCTTTATGCACATGATCCTGTTAAATTCACGCCACATGGTGCGATCATTTTGAAATCTGGAAAGAATTTGAGACAACCTGAAGCAACTGTGTACAAAGAATTTTTACAAAGCAAAGGCATTTCTATCATAGGGGAATTGTCTGGCGATGCTGTTTCAGATGGTGGGGATATTGTTTGGCTTGATGACCGTACACTTGTTGTTGGCCGAGGATATCGCACGAATGATGAAGCCATTCGTCAAATTAAGGAAATTACGGCGGATGTTGTTGATGAATTTATCGTTGTACAGCTTCCTCATGATTTAGGTGAAGCGGAATGCTTACACCTAATGTCCTTTATTAGTATGGTGGACAAGGATTTGGCAGTAGTACATTCTCGTTTAATGCCCGTATTTTTCCGTCAGCTTCTTATTGAACGAGGGATTCAGTTAGTTGAAGTACCTAAAGATGAATATGACACGCTAGGCTGTAATGTCTTGGCACTTGCGCCGAGAGTATGCGTTATTCCTGAAGGTAACCCATCTACAAAACAGCAGTTATTGGATGCAGGGGCTACAGTTTATGAATATAAAGGTGAAGAAATCACAGTAAAAGGAACAGGTGGACCAACATGTCTAACTTGTCCAGTAATCAGAGGATAAAAAAGGAGACGAATAAAAATGTTTAAAAATGTCATTGTAAAAAATCCAGGTAACAGCTTTGTAAACGGTTTAACAACGAGTGATCTAGGAAAACCTATTTTAGAAAAGTTATTCGAGCAGCACGTACAGTATGTAGAAGCTTTAAAAAAATGTGGCGTAGAGGTTACACAACTAGCGGCAGATGAAGCTTTCCCTGATGCTACTTTTGTAGAAGATACAGCAGTACTAACTTCTGAGTTTGCTATTATATCAAACCCAGGAGCGGAAGCGCGTAATCGAGAAATTGAAGATATCGAACCAGCAGTTAAAAAATTCTATGACAAACTATATTACATCGAAGCGCCAGGTACACTTGATGGTGGTGATGTTTTACAAGCAGAAAAGAAATTTTATGTAGGTATTTCTGATCGTACAAACGAAGAAGGCGCTCGACAATTTAAAGAAATTGTTGAAAAAGAAGGCTATGAAGCTACGATTATTCCATTAAAAGAATTCTTCCATTTAAAGACGGGAATTGCTTACGTTGGACAAAATCGTATGGTCGTTGCTGGAGAGTTTATCGATCACCCTGCTTTTGCAACATATGAAAAAATTGTTATTCCACAAGAAGACGAGTATTCAGCGAACTGCATTCAAGTAAATGACTATGTCATTATTCCAGCTGGCTACCCTGACACAAATCGTAAATTAAATGACTTAGGCTATAAAACAATTGAACTTGAAATGTCTGAGTTTAGAAAACATGACGGCGGCTTAAGCTGCTTATCCCTTCGTTTTTAATTAAATGTATATATGCCCAATCAATTTGTAGGGGAAAAATTGATTGGGTGTTTTAGTCCTCTAAATAACTGAATATTTAATAATTTGACAACATATGGAAATGGGGAAACACTTTGAGCAAAGGGGAACAACAGCATAATAATGTATTGAAACGCTCTATGAAGAGTCGACATTTGTTGATGCTATCACTTGGTGGAGTGATTGGGACAGGGTTATTTTTAAATGTAGGTTATACAATCAATCAAGCAGGCCCTGGTGGAGCATTAATTGGCTATTTATTTGGAGGCTTTATTTTATATATGGTTATGAACTGCCTTGGAGAATTGGCAGTGTACATGCCAGTAACAGGCTCTTTCCAAACATATGCAACACGTTTTATAAGCCCATCAGCAGGTTTTTCTTTAGGGTGGATGTACTTTGTCGGATCTGCCGCCACCGCAGGAGTGGAGTTTACCGCAGCGGGAATATTAATGCAACATTGGTTCCCAAATGTACCTATTTGGATTTGGTGTGCGGTCTTCATGGTGCTTTTGTTTACATTAAATGCCTTAACAACGAAAGGTTTTGCAGAGGCAGAGTTCTGGTTTGCGAGCATTAAGGTAGTTGCCGTTATTGCCTTTATTATTATTGGTGCGGCAGCAATATTTGGCTGGATTCCTCTGGCAGATCGACCAGCACCGCATTTAACAAATTTAGCACCGACAGGATTATTCCCTGCGGGTATTACAATTATTTTTGTAACAATGATGAATGTTATATTCTCTTATCAAGGCTCCGAGCTAGTAGGTATTGCTGCCGGTGAAACAGAAAATCCAGAAAAAAACATTCCAAGGGCCATACGTACAATCCTTTTTAGAATTATTGTATTTTATATAGCTTCAATTATTGTATTGTCTGCGATTTTCCCATCATCTGAGCTAGGGCTTCTTGAAAGTCCTTTCGTAACATTGATGAAAATTGCTGGTGTACCTTATGCAGCTGGCATTATGAATTTTGTTATTTTGACAGCGATATTATCTGTAGGTAACTCATGTCTTTATGCTTCAACACGATTACTATGGTCGATGTCAAAAGAGGGAATGGCTCCAAAGTACTTTGGACGTTTAACAAAAAATAAAGTGCCGTTAAATGCGCTTATTTTCACTATGTTATTTTCACTTTTATCTTTGCTAACAAGTGTGATGGAAGCCGACGCTGTATTTGTATTGCTTATGTCCATTGCGGGAATTGCAGTGACAATTTCTTGGATGGGTATTGCAATGTCTCAATTAATGTTCCGTTACCGTTATGTTAAAGGGGGAGGCAATGTGGCAGATTTGAAATTTAAAACGCCACTATATCCTTTAATACCACTATTTTGTATTGTTTTTTGTATAGTCATTCTTGTATTTTTAGCATTCGATCCAACACAACGAATCGGCTTATTATACGGTATAGGGTTCTTTGTTGCTTGTATGCTATTTTATAAGCTGAAATTGAGTAAAGTAAGTACAGTTTCTTCAGATATTGATGAGACAGCGAAAATAAATTCATAATGAAATGCTCCTGATATAGGAAAAGCATTTATCGAATAAAGGAGATTTTAAATATGAGCAAATATTTATGGAATACATCGGAAAACCTTCGGGCATTATTATGTGAAATTGTAAGTTGGGAAAGCAGAACATTAACACCAGGTGAAAATGAATTTGCTTATAAATTAAGAGATACACTGCAAACGCTTACTTATTTTCAAGACAACCCTAACTATATAGAATTACATGATGCAGGACTAGGTCGCCATGCGGTAACAGCGTTATACAAGCATCCAACGGCAACGGAAACAGTAGTGCTGATTAGTCACTTTGATACCGTTCATACGGAGGAATATGGAGAGCTTGAGCCATTTGCTTGTCGCCCAGAAGAATTAACGAGCAAGCTGATGGAGCCAAAATATAAAAAAGATTTACCGGAAGCGGCAAGAATTGATTTAGAATCAGGCAATTATTTGTTTGGTCGTGGAACGATGGATATGAAAATGGGGCTTGCTTTGCATATGCAATTGATTGAGAAAGCTAGTATCGAACAATGGCCAATCAATCTTATTTTAACAGCGGTACCAGATGAAGAAGTGAACTCGGCTGGTATGCGTGCAGCAGTAGTTGAGTTAGTAAGACTTCGTGAACAATATGGTTTAACATATAAGTTATTTTTAAATAGTGAGCCATCGTTCTCGCAAGGACCTTCTGATATAAATGAATATATTTATTCAGGTACGATAGGAAAAATTATGCCTGCTGCTTTATTTTATGGGAAAGAGACACATGTAGGTGAACCTTTAAAAGGCATGACAGCAAACTATATTGCGTCTTATATGACGCAGCATATGGAGTGGAATCCGGTGTTCAGTGAAACGGATTTAGGCGAAAGTACACCATTGCCGGTATCCTTACAATTAAAAGATTTAAAAATGGAGTATTCGACACAAACACCATATCGTGCAGCTGCGCTCTACAATGTATTTTTGTTGAAGCGGACAGCGACAGAGGTAATGGAAATCTTTGAACAAGTCGCTTTGGAGGCAATGGCTGCTTGTAACACGCAATACAATAAAATTTGTGAGCGTGAAAAAGTACAAGGTGTTGGTGAAGTAAGAGTGCTTCGTTACGAAACAGTTTTAGAGCATGCTATTAATAAACTTGGCGCTGAAGAAGTGAAGCACATTAAAAAACAAGTTCTAGAAAATACATCGTGGGATGACCGTGAGAAATCGATTCGTATTGTAGATCAATTAATGATTCGTTGTCAGGAGCTAACACCAGCAACAGTGCTGTTGTATGCACCACCATATTATCCTGCAATCAATTCATCAGAGCATCCGTTAGTGAAGCAATCAATTGAATTAATGAAGAAAACAGCTAAAACGTTTGATATTGAAATTGAGCAAATTCACTATTTCAATGGCATTTGTGATTTAAGTTATGTCAATTATACAGATGACTCAAATGGCTGGACTGCATTCGAGCGAAACACGCCTGTTTATGGTGATACGTATAGTATTCCTTTTGAAGCGATGGCTGATTTGAAAGGACCAGTGCTAAATGTTGGACCTTTCGGCAAAGACGCACATCAAAAGACGGAACGGTTACATGTTGATAGCGCATTTAAAGAAATGCCTGTTATGATTGAAACACTTATTAAAAGCTTATATTAATAATTTTATAGAATAAGTATATTTTACAAATCGCTCACTTTACGCAGAACAAAGTGAAATATGTGGTGGGGTGCCAGGCACTCAAACAATTTTCATGCTAATCATGTATTTTATGACTGACCAAGTAAGAATCCATGTAGACTCCTGTGGGAAAGCACGTAATGTAAGATGCAACAAACCGCGCGTGGCGAGGGTTGCGGCTTACGTCGTGCCCGCGGAAAACGAAGTGGGTTTTTACGATGTAGGACACGGTAATATGCTAGGTACCTATCCGAAGTGCCAGGCACTTAAACAATTAATTCCTGAAGCTGATGTTTAAATACATCAGCTTTTTATGCGTGAAAGGAAGTTTGATTTATAAAAATAAAAATAGGTTTTGTTAGTATAACTTCAGGCAAAGCTATTACTAGTTCGATAAAGATTTGTTCGCAATAAATAGCGTAGATTGTGAAGATTGAAATGAAACGCTAAAAACGTTGACACAAGGCGCTTTCAAGGGAACTTAGGTTGCTTAATGTATACCCAAAGTGGTACAATATAATTTAGTCAAAAAGAGCCAAGGGGGCATTTCTATGTCAATTGAATTAAATAACGAATTCGGCCAAATTGATATTTCAACTGATGTACTTGCACAAATTGCTGGTGGCGCTGCTATAGAATGCTACGGTATTGTTGGCATGGCATCAAAACATCAGATTCGTGATGGTCTAACTGATATTTTACGTAAAGAGAACTTTGCAAAAGGTGTTGTAATTCGACAACAAGAAGAAGATTTACATATTGATATGTATATTATTGTTAGTTACGGGACTAAAATTTCGGAAGTTGCTTATCAAGTACAATCGAAAGTGAAATATACAGTAGATAAAACATTAGGTATGAGCGTAAAATCTGTCAATATCTTTGTGCAGGGCGTTCGTGTAGCGAATGAGTAAGAGGAGGAACAAAATCGAATGCGGTCTTTAGACGGATTAAAATTTGCTGAAATGGTACAAATGGGTGCCCATCACCTATATCAAAATGCAAATTATGTGGATTCTTTAAATGTATTTCCAGTACCAGATGGGGATACAGGGACAAACATGAACTTATCGATGACATCTGGTGCCAAAGAAACAGAATTACAAGCATCAGAACATATTGGGAAAACGGCGCAAGCTTTATCAAAAGGTTTACTAATGGGCGCTCGTGGGAATTCGGGTGTTATCTTATCACAACTTTTCCGTGGTTTTGGAAAATTTGTAGAAAAAGATACAACGATTGATGCAAAAGCTTTCGCGGGTGCATTCCAAGCAGGTGTAGATACTGCTTATAAAGCGGTGATGAAGCCAGTTGAAGGAACAATCTTAACGGTTGCGCGTGAAGCGGCGAAAAAAGGTGTTGAAGTTGCTGAAAGTGAAAACGATATCATCGCTGTGATGGAAGCATTCACTGAAGAAGCAAAGGCTTCGCTACAGCGTACACCTGAACTTTTACCTGTCTTAAAAGAAGTTGGCGTTGTGGATAGTGGCGGTCAAGGATTGCTATTTGTCTATGAAGGTTTTTTAGCTTCTTTAAAGGGTGAGCCTTTACCGAAAAAAAATGATGCAACATTAGACGATTTAATTAATGCAGAACATCACAGAGCACAAGATTTTATGAATACTGCGGATATTGAATTTGGTTATTGTACTGAAATTATGGTTCGTTTGGAAGAAGGAAAAGAGCCATTTAGCGAGGAGCAATTCCGCAATGAATTAAATCCATTAGGTGATTCTTTACTTGTTATCTCAGATGAAGAAATTGCCAAAGTGCATATTCATTCAGAGCAACCAGGCGCGGTTTTAGCGATGGGTCAAAAATACGGTAGCCTTATTAAAATAAAAGTTGATAATATGCGTGAGCAACATTCGGCTATTGTTGGTGAAGATCACAAAGCATCAACTCCAGCGAAAAAAGCTGAAAAGCACCCATATGCCATTGTAACGATTGCAATGGGAGAAGGTGTAGCTGGCTTATTACGCTCAATCGGTGCTTCTTATGTTATTGAAGGCGGACAAACGATGAATCCTTCAACTGAAGACATTGTTAAAGCTGTTCAGGAAATAGGCGCAGAAAAAGTACTCATTTTACCGAATAACAAAAATATAGTAATGGCAGCTGAGCAAGCTGTAGAGCTATTGGATATTGAAGCGGCAGTTGTAGCGACAAAAACTATTCCTCAAGGGATGGCTGCCATTCTTTCATTCAATCCAGAAGCGACGGTTAAGACGAACCAAGCAACGATGACAGAAGCATTTGCACATGTAAAAACAGGTCAAGTAACTTATGCGGTGCGTGATACGTCTATTGATGGCGTAGAAATTCATAAAGACGATTTTATGGCACTTGCTGAAGGAAAAATTGTGCTATCTACACCAGCATTAAAAGATGCTGCTGAGAAAGTAATTACAGATTTAGTAGATGCAAATACTGAAATCGTTACGGTTATTTATGGAGAAGATACTTCTGAAGAAAATGCCTCTGAATTAATCCAATTTATCGAAGAGAACTATCCAGATGTAGAAGTGGAGTTATTTAACGGTAAACAAGGATTATATCCATATATTATTTCGGTAGAATAATATAAGGTTACTGAGTAAACGAGTAGGCGAAGCAGTGCACAAGTTGTGTACTGCTTTTGTTTATGGTAAAAGGAATACAATATGTAGGGAATAACGTGAAATGAACAAAATAGATAGTTTTATGTATTTCTACAGAGGACATTAATTTTGAAAATACTGGGATATCAACTTGTTGGAAAGTGTGTATTTATAGAGTGGACAAAAAAGAAATAATATAAATACGTAATAAATTATAGTCGTGTTAATTTTCTGAAAGTTGATAAATGTAGTGCTTTACTTTTATAGTAACTATCAAGCATGATATAACTAAATGTAAAATTATTATACGAATAGAATAGAGGGGTGCTTGTATGAAGTTTACATCAGTTTTTGATATTATTGGACCTGTTATGATTGGTCCATCTTCTTCTCATACAGCAGGTGCAGCGCGTATAGGACGTGTAGCAAGAGATTTATTTGGCAGACAACCGAAATGGGTGAAAATTCATCTCTATGGATCATTTGCTGAAACGTATAGAGGGCATGGAACAGATGTAGCAATAATTGGTGGTTTATTAGATTTTGATACATTTGATGAACGGATTAAAACGGCTTTTGAACATGCTGAAAAGGCCGGATTAGAATACGAGTTTATTCCGGAAACTGCAAATACAGAGCATCCGAACACAGCTAGACTAGTGTTCGGTGATGATGAAGGAGAAATGTCTATTGTCGGCATTTCAATTGGTGGCGGAAAAATTGAAGTGAGCGAGGTCAATGGCTTCAAACTTCGTCTAACAGGTGGGATGCCAGCCATTCTTGTTGTTCACGATGATCGTGCTGGCTGTATTGCAAATGTTGCGAATTGCTTAGCGATGCACAATGTTAATATTGGGCATATGGAAGTTTCACGTATTGAACGTGGTTTAACGGCGCTAATGGTCATTGAAATTGATCAAAATATTGAGGAAAAAGTACTTCAACAAATTTCATTAATACCACATATTACGAAAGTGTCGAGAATTAATAACTAGGGGGTGTCTCTATGGAAGTGTTATTTCATAACGTACGTGAGCTTGTAGAACGTGCAGAACAGGAAGAAAAGCTAATTTCTGAGCTAATGATTGAGCAGGAAATGTTAATAAGCGGACGCACGCGAGAAGAAATTATGCAACAGATGGACCAAAACTTAACGGTGATGGAAGAAGCGGTAGAACGAGGCTTACAAGGAGTACAGTCTGTAACAGGCTTAACGGGTGGAGACGCCGTTCTACTTCAAAATTATATTGCACAAGGAAAATCGCTATCAGGCGATTTATTATTAGACGCTGTTAGTAAAGCAGTTGCGACGAACGAAGTGAACGCTGCAATGGGTACAATTTGTGCAACACCTACAGCGGGTTCAGCGGGAGTTGTGCCAGGTACTTTATTTGCTGTGAAAAATAAGCTAAATCCAACGCGTGAACAAATGCTTCGCTATTTATTTACTTCAGGTGCATTTGGCTTTGTTGTAGCAAATAATGCTTCCATTTCAGGTGCTGCTGGCGGCTGTCAGGCTGAAGTCGGTTCAGCTGCTGGTATGGCTGCGGCGGCAATCGTGGAGATGGCAGGTGGAACGCCACAGCAATGTTCAGAAGCATTCGCTATTACATTAAAGAATATGCTTGGACTTGTTTGTGATCCAGTAGCTGGATTAGTTGAGGTGCCTTGCGTTAAACGTAATGCAATGGGTGCAGCGAATTCTCTTGTTGCAGCAGATATGGCGCTAGCGGGTGTAACAAGTCGTATTCCGTGCGATGAAGTCATTGGTGCGATGTATCGTATCGGCCAGTCGATGAGCCCGAACTTGAAAGAAACAGCACGTGGTGGCTTAGCTGCGACGCCAACAGGAAAAGCAATCAGCAATGCTATTCTTAATAATGGTGATTTACAAAGTATACTAAAAGCAGGTATGGCAGTAGAGTAAAGCATGAATAAGTGGCTGGGTAAAAAAGGAAAGTGTTAGATTGACTACATTCAATCTAACACTTTTTTGCTATGCATTATAAAGAAGAAGTTAGATTATCTTTCTTTTGCAATAGATGAAATTTAGCAGAATTTTCAACACAATGAGTGTGCTTCGACATTTCATAGTTACTGTGACGACACGAAATAAAAGTTTTATGATAAAGTTGACAAGAGAAGTGCTGTATATAGGCAATATAAAATGCTAACAATCTATGAAAGAGAACAAGGATTTAAATAGAAGGGAGGTAGGCTCCTTTTATTAACAAAAGTTTAAATTTGTACACAGCGACAAATACAGTATTCGAATTGGCGTTATTTAAAGGGGCTGAAGTGAAAGGTGACTGAATTAACCAGTCCTGTCTCCGAATTAAAAGGAGTTGGGAAAGAAACCGCAGCACACTTAGAAACATTAGGGATTGAAACGATAAATGATTTTTTGTGGACATTTCCGCATCGACATGAGGATTTTCGCTTAAAGGACTTAGCACAAACACCTCATAATGAACGTGTTACTGTTGAATGTAAAGTAGAGCGTGAGCCGACTGTGTTGTTTTTAGGGCGCAATAAATCTCGCTTGCAGGTCACAGTGCTCGCTGGCCGTCATTTAGTAAAGGTAGTATTTTTCAATCAAAACTATTTAAAGCAAAAGCTTGTACCAGGTACTATTGTGACTATAACAGGGAAATGGGATAGAGGCAGACAAGTGATTAACGGTACAACAGTCACGTTTGGCCCGAAAATAGACCAAGTAGATTTTGAACCTGTTTATAGTCTCAAAGGTTTGATACCGCAAAAACGTTTTCGCAAATATATGCGGCAAGTGTTAGATGATTTTGGTGGAGAGCTACCAGATGCGATTCCACAACATTTGCAGGATGCCTACAAACTTGTCTCGATTCGTGATGGCCTTGAAGGCATTCATTTTCCACTAGATGCTGAACACGCTAAACAAGCAAGAAGGCGATTTGCTTATGAGGAATTATTAAACTTTCAGCTTCGTATTCAAGCGTTGCGAAAAATTCGTAAGGATAATGAACGTGGGACAATTATACAATTTGACTTGCAAAAGGTACGTGCATTTATCGCTTCTTTACCATACGAATTAACAGGAGCACAAAAGCGAGTAGTTAATGAAATTTGCAAGGATTTAAAAGAACCACATCGTATGAATCGTTTACTACAAGGGGATGTTGGTTCGGGAAAAACGGTAGTTGCCGCAATTTGTTTATATGCGGCTGTGACGGCCGGATTTCAAGGAGCGCTAATGGCACCAACGGAAATTTTAGCTGAGCAACATGCTGAAAACTTATTAGAATGGTTTGAGCCATTTGGTGTACGTGTAGCGTTATTATCGGGCTCAACGAAAACGAAGGAGCGACGTCTATTATTAGCTGCACTTGCGGATGGGGAAATAGATATTGTGATAGGAACGCATGCACTCATACAGCCAGATGTAATATTTAATAGACTAGGCTTTGTGATAACAGACGAACAGCATCGCTTTGGCGTAGAACAACGGAGAATTTTACGTGATAAAGGGGAAAATCCTGATGTGCTCTTTATGACTGCAACGCCTATTCCGCGAACACTTTCGATTACAGCCTTTGGCGAAATGGACGTTTCGTTGATTGATGAAATGCCAGCGGGGCGTAAAGAAATTGAAACACATTGGATGAAAAAAGAACAGCTTGGTTCAGTACTGTCCAAACTAGAGCTAGAGCTTCAAGCAGGTAGACAGGCATATGCTATTTGTCCGTTAATTGAAGAATCGGATAAATTGGATGTCCAAAATGCAGTGGAAATTTATGAGCAGCTCGCCTCGTATTTTCATGGGCGCTATAAAGTTGGCTTAATGCATGGCCGCCTACCAGCGGATGAAAAAGATGCTGTGATGCGTGATTTTAGTGAAGGTGACATACAAGTATTAGTATCTACGACAGTTGTTGAAGTCGGCGTAAATGTGCCGAATGCAACGTTTATGGTTGTATACGATGCAGAACGTTTTGGTTTAGCGCAGCTACATCAGCTTCGCGGTCGTGTAGGGCGGGGTGAACATCAATCCTACTGTGTATTAATCGCTGATCCAAAATCTGATGAAGGTAAAGAACGAATGCAATCTATGACTGAAACAAATGATGGTTTCCGACTTGCAGAAAAAGATTTGGAGCTACGTGGACCAGGTGATTTCTTTGGACGTAAGCAAAGTGGCTTGCCTGATTTTAAAGTTGCGGATTTAGTACATGACTATAGAACGCTTGAGACAGCGCGAAAAGACGCTACTGAAATGATTGAAACAGAGGCATTTTGGCATGATGAAACGTATCAATATTTACGTGAGATGCTTGAAAAGTCGGGTGTTCTTCAAGGTGATCGATTTGATTAGTAAAATTTAATGTTGTACTACAAGGAATGCGAGTGCTTGTTTTTGAAAACAAGTCTTGCATTCTTTTTTTATACTCTATATACTGATATTAGTACCAAGTGCTAATAACAACTCAAAAGGTGGCGAATGACGTTGAGACGAACGAAAAAAGAGCGACAGCGATTATTATCTGAAACGATTGCGGAAAATCCATTCGTCACAGATGAACAACTAGCATCGGAGTTTCAGGTAAGTGTTCAAACAATTCGTTTAGATCGTATGGAATTAGCAATTCCAGAATTGCGGGAACGAATTAAAGATGTGGCTTCGAAAACATATGAAAATGAAGTGAAATCCTTACCGATTGATGAAGTAATCGGTGAAATTATTGATATAGAACTAGATAATCGTGCATTATCTATATTTGATGTAAAAGAAGAGCATGTTTTTCAGCGCAATGGCATCGCGCGTGGACATCATTTATTTGCACAGGCAAACTCATTAGCTGTAGCGGTTATTGATGATGAGCTGGCCTTAACAGTGCACTCCAATATTACATTTGTGAAACCTGTAAGAGCCGGAAATCGTGTTATAACTAAGGCGGTCGTTGTTGGAAGAGATGATGAACGCCATCGTACGAAAGTAGAGATTATATCTACTGTGAACGGTGAAACTGTTTTTGTTGGTGAATTTGATATGTACCGCACGAAAGGTAAAGGTGAATAATAATGAAATTAGCACTTGATGGAATGGGTGGCGACAATGCACCGAAATCAGTAGTGGAAGGTGCATTATTAGCATTAGAACAAATTCCGAATTTGGAAATTCAATTATATGGACAGCAAGAAAAGCTCGACCCATTTTTAAAAATGCACGATCGCTTAACAGTTATCCACTGCGAAGAAGTGGTCGAAGGGACAGATGATCCTGCACGTGCTGTACGACGTAAAAAGGATTCATCAATGGCAAAAATGATGGATGCGGTTGAAGAAGGAACAGCTGATGCATGTCTTTCAGCCGGTAATACAGGCGCACTAATGGCAGGTGGTTTGTTTAAGGTAGGCCGTATAGAAGGAATTTCACGACCTGCTTTAGCAACGACATTGCCGACGCTTGATGGTAAAGGCTTTTTAATGCTCGATCTAGGGGCAAATGCTGACGCACGACCAGAGCATCTACTGCAATATGCGATTATGGGTGATATTTACGCTAAAAAAGTAGGCGGTCTACAAAAGCCACGTATTGGATTGTTAAATATCGGAACAGAAGATAAAAAAGGAAATGACTTAACAAAAGCAGCTTTTGAATTACTAAAAGAAGCGGACTTGAATTTTGTCGGCAATGTCGAGGCGCGTGATTTACTCGATGGCGTTGCTGATGTTGTTGTAACAGATGGATTTACAGGCAATATGGTGCTGAAGTCGATAGAGGGAACAGCGGGGGCATTGTTTACAATGTTAAAAGAGGCCTTTATGTCTTCTACAAAAACAAAAATTTCAGCAGTACTTATGAAAAGTAATTTACGTGACTTAAAAAATAAAATGGACTACACAGAGTATGGCGGTGCAGGTTTGTTTGGTTTACAAGCGCCTGTTATTAAAGCACATGGATCATCGAATGCAAAAGCAATCTTCAGTGCTATACGTCAGGCAAATACGATGGTAGAGCATACAGTTATTTCAACGATAACAGATACAGTACGTCACTTAGAAATTGACTAACAAAGGGGATTAATAAGAAATGACGAAAATCGCATTTATATTTCCAGGCCAAGGCTCTCAAGCGGTTGGTATGGGCCAAGAATTTGTAAGCAACTCGCAAGAAAGTAAAGCCTTTTACGAAAATGCGGACAAGACACTTGGGTTTGACTTGTCTAAATTAATGCTAGAGGGACCTGCTGAAGAGTTAACGCTAACATATCATGCACAGCCAGCGTTATTAACGACAGGCGTTATGGTCGCTGAGAAATTACGTGCTGCAGGCATTACACCGAATTATGCAGCTGGTCACTCACTTGGAGAATATGGTGCATTAGTTATCGCAGGCGTGTTATCGTTTGAAGATGCTGTCGCTATAGTGCATAAACGTGGTTTATTTATGAACGAAGCAGTGCCAGCAGGGCAAGGTGCAATGGCTGCTATTCTTGGAATGGAGCTTGATGCATTGCATGAAGTGACTGCAAAAGTAACCGCTGCTGGCGATGTAGTACAAGTGGCAAACGTTAACTGTCCAGGACAAATCGTTATTTCTGGAACAAAAGAAGGCGTTGAAAAAGCCTCTGTCGCTGCTAAAGAAGCAGGTGCTAAACGTGCCATTCCATTAGTAGTAAGTGGACCTTTCCATTCAGAATTAATGCGACCATCGTCTAATCAATTACAAGCAACATTAGCAGATATTACATTATCAGCACCGCAAATTCCGGTTATCGGCAACGTTAAAGCAAAAGAATTGCTAGATGTGCCAGCTATTCAACAGGAATTAGTAGAACAGGTTTATAGCGCTGTTCAATGGGAAGCATCAGTTCGAGAAATGATTGCGCAAGGCGTCGATGTTTTCATCGAGTGTGGACCTGGTAAAGTTTTAAGTGGCTTAGTAAAGAAAATAGATCGTTCAGTGGCAACGTATTGTGTTTATGATGAAGCTTCATTAGAAGCAGTATTAGAAGCGTCGAAGGAGTGGTCAATCAATGCGTAAATTAGAAGGTAAAGTTGCAGTTGTAACAGGCGCTTCACGAGGGATCGGACGTGCGATTGCGTTAAAGCTCGCAGATGAAGGTGCAAAGGTTATCGTAAACTATAGTGGCTCACAAGCAAAAGCAGAAGAAGTTGTTGCGACAATTCAAGCAAACGGTGGCGAAGCGCTTGCTGTACAGGCGAGTGTTTCAAAAACAGAGGAAGTAACTGCTTTGATGGAAGCAGCAGTCAAAACATTTGGTTCACTTGATATTTTAGTTAATAATGCAGGTATTACACGCGATAATTTATTAATGCGAATGAAGGAAGACGAATGGGACGATGTTCTTAATACAAACTTAAAAGGTGTATTCCTTTGTACAAAAGCTGTAACTCGTCAAATGATGAAGCAACGTGCAGGACGTATTATCAATATTTCTTCTATCGTTGGTGTAGCAGGCAATGCTGGGCAAGCTAACTATGTAGCGGCAAAAGCGGGCGTAATTGGCTTAACAAAAACAACTGCTAAGGAACTTGCATCACGAAATATTTTAGTTAATGCGATTGCACCAGGCTTTATTGAAACAGAAATGACTGAACAGCTTCCAGAAGATTTAAAACAAGGTATGCTTACGCAAATTCCACTTGCTAAACTAGGGCAGCCAGAGGATATTGCGAAAGCTGTTGTATTTTTAGCTTCGGATGATGCGAACTATATGACAGGCCAAACGCTACATATTGACGGCGGCATGGTGATGTAATATTATGCTATAGCATAAATATAAATTTTTTATATAATCATTTGAGGGGAGGTGAAAGTTTTGACTACAGTATTAGAACGCGTAACAAAAGTAATCGTGGACCGTTTAGGTGTTGAAGAAAGTGAAGTAACATTAGAAGCTTCTTTCCGTGATGATTTAGGTGCTGACTCATTAGACGTTGTTGAGCTTGTTATGGAGCTTGAAGACGAATTCGATATGGAAATTTCTGATGAAGATGCTGAAAAAATCTCAACAGTAGGTTCTGCTATTTCATACATCGAAGGTAAAATTAACTAATCGCCTCTGGCAGATGTTACAGATTTCGAACACAGCCTTTTGAGGTTGTATATTAAAAATCTGATTTCATTGTAATACTTACATCAAAGCATAATCGCAAAAGCATTTTATGCTTTGATGTATTTTAAAGGTACGAAATGGTTCGTTTTTCGAACGATTTGCGTGCCTTTTTTTATTTTTGTTAAAAAATTACGTTAAAACTTCCAAAACATTGTATTTCAGCCGAAATACTTTTGCATAAATGCCTTGAAAAAGGTACACTAAGACGGTAGAAACTATTAGGAAGGCAGATTGTTCAATGGCTATGAGAAGAAAAGGAACTATGCAGAAATCAGGCGTACTTCCTGAAAAGGTACGCAATCAATTCGAGCTGTTACAGCATGAATTAAATATCACATTTATTAATAAAAATTTATTGTATCAAGCATTCACGCATTCATCTTATGTGAATGAGCATCGCCGTAAATTGTTTACGGATAATGAGCGTCTCGAATTTTTAGGCGACGCAGTACTTGAACTATCTGTTTCTAAATACCTTTTTGAGAAATACCCGCATATGAGCGAGGGCGAATTAACAAAACTGCGCGCATCAATTGTTTGTGAGCCATCACTTGTTATTTTTGCAAATGAATTAGGCTTTGGTCGCTTTGTATTGCTTGGAAAAGGTGAGGAATTAACAGGAGGACGGGAACGCCCAGCGCTACTTGCAGATGTATTTGAATCATTTGTGGGTGCTCTTTATTTAGATCAGGATTTGCAAACGGTCGTGACGTTTTTAGAACGAATCGTGTTCCCAAAAGTAGAAGTCGGTGCTTTTTCGCATGTGATGGATTTTAAAAGCCAGTTACAAGAAATGGTACAGCAAACAAACAACGGTCTTCTTCATTATGAGATTATCGATGAAAAGGGCCCAGCGCATAACCGTACCTTTGTATCGAGCGTGCTATTAAATGGACAAGAGCTTGGAATCGGTAGAGGAAAATCGAAAAAAGAAGCTGAACAACAAGCAGCACAATGCGCTATGCGTATGATGCGTGAGCATTCTGCTAAAGAGGAGGCTTAATAGATGTTCCTAAAACGACTCGAAGTGATTGGCTTTAAATCTTTTGCGGAGCGCATTGGTATTGATTTTGTACCAGGAGTTACAGCTGTTGTTGGACCTAATGGCAGTGGAAAAAGTAATGTAACTGATGCTATTCGTTGGGTACTCGGGGAGCAATCGGCAAAGTCGTTGCGTGGGGCAAAAATGGAAGATGTTATTTTTGCTGGGAGTGACTCTCGAAAGCCACTAAACTTTGCAGAGGTAACATTAATTTTAGATAATACTGATGAGCAGCTTGCTTTTTCGTATACAGAGGTAAGCGTAACAAGACGCGTATACCGTTCAGGTGATAGTGAATATTTATTAAATAACCAGCAGTGTCGCCTGAAGGATATTACGGACTTGTTTATGGACTCAGGACTTGGGAAAGAGGCTTTTTCGATTATTTCACAAGGCCGTGTCGATGAAATTTTAAATAGCCGCCCTGACGACCGCCGCTCGATATTTGAAGAGGCGGCTGGTGTATTAAAATACAAGCTTCGAAAGAAAAAAGCTGAGCATAAACTAGTAGAAACAGATGAAAACTTATACCGTGTTTTAGATATTCTGCACGAGTTAGATAGCCGTTTGGAGCCTTTGCAAATACAAGCTTCTAGCGCAAGAGATTATGTGCAAATGTCCACGGAGCTTAAGGATTTTGATATTGCGATTCTTGTGCACGATTTAAAAAATTGTGCACAATCTTTGCATGCATTGAAAGAAGAGTATACGCAACTATCTGAAACAGAGCAAAAACATGCTATTAATATTCAAGCTTTAGAAACACAATCTACAGCAATTCGTAAACATTTAAAAGAGCTTGATGTGGAACTGGATGCTGCTCAATCGGAACTTGTTGATGCAACAATGGAAATGGAGCGTTGGGATGGTCGTAAAGCTTTAATGGCTGAAAAGCGTCAAAATGCAACGAACCAATTACAGCAGTTAAATGCATCTTTACAAGAAGCGAAAAATGAAGTAGAGGACTTAACCGCACAAGAGCTTGAGAAAAAACAGTTGTTTACTGAAAAGCAACAAGAAGTTTTAACTTTAAAGCAAATTATTAAGCAGTTAGAGCAATCATTAAATCGTTCTGTGACAGAGATCGAACAAGAAATTGAAGAGCATAAAAACCGTTATATCGATTCGTTAAATGAAGAAGCAACAGTAAAAAATGAATTGAAAAATATCGATCAACAACTATCGCAACAAAAAGCGATGGCTGCGCGAATGACCGACCAAACAGATGAAATTGGGCAAGAGCTTATTGAAGTTGTGACTGAGAAAGAATCGCTTGTTGGCACGCATACGGCAATAACGACTGAACTGCAACAAAAGCAAGAGCAATATGAAGCATTGCAAATTCAGTTTAAAAAAGTGAATAGTTCCTTTAACGATAAACAGGAAATGCTATACAAGGCCTATCAGCATCAGCAACAATTAAAAGCTAGAAAAGACACATTAGCAGAATTAGAAGCAGACTTCTCAGGCTTCTTCCACGGAGTTAAGGAAGTATTATTGGCCCGTGACAAAGGTGAATTATTTGGCATTGAAGGTGCTGTTGCAGAATTAATTCAGGTTAATGGTAAGTATTCACAAGCGATTGAAACAGCTTTAGGTGCTGCATCACAGCATATTGTGACGTCGAATGAACAGAATGCTCAACAGGCAATCAAGTGGTTAAAACAAAAAAGAGCAGGTCGAGCGACATTTTTACCGAAAACGGTCATGAAATCACGCAAAATTAATTTATCATCGATACAGCTTGCTACTGAGCATCCTGCATTCGTGCAAATGGCAGATGCACTTGTGACGTTCGATGAAGATAATCGCTCCATTGTAGAAAATTTGCTTGGCAATGTAATCGTGGCAGCGAATTTAGAAGGTGCTAGCCAAATTGCACGCTTATGTGGTTTCCGCTATCGTGTAGTAACGCTCGAAGGAGATATTGTCAATGCTGGGGGTTCTTTAACGGGTGGTGCTGCCAAACAACAGTCTTCACTATTTACGAGAAAAGCGGAGCTAGATGGTCTAATTGCAAAACTAGAAGCGCTAGAATCAACCATTTATAGTGCAGAACAATCTGTAGCAACAGAAAAGGAAACATTGTCTTCATTGCGTGACGCAGTGGAACAATTAAAACTAGAAGGCGATCAGCTACGTAAAGAAGAGATGCAACAGGCAAGTCGTATTCGGGAATTAGAAGTTGTTGAAAAAAGCTTGTCAGCACGAGTGTCATATGCTTCCAATGAAACGCAAGATGTGAAGACCCGTGAAGAAGCACTGCTTGCTCAAAAGGAAGCAGCAACGACGCGTTTAGCAGCTCTAGCAATAGAATTAGTAGCGATTAATGAAACGGTAGAGCAGCTAGGTAAAGTTAAATTACAAAGTGAAACGGAAAAGGATGTTCTTCGTGAGCAGACTGCTGAAAAACGTTCACAATTAGCGGTTATGCAGGAGCAAATGTCACAAGTACAAATTGCAACGGCAGAACTTGCTCTACAATTAAACAAAGCTCGACAAAAAGTCGACAATATTTCTCAGGAAATAATATGGCTTCAATCCGATGAATCGACAAAACTGTTAAGTGATGAGGAAGTAGAGGAGCAAGTTACTACTTGGAAAGCTAGAAGAGAAACGTTACAAGTTACAATTTCACAGAAAAAAGATAAAAAAGCAGCCCAACAACTAGAGCTAACAACGTTAGAAGAGCAGCTAAAGGAATTGCAACGTATACATAAAGGCTTCATTGAAGCAATACGTGCGAATGAATTAAAGCGAAGCCGCGTAGAATTTGAGATGAATAATTATAATAATCAGCTCGAAGAAAACTATCAACTAACGTTTGAAGAAGCAATGGAAGTATCCTTATCAATTGAAGATGAAGATCATATGCGACGTCGTGTCAAGCTATTGAAAAAGTCCATTGAAGAATTAGGTCCTGTGAATTTAAGTGCAATTGATGAATTTGAGCGTGTCCAAGAGCGTCATTCTTTTTTAACAGAGCAGCGTGAGGATTTACTTGCAGCGCAAGATACTTTACACGAAGCAATTAAAGAAATGGATGAAGAAATGACACTGCGCTTTAGTGAGACGTTTTTTGCCATTCGTGAGCAATTCAAACATGTATTCCGCGAATTATTTGGTGGGGGTCAAGCAGATTTAGTATTACTAGACCCAGACAATATGCTTGAAACAGGCATTGAAATTGTTGCACAACCACCTGGTAAAAAGCTGCAAAATTTAAGTTTGCTTTCTGGTGGAGAACGTGCACTTACTGCGATTGCTTTACTATTCTCCATTTTAAACATTAGACCTGTGCCGTTCTGTATTCTCGATGAAGTAGAAGCAGCATTAGATGAGGCAAATGTTGTTCGATACAGCGAATACTTGAAGAAGTTTAGTCGCAATACTCAATTTATTGTCATTACACATCGTAAAGGTACAATGGAGGGAGCTGACGTACTGTATGGTATTACGATGCAGGAATCAGGTGTATCAAAACTTGTATCAGTAAAATTAGAAGATGAACCCGTACTTGCGGAGCAAAGGAGCGAACAAGCATGAGTTTTTTTAAACGTTTAAAAGATAAGTTGATTGGAAATCCAACAGAAGAAGAAAAAGTAGAGACTACAGGTGACGAGCAGTCAGCCGATTTACAGCTTGAAGACACAGCGGAACCTGCCCTGCTTGAAACAACTAACGTAGAAGTAAAAGTAGAAGTAGAAGAAAAGGTAGAGGAATCACCAAGTGAGGACATTACTGTTATAGAGACTCCCGATATAGCGGAGGAAGAAAAACCGGAAGAAGTATTGGAAATGGCCGTTGTAGAGCAAGAGGTACCAGAAAAAAAACCTTCTGCTTGGTCCATTACACAAAAGTTTAAAGCTGGTCTTGAAAAAACACGAAATTCATTTACTTCAAAGGTCAATGATTTAGTTGCACGTTACCGCAAAGTAGACGAAGATTTCTTTGAAGAACTAGAAGATTTATTATTACAAGCAGACGTTGGCTTTGAAACAGTGATGGAGCTGATGGATAAACTACGCTACGAGGTTCAGCGTAAAAATATTAAAGATACTAACGGTATCCAAACAATTATTTCTGAAAAACTTGTAGAAATTTATGAGCAAGGTGAAGAAGATTTAATTGACCTAAACATGCAACCTAATGGTGAGCTAACTGTTATTTTATTTGTTGGCGTAAACGGTGTTGGGAAAACAACAACAATTGGCAAATTGGCACGTCGTTTAAAATCAGAAGGTAAAACGGTTGTATTAGCAGCTGGGGATACGTTCCGTGCAGGTGCGATTGATCAATTACAAGTTTGGGGAGACCGTGTAGGTTGTGAGGTTATTAAGCAGTCTGAAGGCTCGGATCCAGCAGCGGTCATGTATGATGCGATACGTGCCGCGAAAAACCGTAAAGCGGACGTATTGATTTGTGATACTGCGGGTCGCTTACAAAACAAAGTGAACTTAATGAATGAGCTTGAAAAAGTACATCGTGTTATTTCGCGGGAAATACCAAATGCACCTCATGAGGTATTGTTAGCACTAGATGCGACTACTGGTCAAAATGCGCTTGTGCAAGCTCAAACGTTTAAAGAAGTAACAAACGTAACGGGTATTGTCTTGACGAAACTTGATGGTACTGCAAAGGGTGGTATTGTGCTAGCCATTCGAAATAAATTGCACATTCCTGTAAAATTCGTTGGTCTTGGTGAAAAGATGGACGATTTACAGCCATTTGATGCAGAACGTTATGTATATGGCTTGTTTGCAGAAGGTTTAGATAAAGAGCTACAAAATAGCGAAGATTAACAATAGCGATTTTGTAGTGGATAGAATGAGTGCTCGACTGTGTAAAAAGGTGAAATGTGTTGTTTAAAAGAGAAATACTAGCTAATGATGGAAGATTACTTAAATCAGCTAATAGAAGGCTTTTAGACAAGGAGATTACCTTGACACAGACGGGCGCTTTTCGTTATGATACAAATGACAAACAACGGGGGGAGAAACTCGATGCTACTTGAAAAAACAACACGCATGAACTTTCTCTTCGACTTTTATCAAGCATTATTAACAGATAAGCAAAGAAGTTATATGGAACTCTATTATTTAGACGATAACTCACTTGGAGAAATCGCTGAATCGTATGGGATTTCACGTCAAGCTGTTTATGATAATATTCGTCGAACTGAAGCGATGCTTGAAGAATATGAAGAAAAACTATGTTTACTGGAAAAATTTCAACAACGCACGCAAATGCTTGCGCGACTTACAGCTGGGATTACGGAAAAAAGTATGGCGGTTGAGGAGCAGTTGGCGCTTATTGAGCAGTTGAAAGAATGGGATTAGGAGGCGAAAGCAGTGGCTTTTGAAGGATTAGCGGAACGACTCCAAGGAACGATCCAAAAGATTAAAGGTAAAGGAAAAGTATCGGAACAAGACGTAAAAGAAATGATGCGTGAAGTCCGATTTGCTTTAATCGAGGCGGATGTTAACTTAAAAGTAGTCAAAGAATTCGTTAAAAAGGTAAGTGAACGTGCTGTTGGTGTAGAGGTTATGCAAAGCTTAACACCAGGTCAACAAGTAATTAAAATCGTTCAAGACGAATTAACGGAGCTGATGGGCGGCGAACAAAGCCCGATTAAATTTAATACGAAGCCACCAACTGTCATAATGATGGTCGGTTTGCAAGGTGCGGGTAAAACAACAACTACTGGGAAATTAGCAAATGTTTTACGTAAAAAATATAATCGTAAACCATTATTAGTTGCTGCTGACGTTTATCGCCCTGCTGCGGTTCAGCAATTACAAACATTAGGAAAGCAGTTATCTTTACCTGTTTTTGCTTTAGGCACAGATGTATCACCGGTTGAAATCGCTCGCCAGGCAATTGAACTAGCAAAAGAAGAGCATCATGATGTAGTAATTATTGATACTGCGGGTCGCTTGCATATCGATGAGGATTTAATGCAAGAATTAAAGGATATTCGTGCGCTTAAAGAGCCGGATGAAGTATTCCTAGTAGTAGATGCTATGACAGGTCAGGACGCTGTAAACGTTGCGGAGAGCTTTAATGAGGCTGTCGGCATTACAGGTGTAGTATTGACTAAGCTTGATGGGGATACACGTGGTGGTGCGGCATTATCTATCCGTTCTGTGACACAGAAGCCGATTAAATTTGTCGGTATGGGTGAAAAAATGGACGCGCTTGAACCGTTCCATCCAGAGCGTATGGCATCTCGTATTTTAGGTATGGGTGACGTTTTATCACTAATTGAGAAGGCCCAGGCAAACGTCGATGAAGCAAAAGCGAAAGAACTTGAAGAAAAGTTCAAAACGCAAAGCTTTACACTCGATGATTTTGTTGAGCAATTACAACAAGTGAAGAAAATGGGCCCTCTCGATGAAATATTGAAAATGCTACCAGGCGCAGGCAAAATTAAAGGGTTAGATAATGTCAAAGTGGATGATAAGCAAATGGGCCGTGTTGAAGCCATTATTTACTCTATGACAAAGGCTGAAAAGACAAATCCTGAAATTATTAACGGCAACCGTAAAAAACGTATTGCAAAAGGTTCAGGTACGTCTATTCAAGAGGTAAATCGTTTGTTAAAACAATTTGACGAAATGAAAAAAATGATGAAACAAATGACAGGTATGGCTACAGGTAAAGGCAAGAAAAAGATGAAATTACCAGGCTTTGATTCATTGTTTAAATAATATTTTATAGGTGTTAAGAAAAAACACTTTACAAACAACATAAACATTGATAATATACTATCTTGTGTGAAACTTATTCGGAGGTGCTATTAAAATGGCAGTTAAAATTCGCTTAAAACGTATGGGAGCTAAAAAATCTCCTTTCTATCGTATCGTAGTTGCAGACGCTCGTTCACCACGTGACGGTCGTTCAATCGAAACAGTTGGTACTTACAACCCACTAACTCAACCAGCTACAGTAAACATTGATGAAGAGAAAGCTCTTAAATGGTTAGCTGACGGTGCAAAACCATCAGATACAGTACGTAACTTGTTCTCAGAACAAGGTATCATGGAAAAATTCCATAACCAAAAATTCAGTAAATAATCGGGGGAGACGTCTTTGAAGCAGCTGATTGAAGCAATCGTTTTACCGTTAGTCGATTATCCAGAAGAAGTTCGTATTGAGACGGACGAAAATGCAAATCGAATTGTTTATAAACTTTTTGTTCATCCAGAGGATCGAGGGAAAGTCATAGGCAAACAAGGGCGAGTGGCGAAAGCGATTCGTACAATTGTTTATTCAGCGGCAGGTAGTCACCATCAAAAAAAGACTTACGTCGATATATTGGATTGATAAAAAGATTTTCACGCTCGTTTACACGCGAGAAGGTAACAATGTAGCAACTATGCAACCTGTCGCCATTTTGCACTGAAGAATTCTAACAAGTATGCTAACATACGTTGCTAGAATTCGACGGGACAGTAAATGTGTAGCGTAAAATCTGGATAGAAGAGGGGGGAGCTTGCTGGTTCCTTCCTTTTTTTATATAGTACGGATATATAACGTTATAGAGGTGAAATGGATGGAATGGTTTAATGTAGGTCGTATTGTCAACACGCACGGTATCCGTGGTGAAGTACGTATATTATCGACTACAGATTTTGAAGAAGAGCGCTTTGCGGTGGGAAATAAGATTGCAGCGTTTAAAAAAGACGATAAAAAGCCAACGTGGGTAACAATTCAATCGGTACGCCGCCATAAAAACTTTATTTTATTAACATTTGAAGGCATGGATAATATCAACCTTGTCGAACCGTTCAAAGAAGGAATGCTGAAAATCACGAAAGATCAAATGACCGATGATTTATTACAAGAAAATGAATTTTTCTTCCATGAAATTATTGGCTGTACAGTTGTATCTGAAGAAGGCGAAACAATTGGTGAAGTGAAAGATATTCTGCAAACAGGTGCCAATGATGTATGGGTAGTGAAAGGTGCAAAAAAAGAACACTACATTCCATATATTGAAGACATCGTAAAAAATATTGATGTGGAAGAAAAGAAAATTGTCATTCATGTGATGGAAGGCTTGCTATGATGAATATTCACGTGTTAAGCCTGTTTCCTGATATGTTCTCAGGCGTGTTTGGCGCATCAATACTAAAAAAAGCGCAGGAAAAAGGTGCTGTAAAGCTAGAAGTTTCCGATATTCGTGCATTTTCAGGTAACAAGCATAAACAAGTAGATGATTATCCGTATGGTGGCGGTGCAGGGATGGTATTGAAGCCAGAACCGATGTTTAGCGCTGTAGAGGCAATTACAGCAGGTAGAAAGCCACGCATCATTTTAATGTGTCCACAAGGTGAACGATTCACCCAAAAAAAAGCTGAGGAGCTAGCGCAAGAAAGCGAATTAGTGTTTTTATGTGGCCACTATGAAGGCTATGATGAACGCATTCGTCAACACCTAGTAACCGATGAAATTTCAATTGGAGATTTTGTGTTAACAGGTGGAGAGTTAGGCGCAATGACGGTGATTGATAGTGTAGTACGGCTTTTACCTGGTGTTTTAGGACAAGAAGATTCTCATATTCAAGATTCCTTTTCAACGGGTCTGCTAGAACACCCACATTATACGCGACCTGCTGAATTTCGAGGCATGCAAGTACCAGAAGTATTATTATCAGGCAATCATGCGAAAATCGAGCAATGGCGCGAAGAACAATCGTTAAAAAGAACATTCGAGCGTCGCCCAGATCTACTCGAGCAATATCCATTAACAGACAAGCAAAAATTGTTTTTAGAAAAACTTAAAAAAGAACTATAAAGATACTTGCTTGCATGCAGTATATGTGATAACATCTATTCTGTGCTTCTATGTGAAGTGCTGAATTACGGTGTTCCGCTGTGGCATAGATTGCGTGCAAGAGCATCTGTCTAAGGAGAGAAAACAATGTCAAACATTATTACAGAAATTACCAAAGCTCAGCTTCGTACTGATCTACCTGCTTTCCGTCCTGGTGATACTGTTAAGGTACACGTGAAAGTAGTAGAGGGTACACGTGAACGTGTCCAAGTATACGAAGGTGTAGTTATCAAACGTCGTGGTGGCGGTATTAGCGAAACTTTCACAGTTCGTAAAATTTCTTACGGTGTTGGTGTTGAGCGTACATTCCCTGTACACACACCAAAAATCGCTAACTTAGAAGTTGTACGTCGTGGTAAAGTACGTCGTGCTAAACTTTACTACCTACGTAACCTACGTGGTAAAGCTGCTCGTATTAAAGAAATTCGATAATTATGACTTAAAAGTGAGGGGCTTGTATTGCAAGCTCCTTTTCTTTTTGCTTGTCATCTTAAATAATAATCATCTAAAATGAGGATGAGGATAGACAAGGGGGCAATTCATAATGGAAAAACAAGTGAAAGAAAAGAATGAATTATGGGAATGGACAAAGGCGCTTTTAATTGCATTTGCGATTGCAGCAGTTATTCGTTATTTTTTATTTACACCAATTGCAGTTGATGGTGAGTCCATGATGCCAACCCTTGAAGATGGCGACCGAATGATTGTTAATAAAATCGGTTATAAAATTGGCGAACCAAAGCGCTTTGATATTGTTGTGTTCCATGCACCAGAACAAAAAAACTACATTAAACGTGTAATTGGATTACCAGGTGAAACGTTAGAATATAAAGACGATCAGCTATACATTAACGGTGAACCGATAGACGAGCCTTATCTGGATGCCTACAAAGCTAAAATTACAGAGGGTACATTAACGGAAGATTTTACGTTAAATGACATTGATGTATCACTTAATGATGTAATTCCAGAGGGCTATGTTTTTGTCATGGGGGATAATCGTCGTTATAGTAAGGATAGCCGTCATATTGGAATTGTCGATCAAAAAGAAATCATAGGTAATACGAGCCTTATTTTCTGGCCGTATAGCGATATTAAAATTGTGAAGTAATGTTTGAAAGGGAGGCGAACCCTCCTTTTCTTAACGTCTAAGAGCATAAGTTTTCTTATTCGATTTTAAGGCATTTGCACTGCACGTTTATTACGTGTAAATTGGGCGAATGCGCTTTTCTTATTTAGGAGGTATAGAAATGACTATACAATGGTTTCCAGGGCATATGGCGAAGGCCCGCCGTGAAGTAACGGAAAAATTAAAGCTAGTAGATATTATTTTTGAATTAATTGATGCACGTTTGCCGCTTTCTTCTAGAAATCCAATGATTGATGAGGTTATTAATCAAAAGCCACGTCTTCTCATTTTAAATAAATCAGATATGGCAGATGAACATGAAACACGCAAATGGGTAGAGTACTTTGCACAGCATGGTCATAAAGCGGTGGCGATCAATTCTCTTGAAGGAAAAGGGTTGCAACTCGTTACAAAGGCAGCTCAGGAAATTTTAAAAGAAAAATTTGATCGAATGAAGTCTCGCGGAATGAAGCCAAGAGCAATTCGTGCAATGATAGTTGGTATTCCGAACGTTGGGAAATCAACACTTATTAATCGATTAGCAAAGAAAAATATTGCGAAAACAGGCAATATGCCAGGTGTGACGAAGGCTCAACAGTGGATCAAGGTCGGCAAGGAGCTTGAATTGCTTGATACACCAGGAATTTTATGGCCAAAGTTTGAAGATCAAGAAGTAGGCTATAAGCTGGCATTAACAGGCGCTATTAAAGATACCATTACAAATATGGAAGATTTAGCTGTTTACGGGTTGCGATTTTTATCGACGCATTATCCAACTCGCATGGAGGAACGGTATGGTTTCAAATTTATGCATGAGGATTTAGTAGAAACTTTTGACCATATTGGCAAGCTTCGTCGTGTTTTTGGCGCAGGCGGAGAAATCGATTATGATCAAGTAGCACAGCTTATCGTTCGAGATATTCGTGGGTTACTTTTAGGAAAGCTTACATTTGACTTTGTTGATGAACAGCTTGAAAAAGAAGCTACACAGCAATAATGTGCGAAAAAACTGCCATGCTCACGCAATAAAACGTGAGCATGGCAGTTTTTCTTTTAGGAATAGTAGTTGTTGCCGATAAATGATATAGAGTGAGAAAAAGGGAGTAAAATGATGAAAACGATTAAAGAAATTACAGCAGCATTAAAAGTGGCTGAGGATTGGCAAGAATGGATGACAGCAGTTGCAGTCGATGAACGTGCAGGTGTGCAGAAAGCATGGCTCAGTTGGAATAAACGCCAGGACAGAAAACAACAACTAATTGATGAACATCAAGCAAAAATTGACTTCGATCATCTCTATGGTGGAAAAGACGCATTAATTGCAGGGGTTGATGAAGCTGGACGTGGCCCGTTAGCTGGACCAGTTGTAACGGCGGCTGTTATTTTGCCAAAAAACTGTGAAGCTCTTGTTGGATTAAATGATTCGAAGCAATTAACAAAGGAAAAGCGTAACGCCTTTGCAACGTTGGTAAAAGAGCATGCTATAAGTTATTTTATTCATTTTCAATCAGAAAAAAATATTGATGAATTGAACATTTACGAAGCGACAAAGCAATCGATGAAAACAAGTGTGGAATCATTGTCTATTAAGCCTGATTTCGTATTAGTTGATGCAATGACACTACCAATAGCTATTCCTCAGGAATCTATTATTAAGGGAGATGCTAAAAGCTTAGCGATTGCAGCGGCTTCTATTTTAGCAAAAACTGCTAGGGATGATTATATGGAACAATTGGATAAAGATTTCCCTATGTATGGCTTTGCGCAGCATGCTGGCTACGGTACGAAACAACATTTAGAGGCACTTGAAACATTTGGACCTACAATACATCATCGAAAGTCATTTGAACCTATAAAATCCATGTAAGAAAGGAGTATTTAGATGACAGCTACATCGTTTAATCCGATACAAACACAACCAACTGCCCAAATGCAAGCCAATCAACCGCTTGCATTAAAGCAAGGACAAGTATTTCATGGCACGATTAAACAACTATATCCAGATCAAACGGCAGAAATTCAGGTTGGTAATCAAAAACTCATTGCTAAACTTGAAGTACCGCTTAAAGCAGGGGATGCACATTTCTTTCAAGTAACAGGTACAAGTCCGCAAACTGAGTTAAAGGTAGTTACAGGACCAATGGGACAAGGGGTTTCCTCGAGCCAGCAAATAAATCAGCTATTAGATTCGATGAATTTGCCAAAATCGACGGAAATGCAGCAGGTGTTAGCGCATTTTATAAAGGCACAGATACCGATTTCTAAGGAGCAGCTTCTCCAGGCGGAGATGTGGATGAAGGCATTACCCGAAGGTGTGACAAAAATGGATGCCTTGCAAGCCCTACAAAAAATGGTCGAACTGAAAATGCCGATGCTTCAAGATGTATTCCAAGCGCTTGTTAGTGGGCAAAAAACATCCGGTATGACGGCTATAATGGATACCTTTACACAGCTATTAGCAAAGGATACCGTACTGCAAGAAAATATGAAGCAAAATTTAATGCAACAAGTAACAGCAATTGCAAAGCCATTCGAAGCAGAAACGGGGGCATTAGTGCTCGCAAAATCTATTCAACTTTTAACGAATAATGCTACATCTGTGAGCGAGCGACTACAAGCTTTAAATTTGTTAAAGGAAGCAGGCATTTTGCCGCAACAGGCAACTTTACAAAATTGGACGTCTTTAAATGATGCAAAGTCTGTGCAACAAGGTCAACTTCAGCAGGCTGGCCAAGTAATCCAGACTATTTTAGCGGCAAAACCAGAAAATAAAGCTCAGCTTATTGACCAGCTAAAATCTTGGGCAGCAAGTCAAAGTTTATTGACGAATGAACAAAAGCTACAACTTAACCAAATGATTGATAGATTTAACCAATTACCAACTAATAAACAAACGTTAGAGATTTTTGCAAAGCAAATGCAGGAGCAACTAATCAAGGCTTTTGCACAAAATACACCTGATCGATTATTTACGCAAGATGCTAATGGGCTTTCTGTAAAAGAACATTTATTATCGTTGTTTAAGCAACAAACAACTTTGCCAGCACAAAATGAAGCGCTAATGCGAAATCTTATGAAGACGAGTATTGAAGCACCACAGCCAGGGATTCAGCGAATGCTGACAGAAGCTGATGCACATGTACGAAATTCAATGGATAGTAAGGCAATGGAACATGCGCTTAAAACGGTATTAAAAAGTCTAGGTATTAGCTATGAGGCCACCCTTAGTAGTAAATCAGCCGATTTACAAACGATTGCACACCAATTAAAGCCCCAGCTCCATACGTTGCTTCAAGAAGCGCAGATTACACCTCAGCTAAAGGAAGCGGCTGAAATGTTAATGACACGTATGAATGGCATGCAACTCGTGTCAGGAGAAAATGGTCATCAACACCAACTTGTGATGCAAGTACCACTCGAGTTTTTCGGTAAGAAAATGGACGCGACACTACAGTGGAATGGTCGTATGAAGGATGATGGAAAAATTGATGCTAACTATGCGCGGATATTATTTTATTTACAGATGGAATCAATGAAGGAAACCGTTATTGATATGCAAGTTCAAAATCGTGTCGTAACTGTCACTGTATTTAATGAGCAATCCAATATTATTCCACTGGCAGATTCACTAAAGGAAGCATTAAAAATAGGTCTAGCAAAAAAAAATTATCAGCTTTCGGGAGTCTTTATTAAACAATTTGAAAAAGCACAACTAGAAAAAACACCCCCTGTAGTACAACAGCAGGAGGAAAATAGTGGGGTGGATTTCCGTATATGAGTGAAGAAAAAAAGACGCGTAAAGAAGCAATTGCCCTTACTTATAAGCTAGGACAATTTGATAGCCCCTCTGTCGTCGCAAAAGGTAAAGGGAAGGTGGCAGAAAACATATTGGCACGTGCAAATGAGCATAATGTGCCTATTTATGAGGATCCGAACCTTGTCCAATTGCTTGGACAATTAGATTTAAATGAGTCAATTCCTGAAGAATTATATCAAGCTGTGGCAGAAGTATTTGCATTTATATATCATTTAGACCAAGAACATAGCAAAAATATAGAAAAAATAAAGTATTCTGATTTTTAGAATTCTCTGTTTTAGTACACAAAGTAGAAGAAAACGTCATAATTTTAGAGAATTTTTGAACGAAAGACAAAGTGTAGACTTTATCAGAATGTTTCGTTAGAATAGATTATGTTAGTAAAACAATTTTATGCAAATGTTTGATGGGAGGATGTATTATGAATATCCATGAATATCAAGGGAAAGAAATTCTGAGAAAATATGGTGTTGCAGTACCTAATGGAAAAGTTGCTTTTTCCCCTGATGAAGCAGTGAAGGTAGCGAAGGAACTTGGCTCAAATGTTACTGTAGTCAAGGCGCAAATTCATGCAGGTGGACGCGGTAAAGCTGGTGGTGTCAAAATCGCAAAAAACCTTGATGAGGTGCGTACGTACGCAAAAGAGTTATTAGGTAAAATTTTAGTAACTCATCAAACAGGTCCAGAAGGAAAAGAAGTAAAGCGCTTGTATATTGAAGAGGGCTCCGATATTCAAAAAGAGTATTATTTAAGTTTAGTATTAGACCGCGCTACATCTCGTGTAACTGTAATGGGATCAGAAGAAGGCGGCATGGATATTGAGGAAGTAGCAGAAACAAATCCTGAAAAAATCTTCAAAGAAGTTGTTGATCCAGTAATCGGACTTACAAGCTTCCAAGCACGTCGTATGGCGTTTAATATGAATATTCCAGCAAACCTAGTAGGTAAAGCTGTTAAATTAATGTTAGGTTTATATCAAGCATTTATCGACAAAGATGCTTCTATCGTAGAAATTAATCCACTTGTTGTTACTGGACAAGGGGACGTTGTAGCACTAGATGCTAAATTCAATTTTGATGCAAATGCATTGTATCGTCATAAAGATATTGTCGAATTACGCGATTTTGATGAAGAAGATCCAAAAGAAATCGAAGCGTCAAAATATGACCTTAGCTATATTTCTCTAGATGGCAACATTGGCTGTATGGTAAATGGTGCAGGTCTAGCGATGGCAACGATGGATACAATTAGTTACTACGGCGGCAGTCCCGCTAACTTCCTTGATGTTGGGGGCGGCGCAACAGCTGAAAAAGTAACAGAAGCATTCAAAATTATCCTTTCAGATCCACATGTAAAAGGTATTTTCGTTAATATTTTTGGTGGAATTATGAAATGTAACATTATCGCTGATGGTGTAGTAACTGCAGCCAAAGAAATCGGTTTATCTGTACCGTTAGTAGTACGCTTAGAAGGTACGAACGTAGAGCTTGGTAAAGAAATTTTAAATGCATCTGGTTTAAACATCGTAGCAGCAGATTCAATGGCTGACGGTGCACAAAAAATTGTGGAACTAGTGGGCTAAGGAAGGCAGGGAGAACAATGGCTGTATTTATTAATAAAGATACAAAGGTAATTGTACAAGGGATTACAGGCGAAACAGCGCTATTTCATACGAAGCAAATGCTTGATTATGGTACAAAAATCGTAGCAGGCGTAACACCTGGAAAGGGAGGTCTTGAAATTGAAGGCGTACCTGTATTCAATACTGTAGCTGAAGCAGTAGCAGCAACAGGTGCGACGACATCAGTTATTTATGTACCTGCACCTTTTGCAGCAGATGCAATATTAGAAGCTGTTGATGCTGAACTAGAATTAACAATTTGTATTACAGAGCATATTCCTGTCCTTGATATGGTAAAGGTTAAACGCTTTATGGAAGGCAAAAAAACACGCCTAGTTGGTCCGAACTGTCCAGGCGTTATTACAGCAGATGAATGTAAGATTGGTATTATGCCTGGCTATATTCATACAAAAGGACATGTTGGGGTTGTTTCTCGTTCTGGAACATTAACGTATGAAGCAGTTCACCAATTGACACAAGCTGGTATCGGTCAAACAACTGCTGTAGGTATCGGAGGAGACCCTGTAAATGGGACTAACTTTATCGACGCACTTGAAGCATTCAACAATGACCCTGACACATATGCAGTTGTAATGATTGGGGAAATTGGCGGTACTGCTGAAGAAGAAGCAGCAGAATGGATTAAAGCAAATATGACAAAACCAGTCGTTGGCTTTATCGGTGGACAAACTGCACCTCCAGGAAAACGTATGGGACACGCAGGTGCCATTATTTCTGGTGGTAAAGGAACAGCTGCTGAAAAAATTAAGGCTATGAACGAAGCGGGTATTGAAGTAGCTGAAACACCATCTGTTATCGGTGAAACACTAATTAAAGTAATTAAAGAAAAAGGGCTATACGAAAAATGTAAAACCCATTAAAATGGAAGATGTAGCACATTGCGGCTACATCTTTTCTCTTTTTCTCTGTCTAAATGGTAGTGTTTGTACTATTCCTTCCCTATAGGAATGTTCAACACTAGAAACTCGATGATAAAAGTCGAGTAGGTGAAGCGGCAAGACAGGGCGTACTCTCTAGTGTGCATATGAGTGTATACACACATCGTTTTCTACTTTTTTGTGATGAAATGAAAATTGCGGTCATTTAATTTCTTCTATTATAAAGGAGGTTTTTAAATGATTTTCTCAGTAGATACTCAGAGACTGCTAGCTATGCATTATGTATATCCATTACCACTCCAAAAACTTCAACAGTTATTGTCCCCGGTGGATGTATTAAGTTATTTTGAAGAAGCACACCCTAACGAGATTGCAAGCTCACTGCAAATAACGAGGCAAAAGGCTATGCGAATTTCTCAAAATTTCCAGCGCGTTATGAACTTGCCAGTTCAAGAGGTTTACGCACAAGCAAATATTTTCCCCATACCTTTTAATCACCCATATTTCCCGGCGCAATTATTTGAAATACCTAGTCCACCTACTGTATTGTATGTGAAAGGTCAGCGCGACCTGCTGGAAAGAGATAAACGGATAGCTATAATAGGCTCTAGAAAGGCTACAGCATATACTAGAGTTGCAATAGACTTAATCGTCCCACCGCTCATTGAACACGAATACACGGTCGTGAGTGGGCTTGCGCGAGGTGCAGATACAATGGCGCATGAGGCAACAATTAAGTTTGGAGGCAGCACAATCGCAGTGCTTGGACATGGTTTTAATTTTCTATACCCAAAAGAAAACCGAGCGCTCGCTTGTAAAATGGCTGAGAACCATTTACTTATTACAGAGTACCCACCTTATATTAAACCGGCAAAATGGCAATTTCCTATGCGTAACCGATTAATAAGTGGTTTGTCTCAAGCATTAGTTGTAACGGAAGCGGCACTAAAGAGCGGGACGTTAATTACTACAGAATGTGCATTAGAGCAAGGAAAAGATGTATTTGTTGTACCAGGACCGATTAATGCAGAGCAATCAAAAGGGACGAATAAATTACTATTAGAAGGAGCAATTCCCGTATGCGATGGTCACCAAATCGTTGAAACACTTTCGCTCTTTTCTAGCAAAAATTGAAAAAAAGTTGCATTATCTTAAAATCTGTTATACATTTTGCAACAGGTAACTTAAAAAATTAGCAATAGACCTCGCTAAGGGGGAGACATAGATGGCGGATTATTTAGTGATTGTAGAATCACCAGCAAAAGCAAAAACAATTGAACGTTATTTAGGAAAAAAATACAAAGTAAAAGCATCGGTCGGGCATGTGCGTGACTTACCACGTAGCCAGATGGGCGTTGATACTGAAAATAATTACGAACCTAAATATATTACAATTCGTGGTAAAGGGCCTGTTTTACAGGAACTTAAGTCTGCGGCTAAAAAAGTGAAGAAAGTCTATCTAGCGGCCGATCCAGACCGCGAGGGAGAAGCAATTGCTTGGCACCTTGCGACTGCATTAAATATTGATATTAACTCAGACTGTCGAGTTGTTTTCAATGAAATTACAAAGGATGCAATTTTAGATTCTTTTAAAAATCCTCGTGCCATAAATATGGACTTAGTGGATGCACAGCAAACACGTCGTATGCTTGATCGACTTGTAGGCTATAATATAAGCCCAATTCTTTGGAAAAAAGTTAAAAAGGGCTTATCAGCAGGGCGTGTGCAATCCGTAGCACTACGTATGATCATCGATCGTGAAAACGAAATAAAGAACTTCCAACCGGAAGAGTATTGGACGATTGAAGGCTCCTTTGAAAAAGGTAAAAAGACATTTGATGCACTGTACTATGGTAACGGCAAAGATAAAATAAAATTATCAAATGAAGAGCAAGTAAAGTCCATTTTAAAAAATGTTAAAGGTACAGCATTTGAAGTCGTAAATGTGACGAAAAAAGAACGTAAACGAAATGCCGCACCTGCTTTTACTACATCTTCTTTACAACAGGAAGCAGCGCGGAAGCTAAATTTCCGTGCGAAGAAAACGATGATGCTTGCACAGCAATTATATGAAGGTATTGATATTGGTAAAAAAGAAGGTACAGTCGGTTTAATCACGTATATGCGTACAGATTCAACACGTATATCTGAAACTGCAAAGACAGAAGCGGTTTCTTATATTGAGACGAAGTACGGAAAAGAATATATCTCGACAGAAACGAAGCAGGTTAAAAAGGCATCGAATGCACAAGATGCCCATGAAGCAATTCGTCCGACAAGTACGATGAGAACACCAGATGAGTTAAAAACAGTACTTAGTCGTGATCAACTACGTTTATATCGTTTGATTTGGGAGCGCTTTATTGCAAGCCAAATGGCGCCTGCTGTATTAGATACAGTTGCTGTAGACCTTCAACATGGTGATGTTTTATTCCGAGCAAATGGCTCACAAGTCAAATTTGCTGGATTTATGAAACTATATATAGAAGGTACAGATGATCAAACAGAAGAAACGACGAAACTTCTACCTGAAATGGAAATTGGCGATCAGGTGAAATCACTTGAAATCGAGCCGAAGCAACATTTTACACAACCACCACCACGTTACTCAGAGGCTCGTCTTGTGAAAACAATGGAAGAGCTAGGAATAGGGCGACCATCGACATATGCACCGACCCTTGATACAATTCAACGCCGTGGCTATGTTGTGCTAGATACAAAGAGATTTATGCCAACAGAGCTTGGTGAAATCGTCCATCAACAAATGCTGGAATTTTTCCCTGATATCATAAATATCGAATTTACAGCAAAAATGGAACAAGATCTCGATGAAGTTGAAGAAGGTATTCGTAAGTGGGTTGAAGTTATCGATGATTTTTATAAAGACTTCGAGGTTCATGTAAAGCATGCAGATGCTGAAATGGAGAAAGTAGTCATTAAAGATGAACCAGCTGGTGAGGATTGCGAGAAGTGTGGTTCACCAATGGTATTTAAGCTTGGTCGCTATGGGAAATTTATGGCTTGCTCGAACTTCCCAGACTGCCGTAACACAAAAGCTATTATGAAGCCAATTGGGGTTAAATGTCCTTCTTGCGAAACTGGCGAAATTGTGGAACGCAAAAGTAAAACAAAGCGCTTATTTTATGGATGTAATCAATATCCAGAGTGCGAATTTGTTTCATGGGACAAGCCAATTAGTAGACCGTGTCCGAAATGTAGTGCATTATTAGTAGAGAAAAAATTAAAAAAAGGTGTGCAAATTCAGTGTACGAAATGTGACTATGAAGAGACACCAACTCAATGATAGGAAGATGGTAAGAAAATGACTGAACAAGTTGTAAATGTAATTGGAGCAGGCCTTGCAGGTAGTGAGGCGGCTTGGCAAATTGCTAAGCGTGGTGTAAAAGTTAAACTTTATGAAATGCGTCCAGTAAAGCAAACACCTGCCCACCATACTGATAAATTTGCAGAGCTTGTTTGCTCAAACTCGCTACGTGCAAATACGCTAACAAATGCTGTTGGTGTTATTAAAGAAGAAATGCGATTATTAGATTCTGTTATTTTAAAAGCGGCCGATGCATGCTCCGTACCAGCAGGTGGGGCACTAGCAGTAGATCGCCATGAGTTTGCAGGCTATGTAACAGAAGCGGTAAAAAATCATCCGTTAGTGGAAGTAATTCATGAAGAAGTAACTGAAATTCCAGAAGGTATTACGGTTATTGCCACTGGTCCACTAACTTCAAAAGCATTAGCTGAAAAAATTCAAGGTTTAACAGGTCTAGACTATCTGTATTTCTACGATGCAGCAGCACCGATTATTGAAAAAGATAGTATCGATATGGATAAAGTTTATTTAAAATCTCGTTATGACAAAGGTGAAGCGGCTTATCTAAACTGTCCTATGACAAAGGAAGAATTTGATCGTTTCCGCCAAGCGTTAATCGAGGCAGAGGTTGTCCCATTAAAAGAATTTGAAAAAGAAATTTATTTCGAAGGCTGTATGCCAATTGAAGTAATGGCAGCGCGCGGTGAAAAAACGATGTTGTTTGGACCGATGAAGCCAGTAGGACTTGAAGATCCGAAAACAGGTAAACGACCATATGCTGTTGTACAACTGCGCCAAGATGACGCTGCAGGTACACTTTATAATATTGTGGGCTTCCAAACACATTTAAAGTGGGGACCACAAAAAGAAGTGCTGCAACTAATACCTGGCCTAGAAAATGTTGAAATCGTAAGATATGGCGTAATGCATCGAAATACTTTCATTAATTCACCGAAAGTGCTAGAAAAAACATATCAGTTACGTGAACAAAAAAATGTTTTCTTTGCTGGTCAAATGACAGGTGTAGAAGGTTATGTCGAATCGGCAGGTAGTGGGTTAATTGCTGGCATTAATGCGGCACGTTTGGCATTAGGACAAGAGCCAATTATTTTCCCATTCGAAACTGCATTAGGTAGCATGGCGCGTTATATAACAGAAGCACAATCGAAAAATTTCCAACCGATGAACGTTAACTTTGGTATATTCCCTGAATTACCACCTGGACGTCGTTCAAAACCAGAGCGCGCGGAAATGCATGCAAACCGCGCAATGAGCACAATTCGAAATTTTGTGAATTCACAAACAATTTAATTGCCAAAAGCCTCTAAAAGTTGATATACTCTTAGAGGCTTTTTCTTTTGTGTAGACAAAATGCTTAATTACACGTATTTTATTATTTTGTATAATGATTTTCTCATAATATAACCATTTTCACTTGCTATATTACGAAGATAGGTATAGTGTCAATATGTATGTTTTTTAAGGATTACTTTAACGACAAATTTATTTAAATGGCAACGTTTGTTTTACCATTTGAATTTGTTGGTAATAGTAATGAGAGAAGGTTACGAATAATTCATTGGTGGTGAATCTTTCATGTTAGTTTCGTCCCAAGAAGCACTTGAACAGTTTATGCTTTACATCCAGGTAGAAAAAAACTTCTCTGTTCATACTGTGCGAGAATATGAATCAGACCTACTAGATTTTTTAGCGTTTTTACAGGCAGAAGGCGTTAATGATTTAGCCAGTGTTGAGTATATACATGCACGACTATATGTAACGAAGTTGTATGATGAAAAGAAAGCAAGAACTTCTGTATCAAGAAAAATTTCATCAATCCGCTCCTTTTTTCGCTTTCTAAATAAACAGCACGGCATGGATGATAGTGCTTTTCGATCGCTATATCATCCGAAAAAAGAATCACGTTTACCAAGCTTTTTCTATGAAGAAGAATTGATGAAGCTTTTTGATGCGAATGTAGGAGATGATTTGAAATCGTTGCGTAATATGGCTATTTTAGAGTTATTATATGCAACGGGCATTCGGGTGAGTGAGCTTACATCCATTATGGTAGCGGATATCGATTTCCGTTATTCTATTGTTCGAGTAATGGGTAAAGGAAGAAAAGAACGCATTATACCATTTGGTCAATTTGCGAGTGTGGCTATACAGCACTACATAGAGCAGGCTCGTCCACGTTTGATGAAACAAACAAATCATCAGCAACTATTTGTCAATATGCGCGGAGGGGAACTTACGCCACGTGGGGTACGTCATATTTTAAATGAAATGATTGATAAGACCTCACTCCATACGAAAATATACCCACATATGCTTCGCCATACTTTTGCTACACACTTACTGAATCATGGCGCAGATTTACGGACTGTACAGGAGTTACTGGGCCACGCGCATTTAACTTCAACACAGGTTTATACGCATGTAACAAATGAGCATCTTCGTCAAACATATATGAATGCCCATCCAAGGGCATAATAGAGGCTAAGGAGGAAGGCAAATGGGACAAATCCATGCGACTACGATATTTGCGGTACATCATAATGGCGGGTGCGCTATGGCTGGTGATGGCCAAGTGACACTTGGGAATGCGGTTGTCATGAAAGGCACTGCAAGGAAGGTCAGACGTCTGTTTAATGGGCAGGTGCTAGCTGGCTTTGCGGGCTCTGTAGCCGATGCTTTTACACTTTTCGAAATGTTTGAAGCGAAATTAAACGAATATAATGGGAATTTACAGCGAGCTGCTGTAGAAGTAGCAAAACAATGGCGTGGTGATAAAATGCTACGTCAATTAGAGGCGATGTTACTTGTGATGGATAAAAGTACACTACTCCTTGTGTCTGGTACGGGAGAAGTTATAGAACCTGATGACGGTATATTAGCGATTGGTTCTGGTGGGAATTATGCATTATCAGCAGGTCGTGCTCTAAAAAAATATGCAGGTGAGACAATGACTGCCCGTGAGATTGCTGAGGCAGCATTAGAAACTGCCGCTGAAATTTGTGTATTTACAAACCATAATATTATCGTGGAGGCACTTAACTAATGACACCACAAAACTTAACCCCAAGACAAATTACTGAGCATTTGGATCGTTTTATCGTAGGGCAAAATGAGGCGAAAAGAGCGGTAGCTATTGCACTACGGAATCGCTATCGTCGTTCTCTACTAGCGGATGATATGAAGGCTGAAGTTATTCCTAAAAATATTTTAATGATTGGACCAACGGGAGTTGGGAAAACTGAAATTGCAAGGAGAATTGCAAAACTAACGAATGCGCCGTTCGTAAAGGTTGAAGCAACGAAATTTACAGAAGTGGGCTATGTTGGACGTGATGTTGAGTCAATGGTCCGCGATGTTGTAGAAGCTTCTCATCGTCTTGTGAAGGAAGAAATGATGGAGTCTGTGAAGGAGCAAGCGGAAGAGTTGGCAAATGAAGCCATTGTAAAATTACTTGTCCCTTCTTTACGTAAAAAACAAGCTATGCAAAATCCGTTTGAAATGTTATTTGGTGGCAAAGAACAACAAACACATGATGATACATCTTCTGAGGAAACGGAAGTACGCTCAAAACGTGCGCAAATCGCTATTGATTTACGCAATGGCAAATTAGAAAATGAATGGGTTACTGTTGAAGTTACTGAACAAAGTCCTTCGATTTTTGATGCATTACAAGGTACAGGAATGGATATGTCTGCCAATAGCGGTATGCAAGATATGTTATCGAGCTTAATGCCTAAAAAACAGAAAAAGCGCCGTGTGCAAGTAAAAGATGCACGTCGTATTTTAATAATTGAAGAAGCAAATAAGCTAATTGACGCAGATGAGGTGTCACAGGAAGCTATTACTAGAGCAGAACAATCTGGGATTATTTTCATTGATGAAATTGATAAAATCGCAAGCAAAGATACGAACTCTTCTGCTAGTGTTTCACGTGAGGGTGTCCAGCGCGATATTTTACCAATCGTTGAGGGTTCAACTGTCACTACGAAATATGGGGCTGTTAAAACAGACTATATGCTTTTTGTTGCTGCAGGAGCTTTCCACATGTCTAAACCGTCAGATTTGATTCCAGAATTACAAGGACGATTCCCGATTCGTGTAGAACTTGAAAAATTAACGAAGCAAGATTTTGTTCGTATTTTAAAAGAACCAGATCAATCGCTTATTTTGCAATATAAAGCGTTATTAGAAACAGAAGGTGTAGCAATCAATTTTGCAGAAGATGCAATTGAACGAATTGCAGAAATCGCAACAGAGGTCAACCAAGAAACAGATAATATCGGGGCACGTCGATTACACACAATTTTAGAACGCTTGCTAGAAGAATTATCGTTTGAAGCGTCTGAAATTGCTCCAGCTCAAATTGAAATAACAGCTGCTTATGTTGATCAAAAATTGGCTGGAATTGTAAAAAACAAAGATTTGTCACAGTTTATATTGTAAGCAAGGCTTGATAGTACCATTCAATTGCGAAAAACTTTAGAATATTAACTAAATACGGTATGGATAATTTATAGGAGGAACATATAATGAATTTATTAGAAAAAACAAGAAAAATTAACTCAATGCTCCAGGCATCTGCGGGTAAACCAGTAAACTTTAAAGAGATGGCTGACACTTTAGGGGACATTATTGATAGCAACGTATATATTGTAAGCCGTAAAGGGAAGCTTTTAGGTATTTCAATTCACCAACAAATTGAAAACGAACGTATGAAAAAAATGTTCGAAGAGCGTCAATTCCCAGAAGAATATACACATAGCTTGTTTACAATTTCTGAAACGTCTTCAAATTTAGATATTAACAATGAACATACTGCGTTCCCAGTTGAAAATAAAGATTTATTCCAAAGCGCTCTAACAACTATCGTCCCAATCGTTGGTGGTGGTGAACGTTTAGGTACATTAATTTTAGCTCGTTTATCAGCTCAATTTGAAGATGATGATTTAATTTTAGCTGAGTATGGTGCTACAGTAGTTGGTATGGAAATTTTACGTGAAAAATCTGAAGAAATTGAAGAAGAAGCACGTAGCAAAGCTGTTGTACAAATGGCAATTAACTCACTTTCATATAGTGAATTAGAAGCGATTGAACATATCTTTGAAGAACTAGATGGTAACGAAGGTTTATTAGTTGCTTCGAAAATTGCAGACCGCGTAGGAATTACACGTTCAGTGATTGTAAATGCATTACGTAAACTTGAATCTGCAGGCGTAATTGAATCACGTTCTCTAGGTATGAAGGGAACTTACATTAAAGTATTAAACGATAAATTCTTAAACGCACTAGCTGAAATTAAAATGAAATAATGAACAAAAGCTCCCTAGTTGAGGGAGCTTTTTCTGTTTGCGTAAGCTATACAAATAGTTAATATAGCAAGCCCTACCACTCTGCTTTGTGTGAGCGAGCGTCGGTTGTTCATAACTGGCACATGTGTCATTTTTGTGAATATCCGATATGTTGTTTCTGCAAAATACTAGGTGGTAGGGCTTGCTTTGTAACAAAAATGATACATAATTAATCTTTAAAAAGTACTTCTTATGTCTTGTAGTCTTTTAACTTTAAAAAATGGAGGCTAACAATAAAAAGGCATTTGTTGTGAAAAGATTGAAACTAAACCTGCCTAAAAGCGTCCACTTGGAGTGAAAATCACTGCCATAGATGGACATATCTTGACCTTTAGTCCTTTTTGTCGAAACGTATAGACGTCCTCAACGGAATTAGAAGGAGTTTTTTTATATTGTCACGTCTAAAATAGTAAAAAGGGACTTTTTTTTACCGAAAAATCCCTTTTTGGTATTTAAATCCAACCCTCTCTAGTAATAAAAAGGGATATAAATGATACTAATACAGTAAACACTGTCGAAATAGTGTAAAATAACTAGAAAAAAGTCGACGCGCTCTGATGCTTAGAGCCAGTAGGTATGGGGCATATTTGTCCTGGTTACCAAACTTAAAAAATAGGGCGTATATACTATTAAAAAATGACAAAAGACAATAGACACTACGTATCATCTTAATTACAATTGTATTATTGGATAAATTAAGAAGTACATAGATTGAAATTAAATGAGGTGAATGGTTTTGAACTTATTTGGAGGAACTATTAGTAGCCTGGAAAACGGACTTTCCTATGCAACTTTGAATCATAAAACAATCGCAAATAACATTGCGAATGTCGATACACCAAATTATAAGGCGAAAAATGTAAGTTTTAAAAATATGTTGGAGAATGAGAAGCAAATTTCTATATCGGCATATCGAACAGATAGTAGACATTATGATTTCGAAATTAAACAATCGACACCAGGTGTCAACAATGTTACTAACTTACGATATCGAAATAACGGTAATGCTGTAGATATGGATGCGGAACAAACGAAATTGGCGGAAAATCAAATCTACTACAATGCTTTGATTGACCGTGTAAATGGGAAGTTAAATACGCTAAATACTGTTATTAAAGGAGGTAAGTAATAAATGTCTATTTTTCATGGAATGAATACTACTGCCTCTGCATTAACGGCACAGCGTTTGCGAATGGATGTTATTTCTTCGAATATGGCAAACGTAGACACTACCCGCGCTAAACAAGTTAATGGGGAGTGGGAGCCATACCGACGGAAGTCTGTTACTTTTTCATCGCAAGAAGGGCGATTTTCGAATTTTTTAAATGTGGCAATTGGTAAAAATGCAAAAAGCGGTGTTGGGAATGGTGTGAAAGTCACGCAAATTAAAGAAGATACTGAAACACCTTTCAAGTTAGTGTATGATCCGACACATCCAGATGCAGATGCAGATGGCTATGTCAGCATGCCAAATGTTGACCCATTAAAAGAAATGGTAGATTTAATGTCTGCTACTCGTTCGTATGAGGCGAACATAACTGTTTTAAATGCAAATAAGTCTATGCTAACAAAAGCGTTAGAAATCGGTAAATAATAAAAAAGAAAGGATGGATACATAATGGCAATTTCGTCCGTTTCACTAATGACACCTACCCAGGTTGTAAATCAAACAAACAAATTAAATACAACACCTTACGAAGCTCAGCAAAGCTTTGCGAATTCGTTAAAAGAGGCAATAGCGAAAGTGAATGATCAGCAAATCACTTCTGATAATCTTACACAAAAGCTAATAACTGGTGAAGATGTGGAGTTGCACGAAGTAATGATTGCATCTCAAAAGGCGAGCATTACATTAAACGCAACAATTGAAGTTCGCAATAAGGTGATTGAAGCTTACCAAGAAATAATGCGAATGAGTGTCTAATTAGAATGAATTGGTGAAGTAAGACGCCAATTCATTTCGTTAGGCTTCCTGTGGAAAAAATTTAGAATATTAATTTTCATGGGATTCCACTATTATCGCGAATTATTGATTGCTAGGTTATTCACTATAACCGGAGGATTCATAATGAATGAACGATTGACGAAAATAAAAAACGACACCAGCCAATTTTGGACAAGTCGGAGTAAAACACAAAAAATAGTAATGATTAGTTCTTTAGTAGGTGTAATATTACTTGCAGCTATCATTACATTTTTTGCAACAAAAACTACATATGTTCCGCTTTATAAAGATTTATCGACAAGAGAAATCGGCCAAGTAAAAGAAGCTTTGGATTCTCAAGGCGTAAAATATGAGATCGCTCCAGGAGGAACGTCCATCTTAGTACCCGAAGAACAAGTCGATTCATTATTGGTGCAACTAGCATCCGATGGTTATCCTCAAACTGGAACGATCGATTACTCATTTGCTAATAGCTCTGGTTTCGGTATGACAGACAACGAGTTTAATTTATTGAAAAAAGCTGCGACTGAAACAGAAATTGCTAAGCTAATAAAAAATCTAGAAGGCGTTAAAGATGCAAAAGTTATGATTACGCTTCCTGAAGAAGGAGTCTTCATAAAAGATGTAAAAGAAGATGCAACTGCTTCCATTGTATTGAACACAGATCCTGGCTATAAATTTACAGAGCAACAAATTGCCACTATGTACAACTTAGTAGCAAAAAGTATCCCGAACTTAAATACGGATAATATTGTTATCTCTAACCAATATTCAGAGTACTTTGATTTGAATGCTACAACGACAGATGGCACTTCTACAACAACAGCTGAAGGCCAATTGCAAATGAAGAAATTGGTAGAACGTGACTTGCAACGTCAAGTGCAAAATATGCTAGGTACTTTGATGGGACAAGATAAAGTCATCGTTTCTGTTACGACAGATATTGACTTTAAAAAGGAAAATCGTGAAGAAAATTTAGTGACGCCAGTTGATGAAGAGAATATGGAAGGGATTGCGATTAGCGCCCAACGTATTACAGAACAATATTCTGGTACTGGCAACCCAGCAACAGGTACACCTGAAGCTGAAACAACAACAGATAATTTTACTACTTACAATGAAGGTACATCGGGAGATGGAGATTACGAACGTACGGAAGAAACAATCAATAATGACGTCAACCGTATTCGTAAAGATATTCAAGAGGCACCTTATAAAGTTCAAGATATCGGTATCCAAGTAATTGTTGAGCCACCAACAGCTACTGATGCAGCATCTCTACCAGATGGCGTTCGACAAGACATTGAGAAAATTTTAAGTACCATTGTTCGTACAACTATCTCAAAAGATGTAGCTGCGGAACTCACACAAGATCAAATTGATGAAAAAGTGGCTGTTTCAGTCCAACCTTTAAATGGTAAAGTGGCAGATACTGCTCCTGAGACACCTGTTATTCCATGGTGGGTTTGGGTAGTTGGAGGCATTTTACTGGCTGTGATTCTATTACTTGCATTCTTCATCATCCGTTCACGTAAACGTGCAAAAGAAGAAGAAGAGCTTAGTATCCTAGAAGAACAAGAAGAATTGATAATCGATGATATAAATGAAGAAATTGAAACGGAAGCTACAATGCGTCGTAAGCAACTTGAGAAGATGGCAAAAGATAAGCCTGATGATTTTGCAAAGTTACTGCGTAGTTGGATTGCGGAAGACTAACTAGGAGGTTCTGCTGTGTCCAAGAAAGATAAGGAATTAACCGGAAAACAAAAGGCCGCACTCTTGTTAATTTCACTAGGGCCTGAGGTTTCAGCTTCTGTCTATAAACATTTAACCGAGGAAGAAATCGAACGTTTAACGTTAGAAATATCAAGTGTTAAAAAAGTAGAAGCAAATGTCAAAGAAGAAATTATTGAAGAATTTCACAATATAGCCCTCGCGCAAGATTATATTACACAAGGTGGTATTGGTTACGCGAAGACGGTATTAGAAAAAGCATTAGGTGTGGAGCAAGCACAAACGATTATTAATCGTTTGACGTCCTCATTACAAGTGAGACCGTTCGACTTTGCACGTAGAGCAGATCCTGCTCAAATATTTAACTTTATTCAAAATGAACATCCACAAACAATTGCCCTTATTCTATCTTATTTAGAAGCAGGGCAAGCGGGTGTTATATTATCTTCATTACCGCAAGAAGTACAAGCAGATATTGCTAAACGTATTGCAATGATGGAATCAACTTCACCAGAAGTAATTAGTGAAATTGAATCTGTATTGGAACGTAAACTATCATCAACTGTTACGCAAGATTACACAGAAACTGGTGGTATTGATGCAGTCGTTGAAGTATTAAATGGTGTTGACAGACAAACAGAAAAAACGATTCTCGATGCACTCGAAATTCAAGATCCAGAGCTTGCAGAAGAAATCAAAAAACGCATGTTTGTATTCGAAGATATCGTGACGCTCGACAATCGTTCAATTCAGCGTGTTATTCGTGATTGTGAGAACGAAGATTTACTCCTTTCAATGAAAGTTTCAAGCGAAGAAGTAAAAGATATTATCTTCCGAAATATGTCACAACGTATGGCCGATACTTTCAAAGAAGAAATGGAAATTATGGGACCGGTTCGCTTGCGTGACGTAGAAGAAGCTCAATCACGTATTGTCGCTGTTATTCGCCGCTTAGAAGATGCTGGTGAGATTATTATTGCACGTGGTGGAGGAGATGACGTCATTGTCTAGAATCATCCGTTCTGTATATACACAGTCCAATGGCGATAATGTAAAGAAGATACAAATTCGTGATATGTTTGATTTACCCGAAATGGAGACAGATGAAACATCCCATAATCATATGACAATGGAAGATGTATTTGCAGAACGAGAACGATTACTTGAAGAGGCTAGAGCTAAGATTCAAGTAGAACGAGAAGCTTTTGAACAAGAGAAGCAAATGCACTTCCAAGAAATTGAGCATATGAAACAAAGCTGGGAAGAAGAACGCCCTAATCGCGTACAAGAAGCGTATGATGAAGGATATGGTCAAGGTTATGAGGATGGTACAAATAGAGCCACTGAAGCAATGGCGCATTCCCTTCAAACAGCGAATGAGATTATTGCTCAAGCGGGGGAAAATGCAAAAAAATATATCGATGACCAAGAAGCGATTATTTTGGAACTAGGCTTAACTGCTGCACAACGTATTATTGGGGTTTCTTTAGAGCAAAACGATGAACTGTTTCTATCAATAGTTCAAAGAGGGCTTAAAGAAGCGAGAGAGATGAAAGAAATAAAAATCTACGTTTCTCCTAGATATTATGGTTTAATTACATCGAATCGCGATGAATTGGCAGAAATGTTCCCAACAGATGTACCATTTATGATTTTTGTAGATGAAGATTTCGAAAACGAAACAGATTGTTATATAGAAACAAATCACGGTCGAATTGTTGTTAGTATTGACGAGCAATTAAATGAATTAAGATTAAAGCTACATGAAATATTAGAAAGTAAGGAATGATCTAGATGAAAACGGCTCAATTAATCGAACAAATTCCTAATATACCGACTTTTAAAAAGTTTGGTAGAGTAACGAGAGTTGTCGGCTTAATGATTGAGTCGCAAGGTCCTGATAGTTCCATCGGTGATGTATGTAAAATTCATGTTGAAACGTCGAAAAACGGACATCAAATCATTTTAGCAGAGGTCGTTGGGTTTAAGGATGAAATTGTAGTCTTAATGCCCTTCACCTCGCTCCGTGAAATATCAATTGGTTGCTTAGTAGAAGGAACAGGAGCACCTCTTGAAATCAAAGTTGGACCAGAGCTAATTGGTAAAGTACTAGACTCAATGGGGAATCCGATAGATGGTACATTGTTACCGAAAGGTTTAATGTCAGTACCTACTGAGCAAGATCCGCCTAATCCACTGACACGTCCACCGATAAATGAAAGACTTGAGGTTGGTGTAAAAGCGATTGATGGTATGCTAACTGTCGGTAATGGACAACGTGTAGGTATTTTCGCCGGCTCTGGTGTCGGTAAAAGTACACTACTAGGTATGATTGCGCGTAATACGCAAGCTGACTTAAATGTCATTGCATTGGTTGGGGAGCGTGGTCGTGAGGTACGTGAATTTATTGAACGAGATCTAGGACCTGAAGGTTTAAGCCGTTCAATTGTGGTTGCAGCTACCTCAGATCAACCTGCACTTATGCGTATTAAAGGAGCATTTACAGCAACAGCGATTGCAGAATACTTTAGAAATCGTGGCTTAAATGTGATGTTAATGATGGACTCCGTAACGAGGGTTGCAATGGCTCAACGTGAAATTGGACTTGCGACTGGAGAACCACCTGCTCAGAAGGGTTATACACCTTCTGTATTTGCGATTTTACCAAAGTTATTAGAACGGACTGGAACAAATGAAAAAGGCTCTATTACAGCCTTTTATACGGTATTAGTAGATGGCGACGATATGAACGAGCCAATTGCTGATACTGTTCGTGGTATTTTAGATGGTCATATTGTACTTGATCGAAACCTTGCAAATAAAGGTCAATATCCAGCTATTAATGTGTTAAAAAGTGTCAGTCGTTTGATGAATCATGTGGCAGAGCCGGAGCATAAAAAGGCGGCAGAGCGTTTACGGGAACTCTATTATACATATGACAAATCAGAGGATTTAATAAATATCGGTGCATATAAACGTGGGACTTCTAAAGAAATAGATGAAGCAATTTATTATGAACCGCTCATTACAGCTTATTTAAAGCAAGGGTATTTAGATAAGGTGACACTTGAGGAAAGTAAGAATGAGTTAATTACATTATCGAACGGTGGTGGCAGGTAGGATGGTCAGTTATATGTATCGTTTTGAAAAAGTGTTAACCATTCGAGAGCAAGAAAAAAACGAGACTGAAATTGCCTACAAGGAATCTGTTCGTTCTTTTGAAGAGGTTGCAACAAAGCTCTATGACTTGCTGAAAAAGAAAGAGGACTTAATAGAATTTCAGCAGAAACGTTTAGTTGTAGGGTCATCAATTGAGGAAATTCATCACTATGCTCGTTTTATTGATAGCCTTGAAAAGACAATTGCAGATGTGCAGCAAAAAGTTGTGCAGGCACGTTCAAAAATGAATTGGCACGAAGAAAAACTATTAGAAAAAAACTTGGAAGTACGTAAATTTGAAAAAATGCGCGAAAAAGATTTTAAGTCTTTTCAGCAAGAACAAGATCGCATTGAGAGCATATTTTTAGATGAAATATCTTCACTTACGTATTTCAAGAAAGAAATCAGGTGATTTCATGGCGAAAAGAGATAGCCGTATTAAAACTGAATTAGAAGTACAACAGCCAACACGTAAATCAGGAGGTTTCCAAAAGTTTTTCATATGGATATTAATACCTGTTATGTTCGTGGTAGCGGTGTTACTGGTTGTGGCAACGTTAATGGATACGAACGTCTTTGATTTAGGAAAAAAGGCAGTAAGTAACTTACCTTTTGTTGAATCGGAAGAGCAACAAGCAAAAGATGCCCTTGTTATTGATGACTCCAAGGTTGTAGGCTTACAGGCAGAAATACAAGAAAAAGAAGCAGAAATTGCACAATTGCAAAGTAAATTAGATTCAACTACAAATGAAAAAGAAAAGTTACTGACAGAGCAGGAGCGATTACTCTTTGAAATTGAAAAATTAAAAAGAGAGCAAGATGATGTGAAACGTGACTTTAATGATATTTTGTCTACTTTTGATAAGATGTCGCCTAAAGCAGCAGCGCCTGTTCTTATAAAAATGAGTGATGCACAGGCACTTCGTATTTTATCTAGCTTAAAACCAGATAAGTTAGCAGCGATTCTAGAAAAAATGGATCCGCAAGATGCTGCAAAGTATACAGAAATGATGGCTAAACAATAAAAAATATTTTTGAAAAGGAGGTGAAAACATGAATATTGCAATGATGAACATAAGTGCTCCAAATACTACGAAGCCAAGTACTGCTACTTCGAAAGCTATGTCAACTGACAGTGCAGAGATGAAAACAAACACTGGAGCAGCAAAAGATAAAATATCTAAATTCGGTTCTGTATTTGGACAAGCTGTTGCTTTATCAAATCAACAAAATAAAACATCTCAAAGTAATAATACTCAAGGTGACAATAAGCTAGCTGAGCTAGAGAATGTATTAAATAGTCAATCTGTTAAAGAATTACTAGATTTATTAGAAATTCCACATGATGAAGGCTTGTTAATGCTTCAAATTGGGGAAGATGGCAAGGCAGTAGCTATGGATGAAATGTTAAATTTAGATAATTTAATGGCTGCATTGAATGTCGATAAAGAGCAAATACAAAAATTGGTCCAACAATTACTAGATGAAGATCAGCAAGCAAGCGATGTATGGGAGCTTTTAGCTTTAGTAGACGCTCAAGCACCATTGTTACAGACACAGCTAGTATCTGCGTTACAAGGTGAAGGGCAAGTACCTTCAGAAGATGCTACGAAGCTACTTCAAGTATTAAAACTAGCACAGTTAGTTGGCCAAAAATCGGATTTAACGATGTCTCAAGAAAATGTACTGTCAAACGTTAATAATTTTTTGACAGCGTTACAAACACAAGTTGAAACTATTCAAACTGCGCAGCAAGTTACAACAAAAACAACCGTTACATTACCGTTGCAAGGCTTCCAGCAAGTTATTCAGCAGGTGCAAGTGACAAAACAATCTGATACAAGTGCTAATGAAATGGTGACGGCTAATACAGTACAAACAAAAGCTGATACATTCCAAGTTACTTTACCAGCAGCTAAACCAGCGCAGTCGGAAGCGTTACTGAAAGAAATGCAGGCAATCATCAATAAGGCTCAAATTTCAAATGCACAAGGCATTACGCGTTTAACGTTAAAATTGTATCCTGAAAATCTAGGTACCATTCGAATTGAACTTGTACAAAATGACGGTGTTTTAACAGCTCGTTTACTTGCTTCCACTGCACATGGGCGTGAGCTTCTTGACAGTCAAGCGCATCAATTAAAACAAGCCTTTGTCCAGCAAAACATCCAAGTGGATCGACTAGATATTGCGCAATCGTTGCAGGATGCTGATAGACAACAGCGTGATCAAAACTTCTTTAATAACTTCTTTAGGCAACAACAGCAAGAAGAGCAAGAGCAGCAAAAAGAGGACAGCGAAGATGGTATGTCCTTTAATGATTATTTAGAAAATGAGGAGGTGTAGACGTGGCAGATAAAATTACTAATGACCTTTACTATTCCAACTATACTGCACCAACAAAACAGACTGGTAATAGTGAACTTGGTAAAGATGCATTTTTAAAACTATTGATTACACAATTACAACATCAGGATCCAACAAATCCTATGGATGACCGTGATTTCATTGCACAAATGGCGCAGTTCTCATCTTTAGAGCAAATGCAAAATATGACAAAGGCAATGGAGTCATTACTGATGTCGCAACAACAAACACAGCTTATGAACTATACTTCATTTGTAGGAAAAGAAGTAAAATGGCATGAAATTACAGAAGAAGTAGATCAAGATAATAAGCCTGTTATAAATGAAGGTACGGGTGTTATCCAATCATTAAAATTTGTTGATGGAGAAGCAGTATTCATTTTAGCTGATGGCAAGGAAATCTATCCTGGAAACATTTCAGCGATTTTAGGTAATAAAGAAACAAGTACAGGTGAAAGCAATACATCAACTGAATCACCACTTGTACAAGCAAGTAAGCTAATAGGCAAAAATGTCACTTACAATGATGGAGAGCAAGATGTGCAAGGGCGAATCGTTTCTGTATCAAACAAAGATGGCGTTATTTATTACGAATTAGATAATGGTAAAAAACTAGCAGGGAAAGAATTTACAGTAATAAGCGAATAAAGGTGGTGGAGAAAGATGGATAAATTTTCAATTCATCGTGTCCCATTGTATCCAACTATTCGCCAAACGCAACCTACACCTACCAATACACAGCAATCGTTTAGTGCTCATTTACAGGAGGCAACGAATCAACAGGAGCTAAAAGTAAGTAAGCATGCAAATGAACGCATCAAAGAGCGTAATATTGCGATTACTGAACAGGAATGGCGGGTTGTATCTGACAAGGTATTTGAGGCACATTCAAAAGGTGTCAAACAACCATTAGTCTTGATGGATCAAGCGGCTCTAATTGTCAGTGCTAAAAATGCTACTGTCATTACAGCAATGGATCGCACGGAAGCAAAGCAACAACTGTTTACTAATATTGATGGCACAATTGTGCTTTAAGGCTGGACCTTCTTAATGTAAGGAAGCCTATGTGTTGCTGACTGATAGAGGCACACAATTCAAAAAATGAAGGGAGAACGACAACTTATGTTACGTTCTATGTATTCAGGTATTTCAGGTCTTAAAAACTTCCAAACAAAGCTAGATGTTATCGGGAATAATATTGCCAATGTTAACACGTATGGATTTAAAAAAGGACGCGTTATTTTCAAAGACATCCTATCTCAAACAAGCGCAGGTGCTTCAGCTGCAACTACTACTCGTGGTGGTACAAACCCATTACAAGTAGGTCTTGGTTCAACACTTGCGGCAATTGATACGGTTCACGGTTCTGGCTCACGCCAAACGACAGATCGACCATTGGACCTTGCAGTTCAAGGTGAAGGCTTCTTTATGGTAGCTGACTCTGTATCAAATACTGATGGCGTTGCAGAAGGCTATACAAATGTTGTTTATACTCGCGCAGGTAATTTCTACATGGATAACGCAGGTTATTTAGTCAATGCTGAAGGGAAATATTTAGTTGGTCATGCAAATGATACATTGTATGAAACAGACTCTACTGAAAGTAATGCCGAGGCAGATAAAGAAGCAAGCCCGCTAAACGGTGAAACTGAGGATTTATTAGGAGAAAATGATACATTTACTTTTGAAGATAATAACCCAATTAAAATCCCAACAACAGCTAAATCTATAAGTATCGGCCAAGACGGAACGGTTGAATATGTGGATGCAAATGGATATAGACAATATGCGGGTCAAATTGTTATGGTTAAATTCCCAAATGCTGGTGGTCTTGAAAAAGTAGGAAGTAACTATTTCCAAGCAACAGCTAACTCAGGTGAAGCTTATGGCCAAGTAGCAACAGTTGCTGGTATGGGTTCAATTACGGCAGGGGCGCTTGAGATGTCCAATGTCGATCTTTCAGAAGAATTTACGGAGATGATTGTAGCACAACGTGGATTCCAAGCGAATACGCGTATTATCACTACATCAGATGAAGTTCTACAAGAATTAGTAAACTTAAAACGATAGTAATTAGTTATTTCTAGTCTTGAACGCAGCAATCTATAAGTTTTAAGCGTTAAAATATTCAACTACTAAAAGTATGCTAGTGTAATATTAGCGAATCCATAAAGGGTTATTTGTAGATGCGTTTAAGCTCTAAAACATAATTTTCAATATGAGGGAGGGTCGGGCCGGCTCTCGTGCTAGACCGGCCCTATTTCAATGATTGAACTAACACGACTAAATGGCAAAGCATTTACACTGAATGCTTTATACATAGAAACAGTCGAATCTTTTCCAGATACGACTATTACATTAACAACTGGAACAAAAATTATTGTGTTACAGAGTGAAGATGAGGTGCGACAAAAGGTAACAGCCTTTTATAACAATATACAAGTACTATCAAACCCGCATCTACGAGGTGAAGAAGATGAAGAATAATAAAGTGTTAACGATGATCATCATTTTACTAGTGGCAATTATACTTATTGGAGTTATTGCGTTTGTATTATTTACTCAATTCAATAAGCCCGCAGCATCTCTTGAACCATCAATAGACGATATTGTAGAAGCATCTGTTGATGTTCCTGAAATTATGACAAACCTTGCTGATAAAAGGGTAGTGCGCATGACGCTAAAAATCCAAACTTCTAGCAAGGACGCTGCTGAAGAGTTAAAGAAGCGTGATTTCCAAACGAATAATTTAATTATTCAAGAGCTTTCAGAAATGGAGCAAAAAGATTTGGATGGCAAGGCAGGAAAAATAATGTTTGAAAAGGCATTAAAAACACAGTTAAATGAATTGATGCAAGAGGGAGAAATTCAACAAGTATATATTACCTCCTACATCTTTCAATAAAAATTAGAAACTGCTTGAAATGGAGGTGGGCAAATGGCAGGAGATGTGTTATCCCAATCGGAGATAGATGCGCTACTTTCCGCAATCTCGACCGGAGAAATGTCAGCGGATGACATGAAAAAAGAGGACGAGGTACGAAAGGTTAAAGTTTATGACTTTAAACGAGCGTTGCGCTTCTCTAAAGATCAAATCCGAAGTTTGACCCGAATACATGAGAATTTTGCACGATTACTAACTACCTTCTTTTCTGCACAGTTAAGAAGCTACGTGCAAATTACAGTAGCATCAGTAGACCAAATACCCTTTGAAGAGTTTGTTCGATCAATTCCGAATATGACGCTCATTAATGTGTTTGAAGTGCCACCACTTGATGGTAATATATTGATGGAAATAAACCCAAACATTGCCTATTCGATGTTGGATCGTTTAATGGGTGGTAGTGGAGCGAGTCATAGTAATGTTGATAACTTAACTGAAATTGAAACAAAAATTATGACAAATCTCTTCGAACGTTCATTCGACAATTTGCGCGAAGCATGGGAAAATGTTGCTGAAATCGACCCGATTCTAGTAGAACTTGAGGTAAATCCTCAATTTTTACAAATGATTTCACCAAATGAAACGGTAGTCGTCATTTCATTGAATACAATTATTGGTGAGACAAGCGGTATGATTAATATTTGTATCCCGCATGTTGTATTGGAGCCAATCGTACCGAATCTATCTGTACGTTATTGGATGCAAACAAATACAAAAGAGATGTCACCTGAGCAAACAAAAATGCTTGAAACACGTGTGAAACAAGCTAGATTACCTCTTTCTGTAGAGTTAGGTATTACGGACATTACCATTGAAGACTTCCTGATGATGCAAATCGGTGATGTTATTCAATTAGAGCAAAAAATTGAAGATCCACTACTGCTGAAGGTAGGTACATTGCCTAAGTTCACAGTACAACCCGGAAAACAGGGTAAAAAATTAGCAATCCAGATTATCGACCCTTTGAAAGGAGGAGACGAAGATGAGTGATGAAATGCTCTCCCAAGAAGAAATTGAAGCGTTATTAAGGGGCGAAACGTTGGAGGATAGAATAAACGACAGCGAAGCTTCTACAAAAGAAGAAACAAGTGAAATACGAGTAGAGGATTACCTTGATTCGTTTGCTCAAGATGCACTAGGTGAAGTAGGTAATATATCTTTTGGTAGTTCAGCTACTGCTCTTTCAGCGTTATTAGGTCAAAAAGTAGATATTACTACACCTAGTATTTCAATGATTAACCGCAATAAATTAGAAGAGGAATTTCCTCATCCGTATGTAGCGGTACAAGTTGAATATACAATCGGTTTAACAGGTATGAATTTACTTGTTATTAAACAATCAGATGCTGCTATTATTGCAGATTTAATGTTAGGTGGGGACGGCTTAAATCCTAAGCCTGACTTAGGTGAAATTCAGCTAAGCGCAGTGCAAGAAGCAATGAATCAAATGATGGGTTCAGCTGCCACATCGATGTCGACGGTATTCAACAAAAAAGTGGATATTTCGCCACCAACAATCGACTTAATGAATATTTCTCAAAATGAAGGTCGAGATAATATTCCTGAAGATGATTTACTTGTAAAAGTTTCATTCCGACTTCGAATTGGTAATTTAATCGATTCAAACTTAATGCAATTATTACCGCTTAAGTTTAGTCAAAACATTGTAAAGTCATTATTAGGAGAAACAGAGGCGATTGAAGAGCCAGTAGCAGCAACAATTGCTCCAGAAGCGCCTATCGCACCACCACCTGTTCAACATACACCGCCACCAGCACAGCAACCTGTATATCAACAACCAGCAGCGCCAGTGCAACAGCCGATGTATCAAGAGCAACAACCAATGTATCAAGAGCAGCAACAAATTCATACGCAACAAAGACCAGTACAACCTGTAAATGTTCAACAGGCACAGTTTGCTAGCTTTGATCCAAATGTAATCTCTCAATCTGAGGCTAGAAATTTAAATATGCTACTTGATATTCCATTGCAAGTTACTGTAGAGTTAGGACGTACGAAACGTTCTGTTAAAGAGATTTTAGAACTAGCTAGTGGATCGATTATTGAATTAGATAAATTAGCAGGGGAACCGGTTGATATTCTAGTAAATAGTCGTTTAATTGCAAAGGGCGAAGTTGTTGTTATTGATGAAAACTTCGGCGTACGCATTACAGATGTTTTAAGTCAAGCAGAGCGTTTAAATAATTTAAGATAGTTTCAATTGGAGGAGTTAACCATGTCTAAAAGAATTTTGATTGTAGACGATGCTGCATTTATGCGCATGATGATCAAGGATATTTTGTCGAAAAACGGATTTGAAGTTGTAGGGGAAGCTGCCGATGGTCTACAGGCTGTTGAAAAATACAACGAGTTAAAGCCAGATTTAGTAACAATGGATATTACAATGCCTGAAATGGATGGTATTGCAGCTCTTAAAGCTATTAAAGGTACTGATCCGAGTGCAACTGTAATCATGTGTTCAGCAATGGGACAACAAGCTATGGTGATCGATGCAATTCAAGCTGGTGCGAAAGACTTCATTGTTAAGCCTTTCCAAGCTGATCGTGTAATTGAAGCGATTCAAAAAGCACTAGGATGATTTCATGCAAATGTTAAAATCATTTCGTATAACGATGATTTTCGCATTTCTTTTAACCTTCCTATTTGTGTACCCACCAACAGTTTCTGTTTATGCTGACTCTGATACAAATAGTATTGAGTATTGTATGAAAAAACCAGAGGAATGTAAGGATAATACAGATCCAGCTGCGAAGGAAGATACGGTTGTTTCAGCAGCTGGAGATGTTTCTGCATGGGAATACATAAAAATGGTTTTGGCGCTTATTTTTGTTGTAGCTTTATTTTATGGGTTGATGAAGTTTCTGAATAAAAGAAATTTAACTTTTCAACGAAATCAAATGGTACAAAATTTAGGCGGTTTATCGTTAGGTGCACAAAAGTCTGTTCAACTTTTGCAAATAGGAAAATCACTATATTTAGTTGGTGTCGGTGATGATGTCCAACTTTTACGTGAGATTACCGATCCGCAGGAAGTTGAAGCACTGCTTTCACTTTATAACGAAAAACAGGAATATGCGGCAACATCACCTTATATAGCAGAAGTATTTTCAAAGCTTAAGAGAAAAAATAACCAAAATTCATCAACACTTCAAAAGCAAGATTCGTTTGGTGAACTTTTTGAAAAGAAGATTTCCGAAATTAAACAGGAGCGTAGTGAAGAACTAGAGAGATGGAAGCAAAAGGAGAATGATGATAAATGAATGATATAGTCAATTATTTTTCCAACAGCGATCCGACAAATGTCTCAACCTCTGTTAAGCTCCTATTATTACTAACTGTATTGTCACTTGCACCGAGTATTTTAATTTTGATGACGTCCTTTGCGAGAATTGTCATTGTGCTGTCGTTTGTACGTACAGCATTAGCGACACAACAAATGCCACCAAATCAGGTGATTGTTGGTCTTGCTTTGTTTTTAACATTTTTTATCATGGCCCCTACTTTTCAAGAGGTCAATAAAGAAGCATTACAGCCATTATTTGCTGAAGAAATAGGGCTAGAAGAAGCATACGAGAAAGCTAGTGTGCCTTTTAAAGAATTTATGAGTAAACAAACGAGGCAAAAAGATTTAGATTTGTTTTTACAATACAATCAAGCAGAAAAACCAGCATCGGTGGAGGAAATTCCTCTAACTATGCTTGTACCTGCCTTCGCATTAAGCGAAATTAAAACAGCATTCCAAATTGGTTTTATGATTTTTATCCCATTCCTAGTAATCGATATGATTGTAGCAAGTACATTAATGTCGATGGGGATGATGATGTTACCACCGGTTATGATCTCATTACCGTTTAAGATTTTATTATTTGTACTCGTCGATGGCTGGTACCTCGTAATGAAATCATTACTACAAAGTTTTTAGGGGATGATACAGTATGACAGGTGAAATGGTTATTTCAATTGCAGAGCGTGCCATTATGATTATCCTTCTAACAAGCGGACCGCTATTATTAATTGCTTTAATCTCAGGTTTAGCGGTAAGTATATTTCAAGCAACAACATCAATTCAAGAGCAAACATTAGCATTCGTTCCAAAAATCGTCGCAGTATTAGTGGGCATCGTTTTCTTTGGTCCATGGATGTTATCTCAAGTAACAAGCTATGCGAGAGATATTTTTGAGAATTTAACGCGTTATATAGGGTGAGTACATGAATGAACTAGTCCCCCAAATAACGGTATTCTTATTAGTACTTGTGCGTGTAACGGCTTTTTTTGTTACAGTACCTTTCTTTTCATATAAAACGATTCCGCAGCAAGTACGTATTGCCCTCGCATTCGTTTTAGCTTGGATGATGTATTATACAATCGACGTAGAGCCATTTCTTTTTAATGGTGATTACATACTTTTAGTGATGAAAGAAGCCCTTATTGGATTGTTACTTGGTCTAGTAGGCTATATTATCATGTCGGCGATTCAAATTGCCGGAAGCTTTATTGATTTCCAAATGGGATTTGCCATCGCCAATATTATTGATCCACAAACTGGGGCACAAAGTCCTCTAATTGGTCAATTTTTTAATACATTGGCATTACTATTTCTATTAGCAATAGATGGCCATCATATGATTCTAGATGGAATTTACTATAGTTATCAGTTTTTACCTATAGATCAGGGATTTCCAGATTTCGCGAAAGATGACTATATCCAGTTTGTTATGACAACATTTACTGCAGTCTTCGCCATAGCTTTTCAGATGGCAGCACCTGTTGTAGCAACGTTGTTTTTAGTTGATTTAGCGCTAGGAATCACGGCGAAAACTGTCCCGCAATTAAATATCTTTGTTGTCGGTTTTCCCATTAAGATTGGTGTCAGTTTTTTAGTGCTATTCACGATGATGGCGGTTATGGTACAAGTCATACAAAAGTTGATTACAATTATGATTTACGGTATGCGCGATTTAATGGCAATTTTAGGTGGTGGATAACATGTTGCTACTACTGGACTTAGATTTACAGTTTTTTGCAGGTGAAAAAACGGAAAAAGCGACACCTAAAAAACGACAAGATGCTAGAAAAAAAGGGCAGGTCGTCAAGAGTCAGGACATATCTAGTGCGATTGTTATGCTCATGGTGTTTATCTTTCTTTTTTTCTTCGCAGGATCTTTGCGAGACGAGCTTTTATCTTTTTTTAGGCAAACATTTATCCATAACATACGTGTAGAAACACTTACAATAGATAGTGTAATGCATCTATTTACCGAAACATTAGTAGAAATGGCATATGTTATCGTACCGATAATGGCGATTGCTTTAGTAGGAGCATTAGCGGGTAATTTTCTACAATTTGGTTTTTTATTCACATTAGAGCCGATGAAATTCGATTTAAAAAAGATGGATCCTATTAAAGGATTAAAGAAAATTTTTTCAGTAAAAGCCATTGTTGAGCTTTTAAAATCAGTATTAAAAATCACCTTTATCGGTGGGGTAACAACAATTATCGTATGGTCAAATTTACATGAAGTATTAGCTTTATCTTTTAAAAGTCCGTGGATGACCCTTATTACCGTTGGCAAACTAGTTGGCATTATGGGTATCGCGGCTTCTCTTGTGTTACTATGTGTATCCTTATTGGACTGGATGTATCAAAAACATGAGTATGAAAAAAATCTTAAAATGTCTAAGCAAGACATAAAAGATGAATATAAAAATAGTGAGGGTGATCCGCTCATTAAATCAAAAATCAAACAACGTCAACGCGAAATGGCGATGCGTCGAATGATGTCAGAGGTTCCGAACGCAGATGTGGTAATCACCAACCCAACTCACTATGCGATCGCTCTGAAGTATGATGAGGATAGTATGGATGCCCCACGTATAGTGGCAAAGGGAACAGACTTTGTGGCTCAAAAAATTAAACTGATTGCTAAAGAACATGATGTCGTAATGGTAGAAAATAGACCATTAGCACGCGCCATGTATGATCAGGTAGAAATAGGCGATCAAGTACCAGAAGAGTTTTTCAAAGCAATAGCAGAAGTACTCGCTTATGTATATCGTATTAAGCGGAAAATTTAAAGCTTTTTTGTAGGAGGGACACAAATGAAGGTTCGCGATATAGGGGTTTTAGGTGCGGTTATTTTAATCGTTGCGATGCTCATCATCCCTCTTCCTCCGTGGATGCTAAGTTTCTTAATCGTCATTAATATTACGTTAGGATTAATAGTACTTTTAACAGCAATGAGTATGAAGGAAGCGTTAGATTTCTCTATATTCCCTTCCGTTATCTTACTGTTGACCCTGTTTCGACTTGGATTGAGTGTTTCCACAACGCGTGCAATATTAGCGAATGGAGACGCTGGTTCGGTTGTTGAAACCTTCGGGGATTTCGTAGTAGGCGGGAATATTCTCGTAGGTTTAGTAGTGTTTTTAATTCTGGTGTTAATTCAGTTTATCGTTATTACAAAAGGGGCGGAACGTGTTGCAGAGGTAGCTGCTCGATTCACTCTGGATGCGATGCCGGGTAAACAAATGAGTATTGATGCGGATTTAAATGCAGGTGTTATTTCTGAACGAGAAGCACGTGAACGACGTGATAAAGTTGCGGGTGAAGCGGATTTCTATGGAGCGATGGATGGTGCTACGAAATTCGTAAAAGGGGATGCAATCGCCTCAATGGTGATGGTTATCATCAACTTATTATTTGGTATTATCATTGGTGTTGTACAAATGGGCTTACCATTTGCGGAAGCAGCAACCCATTTCTCAAAGCTAACAGTTGGTGATGGTATTGTGTCGCAAATCCCTGCACTTCTTATTTCAACAGCAACAGGGATTGTTGTAACGCGCGCATCCTCTAAAGGAAGTCTAGGAGAAGATATTACAGGACAATTATTTGCTCAAGCAAAGCTTCTATATGTTGCTGGAGGTACTATTGTTTTACTAGGTTTATTCACGCCAATTCCTAACTGGGTAACGTTACCGATCGGTGTTTCACTAATTGTAGGTGCATACATGATGGATCGTAAAAAACCAGAGGATGAGGAAGAGTTACTTGAAATTGAGGAAGAAGTGGCAACAGACGGCATGAAGAGCCCTGAAAATGTTGTGAATTTATTAAATGTGGACCCAATTGAATTTGAATTTGGCTACGGCTTAATTCCTTTAGTAGATGCTGCTCAAGGCGGAGACTTATTGGATCGTGTCATCATGATCCGTCGTCAGCTAGCATTGGAACTAGGGATTGTCATTCCGGTTGTTCGTATTCGCGATAATATTCAATTACAACCAAATGAATATCGAATTAAAATTAAAGGCAATGAAATGGCTCGGGGAGAGCTTTTACTCGATCATTATTTAGCAATGAGCCCTGGAGATGATGATTCAATAGAAGGTATTGATACCGTTGAACCATCATTTGGTCTACCTGCAAAATGGATTACTGAGCAAGTAAAAGAGGACGCTGAAATGTCTGGCTATACAGTTGTTGATCCACCGAGTGTTGTATCAACTCATTTAACCGAAATTATTCGAGCGAATGCACATGAGCTTTTAGGTCGTCAAGAAACGAAACAATTAATCGATCATTTACGAGAAACACATCCAATATTAGTCGAAGAGTTGACTCCTGCTCCTTTGTCTACAGGCGAAATCCAAAAAGTATTGGGCAAACTTCTTCGAGAAAATGTTTCAGTACGTAATTTACCAATTATTTTTGAAACATTGGCTGACTATGCAAAATTAACAAGTGATACCGATATATTAACAGAGTATGTTCGTCAATCATTAGCTCGCCAAATTACATCACAATATGTAGGTGGCAGCCCGTCATTGAAAGTCATTACTGTATCGGGTAAAGTAGAGAAAATGATTGCTGATAGCATTCAGCAAACGGATCACGGCAATTATTTAGCGATGGATCCACAAGATTCTCAAACGGTCTTAGAGACCATTGCATCAGAGGTTGAACGCGTGTCCTTTATGGAACAATCTGCTATTATACTATGCTCTCCAGCAGTTCGTATGTATTTACGTCAGCTGACAGAACGTTATTTCCCGCAGATTCCGGTACTATCTTATAATGAACTAGATGCTTCTATTGAAATTCAAAGTGTTGGGGTGGTGAATGTTGAGTGAAAATGAAAAAATATTATGCATCTTCCATACCAGAGGCAATGAAGCTAGTACGTGCTGATTTAGGCGAGGACGCTGTCATTTTGAATTCAAAAGTAGTAGTAACAAAGAAACTTTTTGGGCTTGTGAAAAAGAAAAATTTTGAAGTTGTTGCAGGGATCGACTCAATGGAGCCGAGTTATACGGCTCCCGCACCTGCTAATGTGCCTTCAATACCTGCTAAAAAAGAAAATGCTAGTTTACAAGAGATTACAAATGCTGTGCAAGCTAAAATTCAGCATGCTCAGCCTAAGTACGAACCATCTTCCCAAGATGAGACAGGTATGTCTGAAGAACTGCGAAAGGAAATTGCAGATTTAAAATCGTTAATGCAATCTATGCACAAGAAGGCTAGCCAAGCTCAATATCCGGATGAACTCTTACCCTTCATTGAATACTTAAGACAGCAAGAGCTAAATGAGGAGCTCATCACAACGATTGGTGATGAGCTTTTTACGCATTTTAAAGAAGCCTCAGATATTAATTTTTCCCAATGCAAGTTAATTACAAAAAACTTGTTGCGGAAACAACTAGAGGGATTGCCGATGGGTGGACTATCGTATGAACGTAAATTTATTAACGTTCTTGGTCCTACTGGTGTCGGCAAGACAACGACAATTGCTAAAATGGCAGCAAGAGCGGTTTTAGAGAAAAAGAAAAAAATAGGCTTTATTACAACAGATACTTACAGAATAGCTGCCATTGAGCAGTTAAAAACGTATGCTGGACTTTTGCAAGCACCTGTCGAAATTGCCTATAACTCGACAGATTTTGAACAAGCTGTGCAACGATTGTCCCATCTAGATTTAGTCTTTATTGATACAGCTGGACGAAATTATAAAGAAGTAAAATATGTAGATGATTTACAGCGTCTTATTAAGTTTGATGATCAGGCTGAATCCTTCCTAGTGCTTGCTATGACAGCGAAAGAAAAGGATATGACCAAAATTATTGACCAATTTAACGGCGTACCAATCGAAAAAATCATTTTTACGAAGATTGATGAAACAAATTCTATTGGCACAATGATTAATTTAATGATTAAATATAATAAAGGACTTGCTTACTATACGAATGGTCAAGAAGTACCAGAAGATATTGAAGAAGCTGATTTAGAAGCAGTGCTTAATTTGTTTTTCCAAGGTGAAGAAAAATGAGGGATCAAGCAGAAACATTACGCTTGAAAATGCTTAAGCGGCAAGGTGAATTGGGCAAAACTATTGCTGTAGTGAGCGGTAAGGGTGGAGTTGGTAAAAGTAACTTTTCAATGAACTTTGCAATTAATTTAGCGAGTAAGGACAAAAAAGTAGCAATTGTAGATATGGATATTGGTATGGGAAATATTAATATTTTAATTGGAAAAAATGTTTCTTATAGTTTGAAAGATTACTTAGAAGGAAACAAATTACTAGATGAGGTAATTTTTGAGGGTCCACATGGTTTACAATGTATTTCAGGAGGCTCTGGCATGTCGAGCGTACTGGAGTGGTCAGAGGCGATGTTTGAAAGGTTAATTCATGCATTTGAACAACTCCAAAAAAACTTCGACTATATTTTATTTGATATGGGCGCGGGTGCGACTAATTGGTCATTAGAATTACTAACATCCATCGATGAAATTATTGTAATTACCACAGCTGAGCCAACCTCTATTACAGACGCCTATTCGATGATGAAATATATTCACGTACGAGATATGGATAAGCAATTCTATATACTTTGTAATCGTGCTTTTTCTAAAGAAGAAGGGGTCGAGACACTTGAACGTTTAAAACTTACGATGAAACGTTTTCTAGACAAAGAGGTTACAGTATTGGGCTCATTACCTGAGGATCCTGTTGTGCGTAAAGCTGTGCGCGAGCAAGTGCCTTTTTCAATCGCATATCCAGAAGCACTTATTTCTAAGACACTTCAACTGATAGTGGCTCGGTTTATGGAACAACGTATGGAGGAAGTGCATGCACATGAACAGTCAGCAAGTAAATTCTTATCTAAACTTAGAAATATTTTTTCGAAAGGGCGTGATTAATTGGACTTTTTACATAAAAGCAAGCTTTTAGTTGTCGATGATTCTGCTTTTATGAGAAAGCTAATTAGTGACTTTTTTGTTGGTAGCTCGAAGGTTGAAGTAGTTGGAACAGCACGAAACGGAAAAGATGCGATAAAGAAAATCCAAACATTAAAACCAACAGTCGTGACAATGGATATTGAAATGCCTGAAATGAATGGACTCGATGCATTAAATGAAATTATGACAATTTGTCCAGTGCCTGTCGTCATGCTTTCAAGTACAACCCAAAGAGGTGCTGAAAATGCACTAACTGCAATTGAATATGGAGCAGTTGATTTTGTTGCGAAACCTAGCGGAACAATTTCACTTGATTTACATAAAATCCAATCTGAACTTGTCCATAAAGTGGAACAAGCCTCGTTGGTACCTATTACAAAACTAAAAAAACATTCGAGTAGCAAAAGACAACATGAACCAAATGTATCACCGTCTACTATAAGAAAAGAATTAACGAATGAACGAAAAGTATCACCAACATCCAATGTGACTTCGACAGTAGCAAATGTTACGAAGCCACATAGTGAATGGAGTAAAGTAAGCAGAAAAATAGTGTTAATTGGTACATCTACGGGAGGACCGCGTGCGCTACAGGAAGTTATTACAAAAATTCCGAAATCAATTCAAGCGCCGATTCTAATTGTCCAACATATGCCTGCTGGGTTTACAAAATCATTAGCTTCTCGCCTCGACCAATTAAGCGAGATAACAGTGAAGGAAGCAGAGCAAGGCGATATTTTACAAAATGGCGTGGCATATATCGCACCTGGAGGATACCATTTAAGGTTAAGAAAAGTAGGTATCTCATATGGCATCGTTCTAGATAATCAAGAACCACCACGTTCTGGCCATCGCCCATCTGTAGATGTGATGTTTGAAGATGTAAGTCAATTTAAAGATTTTGATAAGGTAGCAGTCATTATGACGGGTATGGGCTATGATGGTTCAAACGGTCTAAAAGCATTAAAAAATACCGGCAATGTGATTGCTATTGCAGAGTCAGCTGAAACTTGCATAGTGTATGGTATGCCGAAAGCTGCGGTGGAAACGCAGCTTGTCGATGAAGTCGCTGATGTAGATGATATTGCACAAATAATTATGAAATATTTGCCTTAAAAGGGGTGTCCTCTTAATGGAAGTCAATCAATATTTAGAGATGTTTATCGAAGAAAGTAAAGAGCATTTACAAGCATGTAGTGAGCATTTATTAGAACTAGAAAAAAACCCTGATGATTTGGCAATCGTTGGAGAAATTTTCCGTTCAGCGCATACATTAAAAGGTATGTCAGCGACTATGGGCTTCGAAGACTTAGCAGATTTAACACATAAAATGGAAAATGTGCTAGATGCAATTCGAAATGAAAAAATTCATGTTTCACCAGAAATTTTAGATATCGTATTTGAATCTGTGGACCATTTAGAAGAAATGGTGATGGATATTGCGAATGGTGGAGATGGTAAACGTGATGTGTCCTCCACAGTAGCGCAATTAAAGCGTATTGAATCTGGAGAGGAAGCCGCTCGTGAAGTTGTAGCAACTGTAGCAACTGAAGAAAAACCACAAGTGTCTAGTGTATTAGAATACGACAGCTTTGAGCAAACGGTTATTACACAATCTGCTGAACAAGGATTTAATGCATTTGAAATTTCAGTAACTCTTCGTGAAGATTGTCTATTAAAAGCAGCGCGTGTATTCATGGTGTTTGAGATTCTTGAAAAGGATGGGGATGTTATTAAATCAACACCCTCTGTTGAGAAGCTTGAAGATGAACAATTCGATCAGCAATTTTATGTAGCATTCGTAACGAAAGAAACAGCGGAAGATATGCAGAAGAAGTTAATGAAGGTTTCTGAGGTTGAGGAAGTAAAAGTTGCTGCAATTAATCAAAAACAATTCAGTGAAAAACAACAATACGAGGCAAGTCAGGAAGCTGCGGCTACTGCAACTGCGACAGTTGAAGCTGTAGAAACAACAGATGCAACAACGGCTAAACCTGCACCAGCAAAATCTACAGCGCCTGCCAAAGCTGATAAAAGTCATGCGCCTGTAGGAAACAAAACAATCCGTGTAAATATCGAACGTCTTGATATTTTAATGAATTTATTTGAGGAGCTCGTAATTGATCGAGGACGCCTACAATCAATTTCGACAGAAGTTAATCACGGTGAGCTAAACGAAACCGTAGAACGAATGAGTCGAGTAATGGGTGACTTACAAACAATCATTTTAACTATGCGCATGGTACCTGTTGAAACGGTATTCAATCGCTTCCCTAAAATGATTCGTCAGCTATCTCGTGACCTTAATAAGAAAATTAATCTTGAAATTATTGGTGCGGAAACAGAGCTTGATCGCACAGTAATCGACGAAATCGGAGATCCACTTGTTCACTTAATCCGTAACTCTGTCGATCACGGTATTGAAAACCCTACTGCTCGCCGTGCGAAAGGAAAACCAGAAGAAGGCACAGTAGTATTACGTGCTTATCATAGCGGTAACTATGTCTTTATCGAAATTGAAGATGACGGTGCGGGCATTAATCGTGATAAAGTGTTGTCCAAAGCGATTTCAAAAGGAATCGTTACGCATGAGCAATCACTTGCAATGACAGATAATCAAATCAATGAGCTAATTTTAGCCTCTGGTTTCTCAACAGCAGATGTTATTTCTGATGTATCTGGTCGTGGTGTAGGATTGGACGTTGTAAAAACAACGATTGAATCTTTAGGTGGAAATATTTCGATTGAATCTACACAAGATGTAGGCTCTATTTTCTCTATTCAATTGCCGCTAACATTATCGATTATTTCAGTAATGCTTGTGGAAATAGAAAAAGAGATTTATGCGATACCACTTTCATCAATTATTGAAACTTCGATTATCCGTTCATCAGACATTATGAATGCTCATAACCAGAAGGTAATCGACTTCCGTGGCAAAGTGGTTCCACTTGTATTCTTAGAGGAAATCTTTGAGGTTCCTCGTAAAGAGTTACAAGATGATGAATTCCATTCAGTAGTAATTGTTCGTAAAGGCGAGAAACTTGCTGGTTTAGTTGTAGATTCATTCATTGGCCAACAAGAAATTGTACTGAAATCATTAGGAAACTACTTAACGAATATCTTTGCAATTTCAGGTGCAACAATTTTAGGTAACGGTAAAGTAGCCTTAATTGTAGATTGCAATGCACTTATTAAATAAGGTGAATGAATAAGAGAGGTGTTAACCATGACAAATGCAGTTGAACAAGAAAATATAAAAGTGATTGTTTTCCAATTAGCAGATAAGGAATATGCCATTCCAGTATCACATGTTCAAGGGATCGAAAAACTCATGCATATTACACGGGTACCTAAAACAGAGAAATATGTAAAAGGCGTTATTAATTTACGAGGAGTCGTAACACCGATTATTGATTTACGGGAGCGTTTTGAGTTACCAATTTCTGAACATGAAGAAACTACTCGTATTATTATTATTTCATTAGAAGACATGGAAGTAGGCTTTGTTGTAGATTCAGCTAATGATGTGTTGGATATTCCAGCGAGCTCGATTGAACCACAACCAGAAGTAGTAGGTTCGCTTGAAGAAGAGTTTATTTCTGGCGTAGCGAAAATCGATAAACGATTATTAATTTTATTGCATTTAGAGAAAGTATTAAATCCACTAAAGTAGGGATACGATTATGACATTTAATCAAAAGATTACATCACTACATTTAGACGTATTAAAGGAAATTGGAAATATAGGTGCTGCACATGCTGCGACGGCACTTTCCAATTTGCTTGGTAAAAAAATCGATATGCGTGTACCGAAAGTTGAAATGGTGTCATTTAATGACATGATGGAACTGGCTGGTGGCTCTGAAAACGTCGTTGTTGGGATTTTTTTACGCATCGAAGGTGATGCTGAAGGGAGCATGTTCTTCATTCTTCCTATCGAACAAGCTAATCGCTTTATCCGTCGTCTAATACAGGATGAATCATTCGACTTTAAAAAACCACCTGTTTCTGAATTAGGTTTATCTGCTATGCAGGAAATGGGGAATATTTTATCTGGTTCTTATTTATCAGCGTTATCAGACTTTACAAGTTTAAAAATTTATCCCACTGTGCCAGGTCTAAGTGTAGATATGTTTGGGGCTATTATCAGTATTGGCTTAATTGAATTATCACATGTGAGTGATAATGTTATCGTAATAAATACATCCATTTTTGAAGACGGTGTGGAGGATCATGAAACAGTAAGGGGACATTTCTTCTTACTTCCTGATCCAGATTCTTTTGATGCTATTTTTAAAGCATTAGGAGTTTCATAACCTATGCTAAACACTAACACGAATGGTCAAGTTATAAAAGTTGGAATTGCTCAAATGGATGTAGCGAAATTGCCAAACACAATTAGAACCTCAGGGCTTGGTTCTTGTGTAGGCGTTATTTTATACGATGAGTCAAAGAAAATAGCTGGTTTAATTCATGTAATGCTACCTGACTCTAGTCTTGGGAGATCAGAGTCAATAAATGTAGCGAAATTTGCAGATACAGGCATTTCAGCTATGATAGATTTATTAAAACTAGAGGGTGTTCAAAAATTTAAACTTAAGGCTAAAATTGCTGGGGGCGCGCAGATGTTTCAATTTACATCAGACAAAGATTCAATGCGCATCGGCCCTCGAAATGTAGAAGCTGTAAAGTTTGAATTAAAGCGTCATGGAATTCCTTTAATTGCCGAAAATACAGGCGGTAATAGCGGTCGAACTATTGAATTTAATCCTGCTACGTCGATATTACATATTCGAACGGTAAACCAAGGAGTGAGTGAAATATAATGTTTGGTTCTATTTTTTATAACCTGTGGGGGGCGTTAATTGCCTTTTCTATTTATTTCTTTTTGACGCTGCAACAGCCATTAACGCCATTACGTATCATCATAGGTTCATTTGTAGTAGCAATTATCGTATTTTTTGTTATGTACATTGTTAGGTTTATAATTGCGTATGTGCTATTTACGCCAAATGCTGATCAATCACTAGCTGATAGCGGTCTTGAAGAAAACAGTTCTACTCACATTGACGAGGAAAGTGTAGAAACATCTTCTACAAGCTCGACGGTTGAGTTTCAAGATGAAAGCACGGAAGATATTGCACAAGTTGTCCGAACGATGATGAATCGTGAAGATGAACAACAAGTAAATGCATAAAGCCACAACACTTTAAACTGCCTCTAATGTTAGCTATCGACTAATGATTGGGAGGCAGTTTTCTTATGCCCAAAATGTAAAAGCTGTTAGTAATAGAATAGTGTTAGAGAATCATATGAAATTATAGTCGAATCTTGTTATAATAAAAGGAAAGAATGGTATAGGTTTGTATCTAAGTTTGTCAGTCATTGTAATCAGGATACTCAAAGTGATAAGTAGGATTCTTTTATATACATTCAGTTTTTTTTTAAATGTTACCTACTTCGACTGGAACAAATACGCCTTGGAGCATTCAAGAGGTAACAATAGTCCGGGCTAACAGGTGCAAAGAGCTTTTAAAAGAGAGGTGGATTTTATGACACAACCAATTCTAAACGATGAACAAAAGCTGTGGAATCGATGGATTAATGAACGTGATCCAGATGCGGGTGATTTACTAATAAAAAAATATACATCTCTTGTGACTTACCATGTACAGCGAATCGGTGCAGGTGTACCTAAGAGTGTATCTCGGGACGATTTAACAAGCTTAGGCATGTTAGGTCTATTTGATGCGTTAAATAAATTTGATATAAATCGAGACTTAAAATTTGATACATATGCTTCTTTTAGAGTGAGGGGCGCAATAATTGATGGCTTGCGTAAAGAAGATTGGTTACCACGCTCTGCGCGAGAAAAGGCGAAAAAGTTGGATGCTAAAATTGAACAATTAGAACAACAGTTTATGCGTCATGTGACGCCTGAGGAGCTTGCAGAACAGATGGAGTTACCTGTAGAGGATATTTACCAAACTGTACAGGAGCACTTCTTCTCTAATGTACTATCCATAAATGAGCAACAAGACCAAGAGGAGGCTGAGGGAAAGTCGTTTGTAATCCGTGACGATACGACAAAGACCCCTGAGCAGGTTGTAATAAAATCAGAATTACTTGATGATTTAGCAGTAAATATACAAAAGCTAAACGATAAAGAGCAGCTCGTACTGAGTTTATTTTATACAGAGGAATTGACCTTAACTGAAATTGGAGAAATGCTCGAATTGTCAACATCGCGTATTTCACAAATTCACTCAAAGGCATTATTTAAGTTACGTAAGCTATTATCTAGTGAAATTATTAATGCGTAAGTATTCGAGAAAGTATTGTTGAGGGGGAAATATTATGAGTTTAAAAGGTGTCGAATTACAAATAGCTCTTCCAAAAACGTTTGAAGCAGGTAAAATGGCAGATCAGGCACAACAACAAACTTTAGCTCAACAAGCACACGCAAATGAAGCGCTAAAAAAGGAAATAGAGCGTAAGCAAAAAGCTGTGAATACTTCAGAAGGTATGGCTGAGATTAGTGAAGAGGAAGAAGCGGGTGGCGAATATATAAAAGGCACTCTTAAAAAGAAAAAACAGCATAACGAAAAACCAGAAAAACAGGCTCAGCATCCTTTTAAAGGTAATTTCGTAGACTTTAGTGGATAGGAGTTTACTATGACAACCATATTAATAGCCGTTCTCTTTGTATTGCAGCTACTCTCATTTTATTTCATTATTATATTAAATACGAAATTAGCGAAATTCAAAGATTTAGAAAAAAAGCAGGAACGTTTAATGCGGGAAATGGATGATTCCATTAGTCTGTATTTAGCTGAAATGAAAGATGAAAATAATCGTCTTATTCAAGCGTTACAAGTCGTACAAAAGCCTGAAAAGACAACTGACACAGGACAACATTCAAAGCCGATTAATGTGCAAAAAGATCAGAGACAGCCTTTGTCACAGGCTGAAAATGAGCAAAAGGATGTGAGCCGAGATAACGAGCCACGTATTTTAATGCCCAAAAATATTGTAGCAAACGCTTACTCTCGTCAACAACAAGTAGCAGCGTCACCAGTGCAAACTACTGTATCGAAGCCAGTTGCGGTACAAAAGGAAGAACAAAAACCGATAACATTGGAACAACAAATTGTTCAAATGGCAAAGCAAGGAAAAACAGCGGAAGAAATTGCAAAACAACTTCAAAAAGGGAAGACAGAAATCGAGCTTTTATTGAAATTTCATAGCTAAAACAGTTGCGAATGCTATGAAGCTGTGATATAGTTGCAAATGGTGTTATTACTACACACGCATTTTGATGTAGTAAGTGGTGCTCTAAGATTAGGGTAGCTTGTTGCAAACGATAAATGCGGAGGAAAAAAACCAAACATTCTAGGAGGAAATTCACATGTCAGTAATTTCTATGAAACAATTACTTGAAGCTGGTGTACATTTCGGTCACCAAACTCGTCGTTGGAACCCAAAAATGAAGAAATTTATCTTCGTTGAGCGTAACGGGATCTACATCATCGACTTACAAAAAACTGTTAAAAAATTAGAGGAAGCTTATGACTTCATGCGTCAAGTTGGTCAAGACGGTGGTAAAGTTCTTTTCGTTGGTACGAAAAAACAAGCACAAGAAGCGATCAAAGACGAAGCTGAACGTTCAGGCAACTACTACATCAACCAACGTTGGTTAGGTGGTACTCTTACTAACTTCGGTACAATTCAAAAACGTGTTGCACGTATGAAAGCTATCGAAAAAATGGAAGAAGAAGGAACTTTCGAAGTTCTACCTAAAAAAGAAGTAATCCAACTTAAAAAAGAACACGAACGTCTAGTTAAATTCTTAGGCGGTATCCGTGATATGCACGATCTTCCAGACGTTATGTTCGTGGTTGACCCACGCAAAGAACGTATCGCTGTTGCAGAAGCTCGTAAATTAAACATCCCTCTAGTAGGTATTGTTGATACTAACTGTGATCCAGATGAAATCGACTATGTTATCCCTGCTAATGACGATGCTATTCGCGCTGTTAAACTTTTAACTGCTAAAATGGCTGACGCTTTAATCGAGTCAAAACAAGGTGAAGAAGAAGCTCCAGCTACAGAAGCTGCTGCTGAGTAATTCACGTTTACAAAAAGGTGATAAGTGGCTCAGAACCCTTATCACCTTTTTTAGAACCTATCACTAAAATAGTTTAACCAATTTGAGGAGGCAACACTAAATGGCAAACATTACTGCACAATTAGTAAAAGAATTACGCGAAAAAACTGGCGCTGGTATGATGGACTGTAAAAAAGCGTTAGTACAAACTGACGGTGACCTAGAAGCTGCAATCGATTTCCTACGTGAAAAAGGTCTTTCTTCAGCTGCTAAAAAAGCTGACCGTATCGCTGCAGAAGGTACTACTTATATTCTAGAAAAAGGTAACGAGGCAATTATCCTTGAAGTAAACGCTGAAACTGACTTCGTTGCGAAAAACGACAAATTCCAAGTGTTAGTTTCTTCTTTAGCTGAGCAATTACTTGCTGCTAAACCAGCATCAGTAGAAGCAGCATTAGAGCTTGAAAATGCAGAAGGTGTAAAAATCTCTGATCAAATTTCAACAGCAGTTGCTACTATCGGTGAAAAAATTACTCTTCGTCGTTTCGAAGTGAAAACTAAAACTGATGCAGATTCATTTGGTTCTTACCTACACATGGGTGGACGTATTGGTGTATTAGTATCTTTAGAAGGTTCTACAGATGCTTCAGCTGCAAAAGATATTGCTATGCATATCGCAGCTATTAACCCAACTTACGTTTCTCGTGAAGAAGTTTCTGCAGAAGAAGTTGACCGCGAACGTAAAGTGTTAACTGAACAAGCACTTAACGAAGGTAAACCAGAAAACATCGTTGCAAAAATGGTTGAAGGTCGTCTTGGTAAATACTTCGAAGATGTTTGCTTACTTGACCAATCATTCGTTAAAAACTCAGACCAAAAAGTTCGTGACTTCGTTGCTACAACTGGTGGTACTGTAACTGGCTTCGTACGTTATGCTGTTGGTGAAGGTATCGAAAAACGTGAAGATAACTTCGCAGAAGAAGTAATGAACCAAGTTAAAGGTAACTAATTCGTAGACTAGTTCACTTGATGGATTGGCTTACATTTGATCCTAATCAAATAATAACTAGATTTTCTAGACAAAAATGGGGAACACAACATAACGTGTTCCCTATTTTTCCGAAAAGAGCGAAAAAAACGATAGAATTTTCTATTACCATTTTTCACAACTAGCAATTATTGTTAGATATACTATAATGGAAAAGGAATAGAAATGTTTTAAATAAATGTCTGACGGAGGTTTACAATGAGTGTGCCACAATATAAACGAGTAGTTATTAAACTAAGTGGTGAAGCGTTAGCAGGAGAGGCTGGCTTCGGATTATCACCAAAAATTATCAAGTCTGTTGCAGAAGAAGTAAAAGAAGTAGTAGATCTTGATGTAGAAGTTGCTGTTGTTGTAGGTGGCGGTAATATATGGCGTGGGAAAATTGGTAGTGAAATGGGAATGGATCGTGCGGCAGCTGACTATATGGGGATGCTAGCAACGGTTATGAACTCATTAGCATTACAAGATGCTCTTGAAAAATTAGGTATCGAAACACGCGTGCAATCTTCTATTGTGATGACACAAGTAGCAGAGCCATATATTCGTCGTAAAGCAGTTCGTCATTTAGAGAAAAAACGTGTAGTTATTTTTGCTGCAGGTACAGGTAACCCGTTCTTCTCTACAGATACAACAGCTGCATTAAGAGCAGCTGAAATTGACGCAGATGCTATTTTAATGGCGAAAAATAATGTAGATGGTGTCTATTCTGCAGATCCTAAAGTCGATACTACTGCCATCAAATATGATACACTCACATACTTAGACGTTATTCAGCAAGGGTTACAAGTAATGGATTCAACAGCTTCGACACTATGTATGGATAACGATATTCCGCTAATTGTCTTCTCAATTACGGAGCAGGGTAATATTAAACGTGCCGTACTGGGCGAGAAAATTGGAACAGTTGTTAGGAGGAATGCATAATGACTAAACAAGTCTTAGAACAAGCTAAAGAAAAAATGAATAAATCAATTGCTGCTTTTTCACGTGAATTAGCATCAATCCGAGCAGGTCGTGCAAACGCATCTCTACTAGATCGTATTTCTGTAGAGTATTATGGAGCGCCAACACCAATCAATCAACTTGCTGGTGTTGCTGTACCTGAAGCGCGTTTACTAGTTATTACACCTTACGATAAAACAATTTTAGGTGAAATCGAAAAAGCAATTATGAAATCAGATATTGGTATTACACCAACTAATGATGGTTCTGTTATTCGTTTAATGATTCCTGCATTAACTGAAGAACGTCGTAAAGATCTTGTAAAACAAGTGAAAAAAGAAGCAGAAGATGCAAAAATCGCAGTACGTAACGTTCGTCGCGATGCTAATGATGATCTTAAAAAACTTGAAAAAGCTGGCGAAATCACAGAAGACGATTTACGTGGATATGGTGATGATATCCAAAAATTAACAGATGAGTTCATCGTGAAAGTAGATCAAGTAGCGAAAGACAAAGAAAAAGAAATTCTAGAAGTGTAAGCAGGCGCTTTATATTTCTAAGATGGAACTTTTTGATGAGATGAAGGCGTCCTATATATAACAGGACGTCTTTTCTCTTTTATTGAAAAGTATTCATTCTTATCGATGCTATAATTCTCACATGTAATGTATGAGCTGTAAGGTTTACTGAAGTAAAACTAGTAAACTAGTTACGGTTTTGTTCAGACTTACTAGTAGCTGCTGAATGTAGAAAGACAAGATTTTCTTTGAGATATATGTTGTTCTAAAATAAGGTAGTTCATACATAGTCAATTAGAGGGAAAAAAAAGACAAAAAGCACTTTTGTTTGTTATGATAGGTTAGTATACGTCCGATTAGTTGTAGTGGGGGAGTTAGCATGTTTAAGAAGCTATTAGGTAAACAAGTAAATATGGATATACTATCATTGGAGGAACGTGTTGCCCTTTCGAAAAGCGAGCCGATTCCTGCCCATGTAGCGATTATTATGGACGGAAATGGACGTTGGGCTAAAAAACGTGCCATGCCACGTGTTGCTGGGCACCATGAAGGTATGAAGACGGTACGGAAGGTAACTAGATTTGCATCTGATCTTGGAATAAAAGTATTAACAGTGTATGCGTTCTCTACTGAAAATTGGAAACGACCAAAACCAGAAGTCGATTTTCTTATGCGTTTACCTGTTGAATTTTTGGGTTCTTTTTTACCGGAAATGATGGAGCGCAATGTGCGTGTTGAAATGATTGGTGATCCGACGCTCTTGCCCGCACATACACAAAAAGCATTGTATGATGCAATGGAGGAGACGAAGCATAATACAGGGTTAATTTTAAATTTTGCTTTGAATTATGGCAGTCGTTCAGAAATGGTTAGTGCCATGAAAGCGATGCTTCAAAAAGTTCAGGACGGTCAATTAACATTACAAGACTTAAATGAGGAATGTATGACATCTCATTTAATGACAGCTCATCTACCAGAGCCTGACTTACTCATTCGTACAAGTGGTGAAGTACGATTAAGTAACTTTATGTTATGGCAACTCGCCTATACGGAATTTTGGTTTACAGATACATTATGGCCAGATTTTAGCGAGGAAAACTTTCTGGAAGCGGTGGAAAACTATCAAAAACGTAATCGCCGTTACGGTGGGTTGAAGGGAGAAGAAACATCTTGAAACAGCGAATTATTACAGCAATCATTGCAGCGGCACTGTTTATTCCGTTTGTTATTTACGGAAAAGTGCCATTTACACTACTTGTGCTTGCAATGGCTGTTGTAGGCTTTTATGAAATACTTAAGATGAAAAGTATTTCGATTTTTTCAGTACCAGGGTTGGTTGGCTTATTAACCCTTATTATGCTCGTAATACCAAAAAATTGGGCAAATGAGGTAGTGCATGCAATTGGCTACTCATCTGTATTAATGGTTATTTATGGACTCGTAATGCTCTTACTTATATATGTTGTCCTAGTGAAAAATAAAATTACATTTGACGAAATCGGCTTTATTTTGCTTGGTGCGTTTTATGTAGGTTTAGGCTTTCATTATTTAATTGAAACGAGAAGCTACGGTCTTGAGTTTGTTGTATATTGTTTACTTGTTGTGTGGACAACAGATTCCGGCGCATATTTTGTAGGTAGAAAATTGGGCAAAAATAAGCTTTGGCCAGAAATTTCACCGAAGAAAACGATTGAGGGCTTTGTTGGTGGGATTGTAATTGCAGTCATTTTTGCTATCGCTATGCAAGCAATTTATCCGTTTGCGAATGGTTATGTTTCACTAATATTTATTACGATTTTTGCTTCCATCATTGGACAGATGGGTGATTTAGTGGAGTCAGCGATAAAGCGACATTTTGACGTGAAAGATTCGGGCAATATTTTACCAGGGCATGGCGGGATTTTAGACCGCTTTGATAGTTTATTATTCGTAGTGCCTTTACTCCATTTTTTACATCTCTTCGGTAGCTAAATAAGCAAGAAATTAACTTTTAGTAGTTGAATACGAAATGTTTATTTGGTTGAGTTAATTTCATGAAAATGATTTCAATGCGAATGATGAATACGCGAATGATGACATTGATTCGCTTAGATAGAAAAAGGGGACGTTTTGTCGTGAAAAAAATTAGTTTATTGGGTGCAACTGGTTCTATCGGTTGGCAAACCTATGATATTTTAAAAGAACAACGTGATGCATTTCATCTTGTAGCGTTTTCTTCAGGAAAAAACATAGAAAAAACACGTGAAATGATTGAAACCTTACAGCCTGAACTTGTATCTGTTCAACTTGAGGAAGATGCACGTATGCTTGCAAAAGACTACCCGCAAGTACACTTTACATTTGGTGCAAAGGGACTTGTAGAGGTTGCTACACATCCTGATTCGACAGTACTTGTAAATGCAGTGCTTGGTAGCGTTGGTCTTGAATCCACACTAGCTGCAATTCGCATGGGCAAAACAATTGCCATTGCCAATAAGGAAACGCTTGTAACAGCTGGGCACTTAGTGATGGCGGAAGCGAAAAAATACAATGCTCCAATATTACCGGTTGATAGTGAGCATTCTGCTATCTTCCAATCAATGAATGGTGAAAATCCAAAAAATATTGAGCGATTAATTATTACAGCTTCTGGTGGTAGTTTCCGCGACAAAACACGGGAAGAGTTAAAACATGTTACGGTTGCAGATGCACTTAATCATCCAAACTGGTCGATGGGCGCAAAAATTACGATAGATTCCGCTACTATGATGAATAAAGGGCTTGAAGTCATAGAAGCACATGTGTTATTTGATATGCCTTATGATAAAATTGATGTTCTTTTACACAGAGAAAGTATTATTCACTCTCTAGTTGAGTATCATGATACTAGTGTTATTGCTCAGCTTGGTACTCCGGATATGCGTGTCCCTATCCAGTACGCTTTAAGCTATCCAGACCGTATACCGCTTCATAATGGTCAACGACTTAATTTAGCGCAAATTGGTCAGCTACATTTTAAAGAAATGGATTTTGAACGCTATCCAGCATTGCGATTAGCATTTGAGGCAGGGCGTACAGGTGGTACAATTTTAACTGCAATGAATGCGGCAAATGAAGCAGCAGTCGCAGCATTTTTACAAGGGAAAATAACTTTCCTTGAAATTGATGAAACAATTGAACGTGTAATGCAGGGACACAATAATATTTTAGTACCAGATTTACAAACAATTTTACATGTGGACAGAGAAACAAGAAAAATAGTGTTAGACATGGTAAAATAACGACAGGAAGCTATCGTTAACTATTCGCTTTTAAAGAGGTGGGGTATTATGCAAACAGCCGTTGCGTTTATTTTAATATTTGGCTTGCTCGTGTTCTTCCATGAACTTGGTCACTTCCTTTTTGCGAAACGTGCAGGAATTATGGTTCGTGAATTCGCAATCGGTATGGGTCCGAAAATCTATGGTAAGATGCATGGTGAAACAATTTATACAATCCGTTTATTGCCAATCGGTGGATATGTCCGCATGGCAGGGGAGGACATGGATGGTGTTGAATTACAGCCAGGTTACCGTGTAGGGATAATTGTCAATGAAGATAATATCGTAAATAAAATCATTTTTAATCAAAATAATAAGCAATTACCTGATTTATTATTTTTAGAAGTGGAACGTGCTGACTTAGAACGAGAGTTATTTATTGAAGGCTATGATGACGAAGAAAAATTAGTTCGTTATAGTGTTGCAAGAGATTGTGTTGTTGTAGAAAATGGTAGAGAAACAGTTATTGCACCATATGATCGTCAATTTAACGCAAAAACGGTTGGTCAACGTGCAATGACAATTTTCGCTGGACCATTATTTAACTTTATTTTAGCCTTTTTCATCTATATGTTAATCGGCTTGTTAAATGGTGTACCAACATATGAGCCTATTATTACTGAAGTAGTTGCAAACGATCCAGCTGCACAGGCAGGTATGCTTGCAGGGGATAAGGTTACATCTATCGATGGACAAGCTGTAGAAAAGTGGCAAGATTTAGCTGCCATTGTACAAAATCGCCCTGATCAAAATATTAATGTAACTGTTGAGCGTGGTGGGCAAGTAGAAAACCTTAATATGACAGTAAAGGCCGTTGAAAGTAATGGCGAAACCTTAGGTCAAATAGGCGTCAAGTATGAAAGTCCTCGTGTTTTTAATCCTATAAAGGCTGTAGTTTACGGAGCGCAGGAAACGTATAATATGACGGTGCGTATCTTTGAATTATTAGGAATGCTTATTACAGGGAAGTTTACAATTGATGCACTATCAGGGCCTGTAGGTATTTATAAAACAACTGAGGAAGTTGCAGCTTGGGGAATTTTCGCATTAATGAATTTTGCGGCTATGCTAAGTATCAACCTTGGTATTATGAACCTATTGCCACTTCCAGCGTTAGATGGCGGACGATTATTGTTCTTTGGCTTTGAAGCTGTAAGAGGTAAACCGATTGATCGTCAAAAAGAAGGTATGGTTCACTTCGTAGGCATCGTGTTGCTTATGATATTAATGGTCGTTGTTACGTGGAACGATATACAACGATTCTTCTTCTAGCAAATTTAACGACAGTATGCTTTCGCGTTTTCCAATGTCTAAAGCTTATACAAAGTAAACTTTAGATAAGGTTATGCCAAAGTAAAATTAAATTGTAAAATAGCTTTGAGCGCAATTATTTTGAAACATTGCGTTCAAAGCTAAATTTGTTTATGCTAATTAGAGTATAAATTTATTTATTAAAAAGGTGGAACACTGAATGAAGCAAAGTAAAACATTTATCCCAACGCTACGTGAAGTACCTGCTGATGCAGATGTAAAATCACATAAGCAATTATTACGTGCAGGGTTTATTCGTCAAAATACAAGTGGGGTATATTCGTATTTACCGCTTGCAAAACGTGTGTTAACGAAAATTGAAAATATTATTCGTGAAGAGATGGAAGCTATCAACTCAATCGAATTATTAATGCCTGCATTGCAATCTGCTGAGCTGTGGCAAGAATCAGGCCGTTGGGAAAAATACGGTCCAGAACTTATGCGATTGAAAGATCGTCATGATCGTGACTTTGCCTTAGGACCAACACATGAAGAAGTGATTACTACTTTAGTGCGTGATGAAATTAAATCATATAAAAAGTTGCCATTAACACTCTATCAAATTCAAACAAAGTTCCGTGATGAAAAACGTCCTCGTTTCGGCTTATTACGAGGAAGAGAGTTTATTATGAAGGATGCTTATTCTTTCCACGCTTCACGTGAAAGCTTAGATGAAACATATGAAGATATGTATCGTGCTTACTCTAATATTTTCTCACGTTTAGGCTTAAACTATCGTGCAGTTATTGCAGATGCGGGCTCAATTGGTGGTAAAGGGACGCATGAATTTATGGTGCTTTCTGAAATTGGGGAAGATACAATTGCATACTCTGATACTTCAGATTATGCTGCAAATATCGAGATGGCAGAAGTGACTGTAGAGTATCAACCAGCCAACGACGAATTAAAGGATCTTGAAAAAGTAGCAACGCCAGATCAAAAAACAATTGAAGAAGTATCTGCATTTTTACAAGTAGCACCGTCTAATGTTATCAAGTCATTAGTATTTAATATAGATGATGAGTTAGTTGTTGTTCTTGCTCGTGGTGATCACGAAATAAATGATATTAAATTAAAAAATGCGCTAAATGCTGGTTCTGTAGAACTTGCAGATGAAGCAGCGATTCGTCAGTTATTAGGCTGTGGAGTTGGGTCAATCGGACCTGTAAAATTACCAGTAGACGTAAAAGTTGTTGCTGATCATGCCATTAAATCAATTCGTAACGGTGTAGCTGGTGCAAATGAGGACGGCTTCCACCTTGTTAATGTCAACCCTGAGCGAGATTTTGCAATCAATGAATACTTAGATATCCGCTTCATCCAAGAAGGAGACCCATCTCCTGATGGACAAGGTATCATTAAATTTGCTGAAGGTATTGAGGTTGGCCATATTTTCAAATTAGGTACAACGTATTCTGAAAAAATGAATGGTACATTTTTAGATGAGCAAGGGAAGGCACAGCCATTTATTATGGGGTGCTATGGTATTGGCGTATCCCGTATTTTAGCTGCTGTAGCTGAACATTTCCAAGATGAAAATGGTTTCACTTGGCCTACACAATTAGCTCCATATGATATACATGTAGTGCCTGTTAATACGAAAGATGAAACACAAGTTTCGTTAGCAAATGAGTTATATGGCTTATTAAAATCATATCGCTATGATGTACTTTTAGATGATCGTGCTGAACGTGCAGGCGTGAAGTTTGCAGATGCAGATTTAATTGGCTTACCTGTGCGTGTAACAGTTGGTAAAAAGGCAACTGAAGGTGTTGTCGAAGTGAAATTCCGTCAAACAGGCGAAACTTTTGAGTGGAAAAAAGAAGAGGTCATTGATCGCTTAAATGAATTTTTCCGTAAAAATTAATATCCTTTGGGAAGATTAAGCTCAATAGATATAGATGCTCATACGAATAGCATCTTTTAATGAAGAATGAGGATTAAGCAAACGAATTCGCGACACTCCTACGGGAAGCCAAGCAAATCTCACAGTACAAAACAATGTGAGGTTTGCGGATTTGCCCGTGGAAAGGGAGCGAATTTTTTTGCTTCAAATTTGAATAGTATTCGCTAGATAAAAATAGAACAAGAGGCTATTAAGACTGCCTCCTTCTCTTTAAATGAAAGTAGGTGTCGACCGATTGGAACAGCAACAAGAAGCAAGACAGAGATTTCGAATGCTCTTGCAACAACTAGAGTTAACAGATGATGTATACATGTCTTTTTTTGAAGAAGGCGAGTTATCACGTCTAACGGTGCATAAAAAGAATAGACTCTGGCATTTTAATATTAAATTACGTGGCATACTTCCATTTCCGTTATATCAACTATTTCGTACACATCTAGCTGAAAAATTCGCTGCTATTGCGCAAATTGAAACAACCTTTGAAACAGTTGAAAAAGATGTGACGGAAGAACTTATACAAACGTATTGGTTAACAATTATTGAGCAAATCGACGATATGGCGCCACCGTTAAAAAACTGCCTTGTATCGCAAATCCCGATGTGGAATGGGCAAAAAGTTACGGTGTCCTGCATGCAAGACATGGAACTAATGATGCTGAAAACAAAATATGCCGAAAAGCTTGCAATGAGTTACAGTCAATTTGGTTTTCCGCACATTGCGTTTGATTTTATGCTCCAAGAGGAAACAGATGAGATGCGTGAGGCGCAGCAAGCCTTTATCGAGCAAAAACGTTTAGAGGAAGCAGCGATGGCACAGCAAGCGATGCAAGACTTCCAAAAACGTGAACAGGATAAAAAGGACAATCCAGCATTGGCAGCGCTTGGCGATCGCCCATTCCAGCTTGGCATGCAAATTAAAGACGATGAAATTATGGAAATTAAGCGCATAGTAGAAGAAGAACGACGCGTCATTATTGAAGGCTTTGTTTTTGATACAGAAATCAGAGAGTTAAAGAGTGGACGCTCACTTCTACAAATTAAAATTACCGACTATACAGATTCAATCGTTGTCAAAATGTTCTCCCGTGATAATGACGATGCAGAACTGATGCAACATTTGAAAAAAGGTATGTGGGTCAAAGTACGTGGCTCAGTTCAAACCGATACTTTTATTCGTGATTTAATTGTGATGGCAAATGATATCAATGAAATCAAAAAAGAAACACGTCAAGATAAGGCACCAGAAGGTGAAAAGCGAGTAGAGTTACATTTGCATACACCGATGAGTCAAATGGATGCAGTAACGCCAGTAGATAGATTAGTGGCACAGGCTGCTAAATGGGGCCATCCAGCCATTGCGATAACAGACCATGCTGTTGTGCAATCTTTCCCTGATGCATACGGAGCAGGGAAAAAACATGGCATTAAAGTTATTTACGGTTTGGAAGCAAATTTAGTGGATGACGGTGTACCTATCGCTTATGCTTCTGAGCATCGTGCATTAGACGAAGCAACATATGTTGTCTTTGACGTCGAAACGACAGGTCTTTCTACTGCCTACGATACAATTATTGAGCTCGCAGCAGTAAAAATTAAAGGTGGACATGTCATCGATAAATACGAAAGTTTTGCAAATCCGCATCATGCACTGTCAGCAACAACTATTGAACTGACTGGCATTACTGATGATATGGTACGCAATGCGCCTGAAGTGGAACAAGTTATCCATGAGTTCCATTCCTTTATAGGGGACGCTATCGTAGTGGCACACAATGCATCTTTCGATATGGGCTTCTTATATACTGGCTACAAAAAATACGGACTTGAAGAAACGATTCATCCAGTTATCGATACACTAGAACTTGCACGTTTGCTTCATCCAACAATGAAAAATCATCGATTAAATACACTTTGTAAAAAATTCGGTATTGAATTAACACAGCATCACCGTGCGATTTATGATACGGAAGCAACAGGCTATTTATTGTTGCATTTGTTAAAAGAAGCCGATGAGCTAGGCATTAAATATCACGATGATTTCAATAAGCATGTTGGTGGTGGAGATGCATATAAAAAAGCGCGACCGATGCATTGTACAATTTTAGCAGTCAATAATGATGGTTTGAAAAATTTATTTAAAATCGTTTCCCATTCTCACACAAAAACGTTCTACCGTGTTCCTCGGGTAACACGCTCTACACTGGAACAGTATAGAGAGGGGCTATTAATTGGCTCAGGCTGTAGTAACGGTGAAGTGTTTGAGACAATGATGAATAAATCCCCAGAAGAAGCGGAACAAGTTGCGAGATTTTACGATTATATCGAAGTGCAACCAAAGGCTGTTTATGCACCTTTAATTGAACGAAATGTCGTTCGTGATGAATGGACAATTGAAGATATTATACGCAAACTTGTAAAGCTCGGGAAAAAGATGAATAAACCTGTAGCTGCTACTGGAAATGTTCATTATTTAGATCCAAACGATGGAATGTTTAGACAAATATTGATTGGTTCCCAAGGAGGCGCCAATATTTTAAATAAATCCAAGCTTCCAGAAGTACATTTTAGAACGACTGATGAGATGCTTAAGGACTTTGACTTTTTAGGACCTGATCTTGCGAAAGAAATAGTTGTCACAAATACTCAAAAAATCGCTGATATGATTGGCGATGTGAAGCCTATTAAGGACGATTTATATACGCCAAAAATTGAAGGCTCCGATGATGAAGTAACAAATTTAACGTATGAAATGGCACATCGTATATATGGTGAAGAATTACCTGAAATCGTAAAAGCGCGTATTGAAAAAGAATTAAAATCGATTTTAGGCCATGGATTTGGTGTTATCTACTTAATTTCCGCAAAGCTCGTGAAAAAATCACTTGCTGACGGTTATTTAGTAGGCTCTCGTGGTTCGGTAGGTTCTTCATTAGTTGCAACCTTTATGGAGATTACGGAGGTAAACCCATTACCACCTCATTATATTTGTCCAAATTGTAAGCATTCCGAGTTTTTCAACGATGGTTCGGTTAGCTCAGGCTATGACTTACCAAACAAAGATTGTCCTGAGTGTGGCACACCCTATAAAAAAGATGGGCAAGATATTCCGTTTGAAACGTTCCTTGGCTTTAAAGGGGATAAAGTACCTGATATCGATTTGAACTTCTCGGGTGAATATCAACCGCAGGCCCACAACTATACAAAAGTACTGTTTGGTGAAGATTATGTATTCCGAGCTGGAACAATAGGTACTGTTGCGGAAAAAACAGCATATGGCTACGTTAAAGGTTATGCAAGCGACAACAATCTTCATTTCCGCGGCGCTGAAGTAGACCGTTTAGTACAGGGCTGTACAGGCGTTAAACGGACAACAGGTCAACATCCAGGTGGGATTATTGTTGTACCGGATTATATGGATATTTATGATTTCTCACCAGTGCAGTTCCCAGCGGATGCACAGGATTCAGAATGGAAAACAACACACTTTGATTTCCACTCAATTCATGACAATATTTTGAAGCTCGATATTCTTGGGCACGATGATCCGACCGTAATTCGGATGTTACAGGACTTATCTGGAATTGATCCGAAAACAATACCAACAGATGATCCGTTCGTTATGAAAATTTTTAGTTCGCCTGAATCTCTAGGCGTGACAGAAAAGCAAATTGGTTGTAAGACGGGAACATTAGGTATTCCGGAATTTGGTACACGATTTGTCCGTCAAATGCTAGAAGATACAAAACCATCTACATTCTCAGAGCTTGTCCAAATTTCAGGACTTTCACATGGAACGGATGTATGGCTAGGTAATGCGCAAGAACTTATCCAAAATGGTACATGCGTATTAAAAGAAGTAATCGGCTGTCGTGATGACATTATGGTGTATTTAATATACCAAGGACTTGAACCGTCTTTAGCGTTTAAAATTATGGAGTCTGTTCGTAAAGGGAAAGGTTTATCAGAAGAATTTGAAGCAGAAATGCTAGCAAATAAAGTACCTGGGTGGTATATCGAATCATGTAAAAAGATAAAATATATGTTCCCTAAAGCCCATGCTGCTGCCTATGTTTTAATGGCAGTACGTATTGCTTGGTTTAAAGTGCATTTTCCAATCTTATACTACGCTGCCTACTTCACAGTAAGAGCAGATGATTTTGATTTAATTTCCATGACGCAAGGTTCTCAAATGATTCGTGCGAAAATAGATGAAATCAATATCAAGGGGTTAGATGCTTCTACAAAAGAGAAAAACTTATTGACTGTAATGGAACTTGCACTTGAAATGTGTGAGCGTGGTATGAACTTCCAAAAGGTTGATTTATATCGTTCACAAGCTAGTGAGTTCATTATTGATGGAAATTCCTTAATTCCACCTTTTGATGCGATTCCAGGCCTCGGAACGAACGTTGCCAAAACAATCGTAGCTGCACGTGAGAATGGCGAATTTTTATCGAAAGAAGATTTACAGCAACGAGGTCGTGTGTCGAAAACATTAATTGAGTACATGGATCAATTAGGTTGTTTGGAAGGTATGCCTGATGCAAATCAGTTATCGCTTTTCTAGCCTAAAATAAGGTCGTTTGCATTGTAGCGTAAATTGTGCTATTCTTATGGTAATAATTTGTTGATAGTTTTCCAGCAAAAGAGTGGGGCATTCCCGCTCTTTTCTGTTGTTATACCGAAGCAAAGCAAATTTTTTAGACTAACAGCAGGTAAGACCGTCAAATTTCACCAACATCACTGGTGGAATTTCTGTTTTATTACGCCTGAAATTGAAAAACGCAGGAGGAAACAATGAGCAAAGTACCATCTTTAATTGAAGAACTTGCTACACCGATTGTCGAAGAGTTAAATCTTGAATTGGTGGATGTTGAGTTTGTGAAAGAAGGACGTAACTGGTTTTTACGTGTTTATGTAGATACACCTGAGGGTGGGATTGACATTGGCCAATGTGCTCAAGTTAGTGAACGACTATGTTTACTGTTGGATGAAAAAGATCCTATTACACAAAATTATTATTTAGAGGTATCTTCACCAGGTGCAGAACGTCCATTAAAAAAAGATACTGATTTTAAAAAAGCCGTTGGCAAGTTTATCTATGTGAAAACTTATGAGCCTATTAAGGACATGAAGGAATTCCAAGGCTACTTAACATCTTATGATGAACATACATTAGTGATGGAAGTACCCGTTAAAACCCGAAAAATTACAGTAACTATTGAACAAGAAAAAATCGCCTTGGCACGTCTTGCCATCGATTTTTCAGCATAATGCATATTTAGGAGTGAAAATAAAATGAGTAGTGATTTGTTAGATGCGCTAACGGCGCTGGAAGAACAAAAAGGAATTTCAAGAGATGTGTTAATCGAAGCGATTGAGGCTGCATTAGTAACAGCTTACAAGCGCAACTTTAACCAAGCTCAGAATGTTCGTGTAGACTTAAATTTAGACAAAGGCTCAATTCGTGTGTTTTCACGTAAAGATGTAGTTGAAGAAGTTGACGATGATCGTTTACAAATTGCAATAGAAGATGCAAAGGCTATCAATCCTGCTTATCAACTAGAAGATATTGTTGAGCAAGAAGTAACACCTCGTAATTTTGGACGTATTGCTGCCCAAACAGCGAAGCAAGTCGTTACACAACGTGTACGTGAAGCAGAACGCGGTTTAATTTATGAGCAATACGTAGATCGAGAAGATGATATTGTAACTGGTGTTGTTGAGCGTTTAGATGCACGTAACATTTACGTAGGTCTTGGGAAAGTAGAAGCTGCATTACCACAAAACGAACAAATCCAAGGCGAAACATACAATCCACATGATCGTATTAAAGTCTATATTACAAAAGTTGAACGTACGACACGTGGTCCACAAGTAATCGTATCACGCACACACCCAGGCTTATTACGTCGTTTGTTTGAAATGGAAGTGCCTGAAATTTATGAGGGCATTGTAGAAATCAAATCAATTGCTCGTGAAGCAGGGGACCGTTCTAAAATTTCTGTCCATGCACATAACGAAGAAGTTGATCCTGTTGGCTCATGTGTAGGTGCAAAAGGTGCTCGTGTACAAACAATTGTTAATGAATTAAACGGTGAGAAAATTGATATCGTTGAATGGTCAGAAGACCCTGTTGTATTCGTAGCAAATGCACTAAGCCCATCAAAAGTATTAGATGTGCAAGTAAATGAAGAAGAAAAATCAACAACTGTTGTAGTTCCAGACTACCAATTATCCTTAGCAATAGGTAAACGTGGTCAAAATGCTCGTTTAGCTGCGAAATTAACTGGCTGGAAAATTGATATTAAAAGTGAAACAGATGCACGTGAGTTAGGTATTTATCCATCTGCAACAAGCACTTTCGTACCTGCTGAAGATAGCGACTTCGAAGCAGCTGCAGTTGACTTATATCAAGACGACGAAGAATAAGTAAGAAAGCCCGTGTGACTGGTCACCTGGCTTTATTCAGTGGGCGTTCCCAGGCCGACTGAATAAAGCCAGAAACTGTGGCAAAGGTTCTGAATTTTGAGAGGCGTGATTGTACTCCACAATGTTCAAATCACAAAATTCCACCTTGCCGTATTGGTTATGGCTAGTCCACCTCTTACGAAGCTTCAGAGAGGAAAGGTGATTCTTATGGCGATTAATAAAAAAGTACCACTTCGAAAATGTGTAGCTACTGGAGAAATGCTACCAAAAAAAGCAATGATTCGTGTTGTTCGCTCAAAAGAGGGCGAGGTAAGCGTTGATGTTTCAGGGAAAAAACCTGGACGTGGCGCCTATGTTTCAAAGTCTGAACAGGCGGTTGACATCGCGCGTAAGAAAAATGTATTAGGGCACCAACTTGAAGCGAAAATTCCTGAAGAGATATATGAAGAGCTACTATTGCTCATTCGTCGGGAGGCTATTTTATGACCAATCAAGCAGTGTTTAATTTGCTTGGTATAGCGGCTAGAGCCCGAAAAGTTATTTCAGGTGAAGAGTTAGTAGTAAAGGAAGTCCGCAATGGTAATGCTAAGCTTGTATTGCTAGCAAGCGATGCTTCTAAAAACTCTAATAAAAAAATTCAAGATAAATGCACTTATTACAACGTTGAGTATCATGTAATTGGCGATCGTTATGATCTAGGACATGCTACAGGTAAGGAGGCCCGAGTGGCTTTAGCTATTACCGATAAAGGTTTTGCAAGTAAATTGTCTAGTCTACTCAACGAAAAATAATCGGGGGTGAGCAGATGACCAAAATCAGAGTTCATGAATATGCCAAACAAGTGAATAAATCGAGTAAAGAGGTTATTGAAGCGCTAAGTAAATTAAATGTGAGTGTAACAAACCATATGTCCATGTTGGAGAAAGATACAGTGGTAAAGTTAAATCAATCATTTAAAGCACCAACAGATAAAAGAGACGCAAAACAGCCTACTCAAAATGTAACACAACGATCTCAAGCGAATGGACAACAAAAACCACAGCAATCGGTGAAAAAGCAAGATGGACAAAAGCAGCAGTCTGCTACTTCTAAGCCGAAAGCGAATAATTACAATCAACAAACGCAACAAAACTCAAATTCGTCTAACGAAAAATCTAAGAATACTAAAGGTAATCAAAATCGAAATATGACACAAAATAATAATAACAACAATAATAATAATAATCGTAGAGGCGGCGGTGGATACAACCAACGTCCAAAACCAGGAATTCACGGCGGTAAACGCCGTCATCCAAAAACGCATCAACCATCAATACCAATGAAACAAAAAGAATTACCAGAAAAAATTACATTTGTTGAATCACTTTCTGTAGCTGAATTAGCTAAAAAATTATACCGTGAGCCATCTGAAATCATTAAAAAATTATTTATGCTTGGTGTTATGGCTACAATTAACCAAGAATTAGATAAGGATGCAATCGAGTTAATTTGTGCAGACTACGGTGTAGAAGTTGAAGAAGAAATCCGCGTTGATATTACGGATTTAGAAACGCACTTCGAACAAACAGAGGAAGTTAATGATGCTGAATTATCAGAACGACCTCCTGTAGTAACAATTATGGGTCACGTTGACCATGGTAAAACAACGTTACTAGACTCAATCCGCCATACAAAAGTAACGGCTGGAGAAGCTGGTGGTATTACACAACATATCGGTGCATACCAAGTAACTGAAGGCGACAAAAAGATTACGTTCCTTGATACACCTGGACACGCGGCATTCACAACAATGCGTGCGCGCGGTGCGAAAGTAACAGACTTAACAATTTTAGTAGTAGCGGCAGACGATGGTGTAATGCCTCAAACAGTTGAAGCGATTAACCATGCTAAAGCTGCAGAAGTGCCAATTATTGTTGCTGTCAACAAAATGGATAAACCATCAGCAAACCCTGATCGTGTAATGCAAGAATTAACTGAGCATGGTCTTGTACCTGAAGCTTGGGGTGGCGAAACGATTTTCGTCCCTATTTCAGCATTAAAAGGTGAAGGTATTGACACATTGTTAGAAATGGTCTTACTTGTTGCCGAAGTTGGAGAGTTAAAAGCAAATCCAGATCGTTTAGCACTTGGTACTGTAATTGAAGCACAACTTGATAAAGGTCGTGGTTCTGTTGCAACACTATTAGTACAAGACGGTACATTAAAAGTCGGCGATCCTATCGTAGTTGGTCACGCTTACGGTCGCGTACGTGCTATGGTCAACGATAAAGGTCGTCGTGTGAAAGAAGCTGGCCCATCAACGCCAGTAGAAATTACTGGATTAAACGATGTGCCACAAGCTGGTGACCGCTTCGTTGTATTCGAAGACGAAAAAACAGCTCGTCAAGTTGGGGAAACACGTGCAATGACAGCTATTCAAGCACAACGTTCTGAAAAACAACGTGTAACGCTTGATAACTTATTCGAACAAATGAGCCAAGGCGAAATGAAAGAGTTAAACTTAATCGTTAAAGCTGACGTTCAAGGTACTGTAGAAGCTATGGCTGCTTCACTAATGAAAATTGATGTCGAAGGCGTAAATGTGAAAATTATTCACACAGGCGCTGGCGCAATCACAGAATCAGATATTTCTCTTGCAGCAGCATCGAATGCAATCGTTATCGGTTTCAACGTACGACCTGATACTAATGCAAAACGTGCAGCGGAAGAAGAAGGCGTAGATATTCGTCTACACCGTGTTATTTATAAAGTAATCGAAGAAATCGAGCAAGCGATGAAAGGTATGCTAGACCCAGAATTTGAAGAAAAAATTATTGGTCAAGCGGAAGTTCGTCAAACAATTAAAGTATCAAAAGTAGGTACGATTGCTGGTTCTTACGTTACAGAAGGTAAAGTAACACGTGACTCAGGCGTACGTGTCATCCGTGACAACGTCGTGATTTTCGAAGGCGAATTAGATACATTAAAACGTTTCAAAGACGAAGTAAAAGAAGTTGCAAGAGGATACGAATGTGGTATAACGATTACAAACTTCAATGACATTAAAGAAGGCGACATCATTGAAGCCTACATTATGGAAGAAATTAAACGTGCATAATGATTGTATACGTTGAGGTAGAATTTATCGTTCAAACTGCCCATTCGTTAAAGGAAAAGCGCGCTGTTTTACAGCGTATGATTACTCGCACAAAACAGAAGTTTAATGTATCCATTGCGGAAATTGACCATCAAAATGTATGGCAACGTACGAAATTAGCGCTTGTTGCTGTTTCTTCCTCGAAAGAAGCAGCGGAGCGTGAAATCAATCATGCTCTTCATTATTTAGAGTCAAATCCGTCCTGGGAACAGCTTAATGTGTGGCGAGACTATTTATAAGTAGTAAGGATATTTGCGATAGTTGCAGGAAGCCTGATGAGGCGTATGAACATGCGCCATCATCATTTGCCTGTAGCGCAAATATTTGAACATCGAAATTGAGGTGACTAATTATGTCTCTACGCTCAAACCGTGTTGCTGAGCAAATGAAAAAAGAGCTTGGTGATATTATTGGCCGTAAAATTAAAGATCCACGTGTTGGCTTCGTAACTGTTACTGGTGTTGATGTAACAGGTGATTTACAACAAGCAACAATTTATATTACATCTTTAGGAAATGAACGTGAACGTGAAGAAACGCTAAAAGCTTTAGTTAAAGCTGCTGGCTTTATCCGTTCAGAAATCGGTTCTCGTATCCGTTTACGTCGAACACCAGAGTTAATCTTTGAATTCGATTCATCGATTGAATATGGGAACCGTATTGATTCGTTACTACGTGGTTTACACAAAGAATAAGCACAACAGTAAAAGTCTGCCACATGCATCTTCATGCAGGCAGACTTTTTTTATGCAATTTTGTTAAAGGGGGATTTTTATGAATGGTATTTTACCACTGTGGAAAGAACGAGGCATGACAAGTCATGATTGCGTCTTTAAATTACGAAAAATATTGCGTACAAAAAAAGTAGGCCATACGGGTACATTAGATCCAGGAGTGGAAGGTGTTCTTCCAATTTGTATCGGACAGGCAACCCGCATTGCAGAATATTTAACAGATGCAGGTAAGACTTATGAGGCAGTGATTTCAATTGGACGCACAACGACAACTGAAGATGCCGAAGGAGAAACAGTTGCAGAAGATAACACAAATAAGACATTTACACGTGCTGAGCTGCTCGATGTATTAGCTTCCTTAACTGGTATTATTAATCAAACCCCACCGATGTTTTCAGCTGTAAAAGTAAATGGCAAACGTTTATATGAATATGCTCGTAAAGGTGAGACTGTTGAAAGACCAACAAGACAGGTTACAATATATGCATTAGAGCTACTTGATGAGAAGGAAATTTACGAAGGGCATGAAATTACATTCCCTGTACGGATTTCATGTAGCAAAGGTACGTATATTCGAACACTTGCTGTACAAATTGGCGAAGCACTTGGATATCCTGCACATATGCATGAGCTTGTGCGAACAGCATCAGGTACATTTACGCAAGACAATTGCTTTACACTGGCACAAGTTGCAGAATTAATGGAAAATGAACAAGTCAATACATGCATACTTCCTGTAGAATACGCACTATCAGACTATCCATATATTGAAATAACTTCCGCTAATGAAAAAGAAATTTTCAATGGACAAGTGCTTCCAGCAGATGCATTATTAAAGGTGCATGATAAAATTGTGTTTGGAATCAAAGGAAAAGCATTTGCGGTTTATCAAGCCCATCCGACTAAGGAAGGGTACATGAAACCACATAAAATGTTTCCGACGATAGAGTAGGAGGATTTTTTGTATGGAGGTTATTCATTTAAAATACCCACACCAATTACAGCAACGAGAAAGCATACAGCCTTACTCATTGGCAATTGGCTTTTTTGATGGTGTACATATTGGACATCAGGCGGTTATTGATGCTGCTAAGCAAGAGGCGGACAAGCGACAAATCTCAACAGCCGTAATGACATTTGATCCGCATCCATCTTTAGTGCTAGGCGGACGAAATGAAAAAGTATTCTATATTACATTATTACAGCAGAAATTGCAGTTGTTTGAAGAACAAGGTGTAGATACTGTATTTGTTGTACATTTTACATCGGACTTTGCAAAGCTGTCACCTGCTGCTTTTATTGATACATTTATTCGAGGATTAAACATTCAACACGTTACTGCAGGCTTTGATTTTTCGTTTGGTGCATTTGGTAAAGGCACAATGGAAGATATGCGTGCATTAAGTAATGGGGAGTATGGTGTAACAGTTGTCGATAAGAAAACCGATGCGCTTGAGAAAATTAGCTCAACGCGTATTCGTAAGTTATTGCAGGAGGGGGATATGGAGGCAGCAAGAATGCTTCTAGGGCGACCTTTTGACATAAAAGGTATTGTCGTGCATGGCGATAAACGTGGACGTACGATAGGCTTCCCTACTGCCAATGTTCAAGCATTAGAAGGTACATACATTCCAGCAAGTGGTGTGTATGCTGTTCGTCTACTTGTGCAAAATAATTGGTATGATGGTGTATGTAATGTAGGCTATAAACCAACATTTAAAGATCCCAATGACAAGCAACTGTCTATCGAGGTTCATATTTTAAACTTCGAGAAAAACATCTATGGTGAGGAAGTGCAGGTTGCTTGGTATAAACGTATTCGAAGCGAGCGTAAATTCGACGGAATCGAAGCGTTAAAAACACAAATAGAAAAAGATAAGCAAGAGGCTATTCACTTTTTTAACGTAATTAAATAGACTGTGTCAAAATGAATGCAGAGTGAAATGGTATTAAATAGGCTGGAATCACTATCTTTTACAGCACTGTTCAGCTTACTCAGTACTATTTGCTTGAGGTCGGTAATGCTTAGACGTTTGGCAGAACAACGTTATTACTTGCTTGCCCTTTTATTTTATGGTAACATTCATAAGTGCATAAAGTGCTTAACCTTAGCTCGGTATACCGATGACTCCAACGTTTACTGTGCTAATGGGGATTAAACAATTATTTAGGAGGTCAATACAAATGGCTATTACAAAAGAACGTAAAAACGAAATTATCGCTGAGTACCGTACTCACGAAAGTGACACTGGTTCTCCAGAAGTACAAGTTGCAGTTTTAACAGCTGAAATCAACGCTTTAAACACTCACTTACGTACACACAAAAAAGATTTCCACTCTGAGCGTGGTCTTCTAAAAATGGTAGGTCGTCGTCGTCACTTACTTAAATATCTTCGTGAAACTGACGTTCAACGTTACCGTGAACTAATCAATCGTTTAGGCTTACGTCGCTAATTGACAATCGAAAAGCGGGATTATTCCCGCTTTTTCTTTATGTTTTTAAAACTTTCTAGCTATTCTTAAGTATTTACCAAGAGATTGATACTTACAAATGGAAAGCGAATGACTAAGTGCAAATTAAACGAAATAATCTTTATATGTAGGCTACTATAAACATGAATTGCAAAAAATAGCCAAATTAAATCAAAATATAAGCACAAAAGCAAGTAAAACCGCCATTAAAACCAAATTAAGAAATAAATCCTAAATAAATTGGCAATAACTGAATTTAAATGTATGATTATTTCATGAAATATTTAGCATAGAACAAGCATTTTTGGTACACTTACTATTAGTACATACAGACGAGTAAGTGTTTTTATAATAGAGAGGGGTTCATTGAATGAACGAAAAGAAAGTCTATTCCTACGAATGGGCTGGCCGTCCACTTGTAATAGAAGTAGGACAGTTAGCAAAACAAGCAAATGGAGCAGCATTAGTACGCTATGGTGATACTTCTGTACTTGCAACAGCAACAATGTCAAAATCACCAAAACCACTAGATTTCTTCCCATTAACAGTAAACTACGAAGAACGTTTATATGCAGCGGGTAAAATTCCTGGCGGCTTTATTAAACGTGAAGGACGTCCATCGGAAAAAGCGATTTTAGCAAGCCGCTTAATTGACCGTCCAATTCGCCCAATGTTCCCAGATGGTTTCCGTAATGAAGTACAAGTAATTTCAATGGTTATGTCTAATGATCCTGATTGCACGTCTGAAATGGCAGCTATGGTCGGTTCATCATTAGCATTAGCAATTTCTGATATTCCATTCGGTGGCCCAATTGCTGGTGTACAAGTTGGATATATTGATGGTGAATTCATCGTGAACCCAACAGTGGAGCAGTCTAAAATTTCAACAGTTCATTTATCTGTCGCTGGAAACAAAGATGCTATTAACATGGTTGAAGCAGGCGCTTTAGAAGTACCAGAAGAAGTAATGTTAGAAGCTATTATGTTCGGTCATGAAGAAATTAAAAAAATTATTGCTTTCCAAGAGCAAATTATTGCTGAAGTAGGGAAAGAAAAAATACCTGTCACATTGTTTGAAATTGATGAAGCGATTCAAGCTGATATTAAAGCAGCGTGTGAAACGGAAATGCATGATGCGATTCAAACTGCTGAAAAACATGCACGTGATGAAGCTATCAAAGCGGTGAAAGACCGTATTATCGCTTCTTATGAAGAACAAGAAGCTGATGACACAACAATGAAACAAGTGCATACAATTTTAGATAAAATGGTGAAAGACGAAGTTCGTCGCCAAATTACAGAAGATAAAATCCGTCCAGATGGTCGTAAACTCGATGAAATTCGCCCACTTTCTTCAGAAACAGGGCTATTACAACGTACGCACGGTTCGGCATTATTTACACGTGGACAAACTCAAGCTCTTTCAATTTGTACTTTAGGTGCACTTGGCGATGTACAAATTATTGACGGCTTAGGTGTAGAAGAATCTAAACGCTTTATGCATCACTACAATTTCCCTCAATTCTCTGTAGGGGAAACTGGTCCAATTCGTGGTCCAGGTCGTCGTGAAATCGGTCACGGTGCTTTAGGTGAGCGTGCACTTGAAGCAGTAATTCCTGATGAATCTGTATTCCCATATACAATCCGTTGTGTATCAGAAGTACTTGAATCAAACGGCTCAACATCACAAGCTTCAATCTGTGCTTCTACTTTAGCTATGATGGATGCTGGTGTTCCGTTAAAAGCACCTGTTGCTGGTATTGCGATGGGACTTATTAAAAAAGGTGAGCATTACTCAATTTTAACGGATATCCAAGGTATGGAAGATCATCTTGGCGATATGGACTTTAAAGTAGCTGGTACAGCTAAAGGTGTAACAGCGCTTCAAATGGATATTAAAATTGATGGTTTATCACGCAATATATTAGAAGAAGCATTAACACAAGCAAAAATTGGTCGTATGCATATTTTAGAATCAATGCTTGCAACACTTGCGCAGCCACGTGAGAAATTATCTGCTTATGCACCGAAAATTGTTATCGTGCGTATTAATCCAGATAAAATCCGCGATGTAATTGGACCAGGTGGTAAACAAATCAACAAAATTATTGAAGAAACAGGCGTAAAAATTGATACAGAGCAAGATGGTACAATTTACATCTCTTCAGCAGATGAAGAAATGAACGCACGTGCAAAACAAATTATTGAAGATATCGTACGTGAAGCCAAAGTTGGCGAATACTACTTATCAACAGTAAAACGTATCGAGAAATTCGGTGCTTTCTGTGAAATCTTCCCAGGCAAAGATGGCTTATTACACATTTCTGAAATTCAAGAAGAACGTACAAAGCAAGTAGAAGATGTGTTAAAACTAGGCGATCAATTACTTGTGAAAGTTATTGAAATCGACAAACAAGGTCGTGTAAACTTATCTCGTAAAGTAGTTATTCAAGAGGAAAAAGAACGCGCAGAACAAGGTAAATAATTTTATAAAAAAAAGGCTGCGTATGATGCGCAGCCTTTTTCAAATAAAACGGTTGTAAAAGGAGGAAATTATTTGGTACAAGTACATACATGTCAAAACGGTGTGCGTATTGTGTCCGAGCAAATTGATCATGTAAGATCCGTTGCTCTTGGCATATTTGTCAATGCTGGTTCCCGCTATGAACTCCCAGAGGAAAATGGGATTACACACTTTATCGAACATATGCTTTTTAAAGGGACAAAAACGCGAACTGCTCGCCAAATTGCAGAGGAGTTTGACCGTATTGGTGGAGAACTAAATGCCTTTACTTCAAAAGAAAACACATGCTATTATGCAAAAGTCTTGGATCATCATGCGGAGCTTGCCTTAACAATACTTGCAGATATGTTCTTTAATTCGACATTTTCAGAAGAAGAATTAGAGAAGGAACGTCAAGTAGTACTTGAAGAAATATTAATGAGTGAAGATGCTCCTGATGACGATGTTCATGAAAAGCTTTGGGAAGTAATGTATCCAAATGATGCACTAGGACGACCAATTTTAGGGACGGCTGCTACATTAAAAACATTTACTGCAGATGTGATTCGACAATATATGGCTAAACATTATGGACCAGAATCAATTGTGATTTCTGTGGCAGGAAATATATCTTCATCACTATTAACAACGATTGAAAACTTGTTCGGACATTACAAGGCTTCACCTCTTGCTGTTGTACCGGTCCTGACAAATCCACAGTTCCATCCAGGAGAAATTACGAAAACGCGTGATACGGAACAGGCGCATTTAGCACTTTCTTATCCAGCAATCGGTGTCAAAGACCCAGATATGTATAGCTTTATTGCTTTAAATAATATTATTGGTGGAAACATGAGCTCCCGTCTATTCCAAGAGGTACGAGAAGAGCGCGGCTTAGCTTATTCAATTTTCTCTTATCAATCTTGCTATGCGGATGTTGGGGCATTTACGATTTACGGCAGTGCAAGTCGCCAGCAGCTATCGCAATTACAACATACAATTGATGCTACATTGCTTGATATTGTAGCGGGAGGCGTTACTGAGGAAGAACTAGATAATGCGAAGGAACAGCTAAAAGGAAGCTTTGTGCTTGGTCTTGAAGGTACGGGTGCTCGTATGAATCGTAATGGTACAAGTGAATTAGTTCATCGAAGACATCGTTCAGTAGATGAAGTATTAGCGTCAATTGATGCTGTAACAATGGAATCAGTTGATCGACTCATTGCTAAAATATTAAAAGCAGAGCCGGCGATTTCAATTATCGGACCTGAAGCTTAAAAAACCCTAGGTCACAAAAAATTCATATTTTATTATGAGGTACGGGGCATCCAACGATTTGATTGTTGGATGCCTCGCTTTAGCTTATAGACAAAGTTAACGAATTAAACTACTGCAGTTCATTTCCACTCGTGCTGTTTCTGCAAGAGTGTCGTGTCGCCTACTCCAATAAATAAGTAACGCCTACTGTTTTTGAGGTGAACATAATAAGTGCCAGGCACCCAAACAATTTTTAGGCTGGTCAGACTCCTGTGGAAAAGCGTCTACTCGGAGCGAATCACCTTAATTTCATTCTTTGTCTACATTCTCTAGAGAGGTATTCCACAATTCAATTGTTGGATACCTCTCTTTTTCATTTAGTTATTGGTTTTCACATGCTACTACTGGGGGACGCCCTTTAAGCTATGCATATTTTCCAATTGGAAAATATATTATCAATTAGACGTTGCTATTATCAATGAAGTCTGATATTATGAATGACATTGAATATCATTATCAATTAGTAGGGAGATAGAAAATATGAAAAAGTGGGTTTGGATTAGTCTTTTAGTAATAGTATGTGCATTAGCTGGATGTGCGAAGCAAGAAGAAAAAGGTGTAGAAAAAGAAGCAGATAAACCAGAACAACAAGAAGTAGCAACAGATGTAAAAGAAGATGCATCAGAAGCATTTGAAGACGGCGTAGATGAAGAAGCATTTCAAAAGGCTTTAGCAAGTTTCCCGGCAGAGGTGCCTGATAAGATTGTCACTACATCAGTTCCATTAACAGAGATGCTTAACCTATTAGGTATTACACCAGTGGGAGTTCCAACATCGACAAATCCACTTCCTAAAGATTTTGAGGCAATTACGAAAATTGGTTCACCAATGGCACCAGATTTAGAAGTAATTTCAAGCTTACAAACAGGTTTAATTATTGGGGCATCAGCTCTTCAAAGCTCATTGGATCAAGCACTAACAGGAATGAATATTCCAACAGCATATTTACCGACAGAGTCATATGACGATTTAAAATTAAGTTTCAAAGTGCTTGGTACATACTTTGGAAAAGAAGATCAAATGAATGAAGTGCTACAAAGTATTGTAGCGAAGGAAAATGAACTAGAAACACAGGGGAAAGGCAAGGAGCTTCCATCTGTAATGCTAGTGATTGGTACATCTGATTCATTCATGGTTATGAACGAAAAATCATATTTAGGTAGTTTAGTTGAACGTTTAGGTGCAGATAATATTGCACAATCAGTGTTAAAAGCAGACTCAACATATTCACCAATGAACTTAGAAGATATTGTAGTAGCTGATCCGGATATGATTTTCGTATTAGCATCAGGTGATCATGGCGCGAATGAAGATAAATTTAAGCAAGAAATTGAAAAAAATAGTGCATGGACGCAATTGTCAGCTTATAAAAATGACAAAATATATATGCTTGATTATAGTACGTTTGGTGTGACTTCCATTGCCAATGTAGAAACAGCACTTACAACAATTGCAGATTATTTCTACAAGTAAGAATGAGGTTTAACTATGATTAGTACAACGAGAAGTCGCATAATTGTAATCGTTACCTTTGTGCTGACATTAATAGCAGCGATTGTTGCCATTGGACTTGGAAGTGTCCATATTACAATTCCAGAAATACTATCAACGATATTAAATGGCCGGACAAATGAAGGTGTGTATACAACGATAATTTGGGATATTCGACTGCCGCGTGTATTACTAGCATTAATTATTGGCGCAAATATTGCAATTTCAGGTGCGCTATTGCAGGCGGTGATGGGGAATCCATTAGCTGATCCAGGATTGACAGGTGTAACAAGTGGTGCTGCTGCCTTTGTGTTACTTATTATGTTAGCGAATCCGGAATTCACAAATTACATTCCGATTGCAGCATTTGTTGGGGGCTTACTTGCGGCAACAATCGTCTACGCATTAGCTTGGCGTCGTTCCGGTATTTCACCAATTACAATTATTTTGTCAGGTGTTGCTGTCAATGCACTAGGTGGCGGAATAATTGGTTTCCTATCCATCATGTATAGTGATCGTCTTCCAGCTGCTGTGCAATGGCTAAATGGTAGCCTTGCCGCGAAGGGAAATGCTTCGCTACATATGATTTATCCTTACGCGATTATCGGATGGATTATATCAATCTTTGCTATCCGAAAGGCGAATATAATTCGCTTAGGAGACCAAGTTGCAGTGAACCTCGGCGAAAATGTAACACGTATTCGTATTATGTTATCAATTTTAGCTGTATTTTTAGCGGCTATCTCAGTAGCGGCAATTGGTATGATTGGTTTTGTCGGCTTAATCGTTCCACATATGGCGCGCATGCTTGTAGGCTCAGACTATAAGTACATGCTACCGATGAGTATGGCGATGGGCGCTATAGTATTACTTATTGCAGATACAGGTGGTCGGACATTATTCGCGCCACTAGATATTCCAGCAGGGATTATTATGGCTGTTATTGGTGGACCCTATTTCTTATATTTAATGCGAAAGAAGGCGTTTTAATTGTTAAAAATTGAACAGCTATCTGTCCGTTATGAGCAAAAAGAAGTTGTCCATAATTTTTCATTTGATGTCAACAAAGGCGAGGTACTATCCATTATCGGGCCGAATGGCTCTGGAAAGTCTACTATACTAAAGGCAATTGCACGTCTGCAGCCATACAGTGGTGGGACAATTACCTTCGATGGCGAAAATATACGTCGACTTTCGTCTAAGGAAATTGCACAGAAAATGTGCATACTTAGTCAGCGAAATCAAGCACCAGCAGATATTTCAGTTCGAAATTTAGTCGCTTATGGTCGCTATCCACATAAAAAATGGTTTGAACGTTTAAATGCTGAAGATGAAGAAATCATTGATTGGGCATTAGAGAGAACGCAGTTAATGCATTATCGAGATCAACCAATTGCGGCGTTATCTGGTGGAGAATCGCAACGCGCATGGATTGCGATGGCATTGACGCAACGACCACAAATTTTATTATTGGATGAGCCTACGACTTATTTAGATATTGCCCATCAACATGAAGTACTGGAATTAGTACGAGAGCTTAATCGTGAAATGGGGATGACGGTTGTTATGGTACTCCATGATCTAAATCAAGCATCTAGTTATAGCGACCAAATTGTCGTTGTAAAGGATGGATACCGAGCACAAATTGGTACGCCAGAAGATGTAATGACAGAAGAAATGATTCAGCAAATTTATCGGATGGAAGCGGAAATTCAATATGTATCATGGGATTCCGCTCCACGAATTCAATTAAAAAGTACTGTGAAGGCATAGGAGGAATTAGGATGCAAAAAGAAATTAACATGGACCAAATTAAACAAGATTATGAAGCGTTTATACAAGGTAAAAAAAGTTGTGTGCTTAGTCTTGTAGATGCAGAAGGTAAGCCGTTCAGCAGTACTACACCATTTGTGCGACTAAACGGGAAATTTTATGTTTATATTAGTCGAATTGCTGAACATTTTAAACTAATGGAGCAGTCTCAATTTGTAGATTTATTATGTGTAGCAGACGAGGCGGTGACAGCTAACCCGTTTGCGACAGAGCGTGCACGTTGGCAATGTACACCAACTTTATTAGGTAATGAAGGCTATGAGGAAGTGTTTACATTATTCGATGAAGTGCATAATGCGAAAATGATGCAATTATTACGCACACTTGATTTTTCACTATTTGAGCTAACACCTTTAGAAGGTCGTTACGTTGTCGGCTTCGGTAAAGCGTTTGATATTGATGTAACTACTGATACATTAAAACATGTCGTAATTGATAAAAAATAGCATAAACGTGTGCGTTTGATTTTCCCTCCGAGTGGACGCTTAAGCAACGCCCCGCGGAAAGCGAACAACCGGCAACAGAGATTAGTCTTCACCGTGTATTTACAAAGCAAGCCCCGCCATATATTTCATGGTGGGGCTCGTCCTATTTAAGAATATTATTAATCAGTAGAATTGTTGTTAGCATTAATATATCTCTTTTGCTCTATACAGCACATGGCATTTTTGAAAAACGAAAATACTGATGATGACGCTAATGACTGTTGGTATTAAAATGACTGACAAATTGACAGCTACCATTGATAAATAATAATGGATCGGAAAATTGATGAAAAAAATAAGTAATATATAAACTATCATTCTAAAGGAACGCATCCCTTTAGTCTCCTCTATATGGTGTGTATAAAATTGCGTACACACAAGCAAAATGGCGCAGCTAATATTTGCGAAATAAATAGCGAAATGCTCGAAGCTATTGCTATGTTCGTAAAACGGTGAAAAATAAATAGGAGCAGATGTGATAAACAGTAGTGCAATTAAGCCGTAGCAATAAAGATAATCCGCTTGTAACTGTGTCTTTTTTGTTAAAGGAAGACTATTAACAAACAGTTCCCACTTCGCTTTATGATCTTGCGTATACATGCTTTCGACTATCGTCGCAGAAAAAATTAACGCAAATATGATGATAGAAGAGTCACTGAAAAAATGTAAGTTTATGAAAGTAATGGACAAACTAATTATAAGTACTAAAAGTATATACCATTTTTGCATGGACAATCTATGCCATAATAAAGCTTTCATAGTGCATGTAACCTCCCTCCTAAAATTCCTTACGTTTATAGATTGCTATTGAAATAAGAGAAGATAACCATAAAATAAAAAGTCCGATAAAAGGTGCGAGATAGCTCAAATGTTGTAGTTTAGAAGCAACTAGCAAAATATTCGCAAAGTACTCATCTAACAAACCGATAATCAAGCCTGGAATAAAGCATAGGAAAATAAGAACGAATCTCCCTTTTATAGAGCCGAATTTTATATAGATTGGTAATAATAAAGCAAGCATACATAATGCTGCTGCAATAATAAGGTTAAATGTAAGGAAATAGTTAGCTGTTTCCCAATTGTTGGTGAAGTGATTAATTATAAAAACAATAGGTAACGCAATAATTAATGCGATAAACATTAGAAAAAGGCTGAGCATGTATTTACTAAGGACAATTTCGCTCTTTGGAATGGGTAAAGTATTGGCATATTTATCAAAATCACATAGTTCATCATAAGTAAGAGCAGTGACTACTTGAATAATTAGGATAAATAAAATAAAGGGATAAATAAAATATCCTTGCCCAAACACAATGGATATAAAAAGAATGGGTAAAAGAAAAAGGACTTTTGTCTTTAATTGCCGTTGAATGGTCATTAAATCTTTTACTAGAAGAGCAGTCATAATTGAACACTACCTTTCACGTAAAATAACATGATATCCTCAATCGTAGGCCTTTCAACAGTAAATGCTTCACTTATTTCATTTTTTAGAACAAGTACCTCAAGCCCGAAAGCGCCATTACGTTTGCGAATAATGGCTTGCTCTGGTAAATCGCTTACTTCCTCTTTGTTCCCATTGAAAATACCGTAGTCATAAAGCAAGACATCCTTGCTTTCACTAAATAAAATTTCACCATTATGAATAAATGTAATATAGTCGGCTATTTTTTCTAAATCACTCGTTATATGTGAAGAAAATAAAATGCTATGTGTCTCGTCCTGCATAAAATCTAAAAACAAGTCGAGAATTTCATCACGTATAATTGGATCTAGTCCACTTGTCGGTTCATCTAAAATCAATAATTTTGGATGATGCGACAACGCTAATGCAATTGACAGCTTCATCCTCATTCCTCGAGATAACTCTTTTACCTTTTTTCGCTCAGGTACTTTAAATTGTGCCAATCGCTCAAAATAATAGGTAGAATCCCATGTCTTAAATACCTTTTTCATAAATTTGTCGAGTTGCGTCGCATTAAGCGTTTCGGGAACATGTAACTCGTCGAAAACGACACCGATGTCGTTTTTTATCGCAAGCTCGTGTTCGACAATATCTTTGCCGAATAGTAAAATTTCGCCATATTCTTTTTTTAATAAATTGAGCATGCATTTAATAGTAGTTGATTTCCCTGCACCGTTCTCACCAACAAAACCCATAACAGTTCCTTGTGGGACTGAAAAACTAATATCTTTTAATGAAAAGCCTTCAAAGACTTTGTGTAAATCATGAATTTCTATGGAATTCATTTAGTTGTCCTCCTCTACAATTAACGAAAGTAAGTCTCCTAAATCCTCTTTTGTAAGACCTGCAGTTTTGGCTGTCCTTACTGCTTTTTGCAGATGCTCCTCTACTTGACGCAATAATTCCTCACGGAGAAAGTCTTGGTTGCGTTCAGTGACAAAGCTACCTTTTCCAGCCACGGTTTCAATAAAGCCATCCCGCTCCAAGTCTGCATAAGCCCGTTTTGTTGTCATTACGCTAATTTTGAGATCCTTTGCGAGTGCACGAATAGAGGGGAGTGCATCGCCAGCCTGTAATTTATTTGCTAAAATTGCCTCTTTTAGCTGTACAGTAATTTGCTCGTAAATGGGTTTATCACTCGCATTGCTTAAATGGATATGCACAAATTTTCACCTCGCATTTTTAAAAAAACTGTATATATACACTATATACAGTTCAGCCTAAAGTTGCAACATTGAAGTACTTTCAATATCGGGCACGATTTGCAAAAACTCGGCATATATTGGGTTAACGGCTCAAGGAGGGAGATGAGGCATGCTATTATCTGAAATGGTGGATAAAGAGTTAATTCAGGTTGAAGGTGGTGTGCATTTTGGCATACTGGCACACACAGAATGCCTATTAGATGTGCAGACAGGAAAGATACATGGATTTGAGATTATTAAAGAAAAGTTACCATTCCAAAAGAAGAAAGTGAAAGTTAGTGAAATGATTCCATGGCATGAAATTATCTTAATTGGGGAAGATCGTATTTTATTTAACAAAACAACGACGGTACAGTCCGAATTTTTACAGTGAGGTGAGCTTTTGGAAAACGAAAAATGGCTGGTGATCGGCGAGGACTCAAGGTTAAAAGAATTAGCAACAATGCTGCGAAGCCCTTCACGTACAGTATTCTATAAAAGAACTTCAGTTTGGAATGAGGAGTTAAATAAACTTGTTTTAGAGTTCCAGCCCAATAAAATTATTCTACCTATACTTCCATTGAAAATAGAAGTGGAACAATTATATGGCATATCACAAGTTAAGTTTTATACTGGGCGATTAACAATGCATTGGAAGCAGTTGCTTGAAAAAAATGAAACAAATTGTTATTTACAGCAAGAGTCTTTTATTTGGCAAAATGCGAGGTTGACAGCGGAGGGATTTATCGCCACGTTCTACGGACTCGAGCAGAAATGTATTTACGGACAAAACTTCACAATCGCAGGCTTTGGACGCATCGCCAAAATGCTCGCTTCTTTACTCGTAAAGATGGGTGCTAACGTGCATATTGTTGCGCGTTCAGTGGTACAAGTGAGTGAAGCGAAAGCATACGGCTATAAAGCGTCTGATTTAGATGATCGAAAATGGTCGATACATGATGGTATTTTCATCAATACGATTCCTGCCAAATGGATTACAGAATCGTTTCAGGACCATGTGCCTGCTGTGCTATATGATTTAGCTTCAGAGCCAGGCTGTTTAGATATTGATGCTGACCAGTTGCAGACATATGTACTATTGCCATCATTACCTGGGAAATACTTTGCACATGATGCGGCAGAAATTTTGTGCAAGGCAATAGAGGAGGAAGAAAATTGCTGACGGGTAAACGAATTGGTTTAGGCATTACGGCTTCACATTGCACGTATGAGGATGTTGTACCCAAAATTCAAAACTTTATCAATGCAGGGGCTACAGTTATCCCGATTATTACCCACTCTGTATTACACGCCGCTACACGTTTCGGTACAGGAGAAGAATGGATTGCAAAAATAGAGGAATTGACAGGACAAAAAGTTATTTCTTCTATAAAAGAAGCAGAACCATTTGGACCTTCCAATCCATTGGATGCAATGGTTATAGCTCCAATGACCGGTAATAGTATTAGTAAATTTGCCAATGCAGCTACAGATAGCCCTGTGCTGATGGCGGCAAAGGCAACATTGCGAAACGGTTCGCCTGTCGTGCTAGGCATTTCCACAAATGATGCTCTTGGCTTGAACGGCATGAATATTATGAAACTGCTCAATTCAAAAAACATTTACTTTATTCCATTTGGTCAAGATTCACCCCATGGAAAACCGAATTCATTAATTGCTGATTTTAATCAAATGGTCGAGACGGTTGATGCAGCAATTACGCACAAAACGCAATTACAACCACTGTTGATACAATATTTCAAATAAATCATTAATTGCACACAATTTTCAGTATTTTTATGATACAATAGCACACATTATGGAACTTGTATTCAAGGAGAGATGACAGATGACTAAGCAGTTAACAGTTGCAGTTGTAGGGGCAACAGGAGCAGTAGGTTCAAAAATGATGGAGCAACTAATTAAACGAAAATTTCCAATCGGACATATTAAATTTTTAGCTTCTGCACGTTCTGCAGGAAAACCAATCGAATTTAATGGTAAGACATATACAATTGAAGAAGCGACACCAGAAGCTTTTGAAGGCGTCAATGTCGCTTTATTCTCTGCGGGTGGTTCTGTATCGGCAGTGCTTGCGCCTGAAGCGGCAAAACGCGGGGCGGTAGTTATTGACAATACGAGCCATTTCCGTATGGATCCAGAGGTACCGCTAGTTGTACCTGAAGTAAATCGCGGCGATCTTGCTAAACATAATGGGATTATCGCAAATCCAAACTGCTCTACAATTCAAATGGTTGCAGCACTTGAACCAATCCGTGCGACATTCGGCTTAACGAAGGTATTAGTATCAACATACCAAGCAGTTTCTGGTGCAGGTATTTCAGCAATTGAAGAATTAAAAGCACAAAGCGCAAACTGGGATGCAGGTAAAGATGTAGAAGCGAATATTTTACCAAGTGGTGGCGACAAACGTCATTTCCCAATTGCTCGTAATGTCATTCCACAAATCGATAAATTTACAGATAATGGCTTTACATACGAAGAAATGAAAATGATTAATGAAACGAAGAAAATTATGCATGCACCAGAGCTAAAAGTAGCTGCTACTTGCGTACGTGTACCTGTCGTTTCAGGACATTCTGAATCTGTTTATATAGAAGTAGAAAAAGATACGACAGTTGAAGGTATTTTCGAAGTATTACGTCATGCACCTGGAATTGTATTACAAGATGAAATTGCAACACAAACTTACCCAATGCCAATTTACGCAGAAGGGGAAGACGCTACTTTTGTAGGACGTATCCGTCAAGACTTAGACAATAAAAAGGGATTCCATCTCTGGATCGTATCAGATAATTTATTAAAAGGCGCTGCATTGAACTCTATCCAAATTGCAGAAGCAATGCTTGAGGATAACTTACTATAAGAGGGGTGTAAGGATGAATTTAGGTCGAATTGGAACGGCAATGATAACGCCGTTTAAGGAAGATGGTACGATTAATTATTCGGAATTAGAACGTATTATAAATTACTTAATAGATAATGGCACGGATTGCATTGTTGCATGTGGCACAACCTCTGAAAACCCAACTATGACCACAGAAGAAAAAATTGAAGTAGTAAGATTTACAGTAGAGAAAGTCGCAGGCCGCGTACCAGTTATTGCGGGTACAGGGGATAATGAAACGGCTTATTCTATCGCCATGACGCATAAGGCTGAAGAAAATGGTGCAGATGGTATTATGTTAGTAGCACCTTATTATAATAAGCCAAACCAACGAGGTATTTACGCGCACTTTGAAACTATTGCAAAAGAAACTAGGCTGCCTGTAATGCTTTATAATGTACCGGGACGTACAGGTGTGAACGTTGCATATGAGACGTCTGTTGATTTAAGTAAAATTCCTAATATCTCTTGGATTAAAGAGGCGAGCGGGAATTTAGATCAAATGGGCGATATTATTGAAAACGTTGAAGCTGTTAATAATTTCTTTGTATATAGTGGAGATGACGGATTGACTTTACCGTTGCTGGCAATAGGTGGCGCAGGAGTAATTTCAGTTGCGTCGCATGTCGTTGGAAATGATATGCAGTTAATGATCCGAATGTTTGAAGAAGGAAATCATAAGCAAGCTGCGAAAATTCATAGAGCATTATTACCATTAGTACGTGCATTGTTTGCCCAACCGAATCCTTCACCAGTAAAATACGCGATGACTAAATTAGGCTTTGATACATTAAATGTTCGTCTACCAATGGTAGAAATGACGGATGAAGAGAAAGCAAACTTTGATTTAGTATGGGAAACCTACCAAGAAAAAGCGAAAAGCTTTAGATAGTGATAGATGATACTATAGACAAACTCAGCCATAAGAGTTTGTCTATAGTTTTTTTATCATTGCGGTGCCAGGCACTCAAACAATTTAATGACAAGCTAAGTAAAAATCCACTTAGACTCCTGTGGGAACGAACAGAGCGTAAGACGCAATAATCCGCGCGCACGCAAGGGTTGTGACTGACACTGTGCCCGTGGAAAGCGGAGTGGATTTTTACGCCATAGGGGTTAAAATAATCGTATTAGCTATATTTTTAATTTGTGCAAAAGCTTTGCAAACCGTATAATGAAAATAAGTGGTTGCTGTTCGGGATATTTTTTAGGAGGAAACAAATTGACAAAAAAGAAAAATGAACTAATTCGCATCATTCCACTAGGTGGCGTGGGCGAAATCGGAAAAGCAATGTGCGTAGTAGAAATTGACGAAGAGCTATTTGTAGTAGATAGTGGTTTAATGTTCCCAGAAGACGAGATGCTGGGCATTGACATCGTAATTCCTGATATTACGTATTTAGAAGAAAACAAAGAGCGTGTTAAGGGAATTTTCTTAACACATGGTCACGAGGATGCTATTGGTTCAATCGCTTATATTTTACAAAAAGTGAAGGCACCAGTGTACGGATCAAAATTAACTATTGCGCTCGCTAAAGAACATTTAAAGGAATTACCTGCACCACATCAGGTGAAATTCTTTGAAGTAACAAATCGAAGCCGTATGAATTTCAACTCTACGTATGTGACATTCTTCCATACAACACATAGTATTCCCGATTCATTAGGGGTTGTGTTCCATACTTCTGAAGGGGCGATTGTTCATACAGGGGAGTTTAAATTCGATCAGTCTGCGACAGGTAAGTTCAAGCCAGATTTAGCAAAAATGGCGCAATTAGGTGAAGAAGGCGTATTTATTTTACTTTCTGAGTCTTGTGAAGCAGAGCGACCAGGCTATACGACATCTGAAATTGTGATTGAGGAACAACTATCAAAAACTTTCCATTCAGCACCAGGTCGTATTTTAGTAGCTGTATACGCATCTAACTTCATTCGTATTCAACAAGTATTAACGCAAGCTCAAAAATCATTCCGTAAAGTGGCGATTGTAGGGAAACCTTTAGAAAAAGCTGTTGATCTAGGTGTACAGTTAGGTTATTTAACGGTTGACGAAGATACTATTATTCCTATCTCTGAGATGCAAAAATATCAAGAAGAAGAAATTATTATTATCGCAACAGGTAATAGAGGCGAACCGCTAGACGCGCTGGAAAAAATCGTTCGTAAGCATCACCGAGATATTAAAATTAAACAAAATGATACAGTACTCATTACGTTTACTCCGTCTCCAGGTATGGAAGTACAAATGGCTAACACGATGAACTCCATTGCAAAAGCAGGCGCTGAAATTTTGACATCGAGCAAAAATGTCCATGTTTCAGGGCACGGTAGCCAAGAAGATTTAAAGCTAATGCTGAATTTAATGCAGCCGAAATACTTTATCCCTGTTCAAGGTGAATATCGTATGCTTATTGCGCACTCTAAACTAGCTCAACAGTTGGGTATGCAAAAATCACAAATTTTCATCGCTGATAAAGGTGATATAGTAGAATATAAAAACGGCAAAATGCGTATGAGCGGTCGAGTACAAGCCGGCAATGTATTAATTGACGGGATTGGTGTAGGCGATGTTGGAAACATTGTTTTACGTGATCGTAAATTATTATCCCAGGATGGTATATTCATTGTTGTTGTCACATTAAACCGAGCACAAAAGAAAATCGCATCAGGTCCCGAAATCTTATCGCGTGGTTTTGTCTATGTACGTGAATCAGAGCAACTGATGGTGGAAGCATCTGAAATTGCGAAAAACGTCATTGAAAAATACGTTGGAAAAGATACATTTGAATGGACAAACATTAAACAAGAGATTCGAGATACATTGAATACTTATTTATTCCAAAAAACGAAGCGCCGCCCAATGATTATCCCAATCATTATGGAATATTAAAATTTTAACCGACTATTTTACGCACGTTGCTAATAACGTGACATTTACGTAGCGTTGCCTATTGAATTTTCAAAAGGTTTGCTGAATGTCTTATATGAAAATGCAACATTGCTTAAGCAAGCAACCTTTGAAAAATGGACTTGCCCTCTAGCGAAAGTTGTATTTTAGAGCAAGGTAAGGGAAAGTAGCGAAGAAGAAAGGATTTTCTAGCCGATTAAAAACGGTGGAAAATCCTTTTTTTGAAATAATCGGGTTCTACATGATATTATTCGCTACATATATAGAATGGATTGCAAAAGAAGGTGAAAAAGATGGCAAGTAGTAAAAGAAGAAAAACAACAAAAGCAAAACCAACATCTGACAAAAAAGAAATGCATCCACTCATGTACGAAATTTTAGGGCTCATCTTAATCGCAATTGCGGTCATTATGATTTTTGAATATGGCATGATTGGTCGTATTTTACAAACAATTGCCATGTTTCTTTTAGGGAATTTACATTTTGCAGTGCCATTTATGCTGATATTTGTTGCATTGCTACTAATGATTGGGCAGAAAAAAGTAAGTATGAAAGATAGACTTATTTTAGGGATGCTTTTAATTGTGATGAGCTTGACTATTTTTAGTCATGGAATTTTATTTGAGCAATTATCAAACTCTGGTGGATTATTATCTGAGTCGGTTCTGAGAGAGTCGTGGCGAATATTAATTAATTCAGAAGGTGTGGTTCATCGAAGTGATGCACTTGGCGGCGGAATGGTAGGCGCATTATTATTTAGTGGTCTCCATGTATTATTTGAAGCGACGGGTGCAAAAGTGGTTGCTTGGGTTATTTTCTTTATCGGTTTAATTTTAGTGACGGGTAAGGCACTCGTTCCGTATTTAGCTGAAAAAATGCCTGTACTTTTTGGCAAATGGCAAAAAAAACAGCGAGAAAAGAAAAAAAATGCACCAAAAAAAGCAAAAAGTCGTCGTTCAAGAGCAGAAAGTACGGCGGACGAAGTTGCAGCTGTTAATCATGCCCATGAAGTACATGAGGAAGAGGAAGTTTCTCATGAGCCAATTATCTCAGCCTTTACACAAAATGTTTCACATGAACGAGAAGAGACATCACCAATTGCTGAGCACGTAGAAATTGAAGAAGGAGAGCTTATTGATGACGTCCACATTGGAAGTGCAGATGCTGTAGAAAATGCAGATTATCAGCTTCCCTCATTCAATCTTTTGCAAATGCCTCCACAGCATGACCAAAGCGGTGAATATTCCGTAATTCAGGCAAATGCGAAAAAGTTAGAGCAAACTTTGCAAAGTTTCGGGGTAAAGGCTAAAGTGACGCAAGTCCATTTAGGGCCTGCTGTTACGAAATATGAAATATTGCCAGATATCGGCGTAAAAGTAAGTAAAATTGTTAACCTTCAGGATGACCTCGCTTTAGCACTAGCAGCGAAGGATATTCGTATGGAGGCACCGATTCCTGGTAAATCGGCAATTGGTATTGAAGTTCCTAATAGTGAGGTAGCAATCGTGACATTGAGAGAAGTGCTGGAATCAAAAGATGGAGCGAAGCCAGATTCTTTGTTACAAGTAGCGCTAGGCCGTGATATTACTGGACAAGCTGTGTTAGCAGAGCTTAATAAAATGCCGCACTTACTTGTAGCGGGTTCAACGGGTAGCGGGAAAAGTGTGTGTATAAACGGCATTGTGGTATCCATACTAATGCGAACAAAGCCACATGAAGTCAAGCTTATGATGATTGACCCAAAAATGGTGGAATTGAATGTTTATAATGGAATTCCTCATTTGTTAGCACCGGTTGTAACTGATGCTCGAAAGGCGTCACAAGCACTTAAAAAGGTAGTATCAGAAATGGAACGACGCTATGATTTATTTTCACATACGGGCACTCGAAATATCGAAGGCTATAATGGTCATGTACAAAAAGTAAATGAGCAAACAGAGGAAAAGCATCCGAAGTTGCCGTATATTGTAGTGATTGTTGATGAGTTAGCAGATTTAATGATGGTAGCCTCAAATGACGTTGAGGATTCCATTACGCGTTTGGCGCAGATGGCTCGTGCGGCGGGTATTCATTTAATTTTAGCAACTCAAAGACCGAGTGTAGATGTTTTAACGGGTGTTATTAAGGCGAATATCCCTTCACGAATAGCATTTGCAGTGTCATCAGCTATTGATTCCAGAACGATTTTAGATATGGGCGGGGCAGAGCGTTTGCTAGGTCGAGGCGATATGTTATTTTTACCTGCAGGTGCATCTAAACCTAAACGAGTGCAAGGTGCTTTTTTATCTGATCAGGAAGTTGAAGCGGTTGTGAATTTTGTTATAGAACAACAAAAAGCACAGTACCAAGAAGAGATGATTCCGAGTGAAGAAGAGACAGTTTTAGAAGAAACGGATGAATTATTTGACGAGGCAGTCCAATTAGTTGTCAATATGCAAACAGCTTCGGTGTCCATGTTACAACGTCGTTTCCGTATCGGCTATTCTCGTGCTGCTCGCATAGTAGATCAGATGGAACAACGCGGTATTGTCGGGCCTCCAGAGGGCAGTAAGCCTCGACAAGTGCTTATTCATCAGTATGATAATTGATTCCTTAAAAAGGAAAAACAATCATTTTTTTCAGAATTTATGTCCAAATGTTTGCGAGTAAAAGAAGGAAAAAATGATTTCTATAATTGATTTTGCTTAAAATAGTTTATTTCATTCTGCAAAAATGTTATATTTATGAACGATTAGTAGGAATGTTGTACATCAGATGTCTGATCTCTGATTTTGGTGGTGATTTATGTGACTATAAAAGCAGATCATCGTCATCTCTATCTTCAAGTAATTGATCGTTTAAAGTCTGACATTGAGACGGGCGTTTTTAAAGAAAATGAAAAACTTCCTTCAGAATTTGAATTATCGAAATCACTAGGGGTAAGTCGAGCAACACTTAGGGAAGCGCTTCGACTGTTGGAAGAGGAAAATGTGATTGTGCGTCGACATGGGGTTGGCACTTTTGTAAATCCTAAGCCGTTGTTTACTTCAGGCATCGAGCATTTATCCAGTATTTCTTCTATGATTGAAACAGCAGGTATGGAACCAGGGTCTCGTTTTTTAAAGGCAACGGAGAATATCCCTTCTGATGAAGATTTAAAACGCTTCCAATGTGATGGCGAAGATAAAATACTCACGATTGAACGCGTCAGAACAGCAGATGGTGAGCCAGTAGTTTATTGTATAGACAAATTACCAGCAAGCTTCCTGCCTACTGACTTTGTTGACAAAAAAGAAGTTTCACTTTTCTCTGCACTTGAACAATCGGGAAAAATTCATGTTGCCTATGCTGTAACTTATATTGATCCAGTAGGGTATCATGAACAAGCATCACCGATACTAAATTGTGGTCGTGAAACTGCTCTTTTAGTATTGAAACAGCTCCATTATGATGATAATGATCAAGTAGTGCTGTATTCAAAAAATTATTTCCGAGCTGATAAATTCAGCTTCCATGTAGTACGTAAACGGGTGTAGAACATTTCTAAATTATTTTCCTGCTAATTACAATACCTCGGGGGGTTAACAAAATGAAAAAACGTAAATTTGGTTTAGTATTATCTTCAGTTTTAGCTGCAAGTGCAATTCTAGGTGCATGTGGTGCGAAGGACGAAGAAAAACCTGCAAAAGACAATGCTACATCAGGAGACAAAAACACTGAGGAAACTTTCTCAGTAGCGATGGTTACTGACGTAGGTGGCGTGGACGACAAATCATTTAACCAATCTGCATGGGAAGGTGTTCAAGCTTATGGTAAAGAACACAACCTATCAAAAGGTACTGGTGGTTTCGACTATTTACAATCAGCATCTGACGCTGACTATGAAACAAACTTAAACAGCTTAATCCGTCGTGACTTTAACCTAGTATTCGGTATTGGTTTCATGATGGCAGATGCTGTAGAAGCGATTGCTGCTGACAATCCAGATAACCACTTTGCATTAATCGATGCTGAAGTAAAAGCTGATAATGTTGTAAATGTTCTTTTCAAAGAGCAAGAAGGCGCATTCTTAGCGGGTGTAGCTGCTGCTAAAATGTCTAAATCAGGTAAAATCGGATTTGTAGGTGGCGTAGATATTCCAGTTATCAATCGTTTTGAAGCTGGTTTCGTTGAAGGCGCTAAAGCTGTTAACCCTGATATCGAAATTCAACGCAACTATACTGGTGCATTTGACAAAGCGGATCTTGGTAAAATCGCTGCAAACAGCATGTACTCTTCAGGCGTAGATATTATCTTCCACGCTGCTGGTGCAACTGGTAACGGTGTATTCTCTGAAGCAAAAGAACGTAAAGCAAAAGATCCTAACGCGAACGTATGGGTAATCGGTGTAGATGCTGACCAATACGATGAAGGTAAAGTAGATGATAAAACAAACATTACTTTAACTTCTATGTTAAAAGGTGTTAACTCAGCAGTAGTAGACCTTTCAAACAAAGCGAAAAATGGTGATTTCCCAGGTGGTACAACAGTTGTCTACGGTCTAGCAGAAGATGGTGTTAAACTTGCTGATTCTCGTGGTGCAATTCCAGCAGACGTACAAGCTGTTATTGACGAATATAAAGAAAAAATTTCTAGCGGTGAAATCGTAGTTCCAGAAAAAGTGGAAAAATAATTCATCTCTTAATCATCATAAGGGCTTTACAACTGCCCTTATGATGATTTTTCAATCTATCGTTATATTTTGACTATTTGTAATACTCTGTTTGGATATATTTTATTTTTATATTATTTTTCCATATTGAAATAAGATTATTATATTATCGTAAACTTAAGATAATGATGGTGCCAAGTTAATAGAAGAAAGGTTTCTAACGATGACCTTTCCTGTATTAATTTATTTTTCTGTTAGAAAATGCCTTACCTTTAGGTGAGGTTCAATACAGGTGTTTTTTTATTTAAAGAAATTGCAACGCTTTAGAATAAAGTTAAACCTTAGGCTGTATTGCAATAGAGGCAGGTAGAAATACACTAGAGTACAATTGTTTTAGAGAAAATTGCCTAATAAGGGAGTGACAATATTGGAATACGTGATTGAAATGCTTGGAATCCGCAAAGAATTTGGTGATTTCGTAGCAAATAATAACATCACCCTCCAACTAAAAAAAGGCGAAATCCATGCACTACTAGGAGAAAATGGTGCTGGTAAATCGACTTTAATGAACGTCCTTTTTGGTCTGTATCAGCCAGAGGGTGGAGAAATTCGTGTTCGTGGGAAAGCTGTTAAAATTACAAACCCAAACGTTGCCAATGACTTGGGGATTGGCATGGTGCATCAGCACTTTATGTTGGTGGAAAACTTTACAGTGACAGAAAACATTATTTTAGGCTCTGAACCTACTAAGATGGGCGTAGTCAATATTAAAGACGCAGCGAAAAAGGTGCAAGCGCTTTCTGAGAAATATGGTCTAGATGTAGATCCATATGCAAAAATTGAAGACATCACTGTTGGAATGCAACAACGTGTCGAAATTTTAAAAACACTTTATCGCGGTGCTGAAATACTAATTTTCGATGAACCGACTGCTTCTTTAACGCCACAAGAAATCACTGAACTGATTCAAATTATGCGTCGATTAATCGCTGAAGGTAAATCGATTATATTAATTACGCATAAGCTTAAAGAAATTATGGATGTTTCAGACCGAGTAACAATTATTCGTAAAGGTGAAGGGATAGGGACGGTTGTTACGACTGAGACAAACCCTAACCATTTAGCAGAATTAATGGTTGGTCGTCAAGTAGAGTTTAAAACAGAAAAAATTGATGCAAATCCAACTGATGAAGTACTTTCAATTGAGAATTTAGTCGTAACTGACTATCGTAATATCGATAAAGTAAAAGGTCTTAACCTCAATGTACGTAAGGGTGAAATTGTTGGTATCGCTGGTATCGATGGCAATGGACAATCTGAGTTAATCGAGGCAATTACAGGTTTGCGTAAAGTAAAAGGCGGAACAGTGAAGTTTAACGGCAAAGATGTTACGAACATGAAACCGCGTAAAATTACTGAAGAGGGTGTTGGACATATTCCGCAAGATCGTCATAAGCATGGTTTAGTTCTAGACTTCCCAATCGGTCATAATATTGCACTCCAAACATATTACCAATCGCCAATTGCAAAAGGCATTGTAATGGACTATAAAAAAGTATCAGAAAAAGCGAAGCAAATTATTAAAGAATACGATGTACGTACAGGTAATGGCGAAATGACGCCTGCACGAGCTTTATCTGGTGGTAACCAGCAAAAAGCGATTATTGGTCGTGAAATTGACCGAGATCCAGATCTATTAATTGCAGCACTACCGACACGTGGACTTGACGTAGGAGCAATTGAATTTATTCACTCTCGACTTATCGAGCAACGTGATAAAGGAAAAGCCGTATTATTAATTTCTTTTGAATTAGATGAAGTAATGAATGTGTCAGACCGTATCGCCGTTATTTATGATGGTCAGATAGTGGATGAGTTAAATCCAAAAGAAACAACAGAGCAAGAGCTTGGTCTATTAATGGCGGGACAAAGTAAAAAAAATAGCACAAATATAGCGAAGGAGGGGAACGACTAATGTCAAATCGTGTCATTAATATACTCGTTCCTATCATCTCGATTATTATCGGTTTAATTGTAGGTGCTATCGTAATGGTAGTCAGTGGCTATGATCCAATACAAGGTTATAGTGCTCTTTGGACAGGTATTTTTGGAGATTCATATTCAATAGGGAACACAATTCGTCAAATCACACCATATATTTTGGCGGGTCTAGCGGTAGCATTTGCCTTCCGTACAGGTTTATTCAACATCGGTGTTGAAGGTCAGTTAATTTTAGGTTGGCTTGCAGCAGCATGGGTAGGTTATGCTTTTGAACTACCAAAAATCATTCACTTACCTTTAGCATTGCTAGCGGCAGCAGTGGCTGGTGCATTTTGGGCCTTTATTGCAGGTTTCTTAAAAGCGAAATTTAAAGTCCATGAAGTAATCGCGACAATTATGTTAAACTATACAGCACTTTATATTGCGAACGCTGTTATTAAAAAATTGTCAGATGGTAGCTTTAAAACAGAACGTGTTCTTGAATCGGCTTCATTACGTTCTCCGTTTTTAAGAGAGCTTACAGACAATTCAAGTCTTCACTATGGGATCCTAATTGCACTTCTTATGGTAGTTGTAATGTGGTTCATTTTAGAAAAAACAACTCGTGGTTATGAGCTAAAAGCAGTTGGTTTTAATCATAATGCAGCAGAATATGCTGGTATGAGTGTCAATAAAAATGTCATTTTAGCCATGACGATTTCAGGTATGTTTGCAGGTCTTGGTGGTGCGATGGAGGCGCTTGGTACATTCCAAAACGCATCGATTAAAGCTGGCTTCACAGGTATTGGTTTTGACGGTATTGCCGTTGCCTTACTTGGTGCCAATACACCACTTGGCGTAGTGTTTGGGGCTTCATTATTTGGCTCGTTAAAATACGGTGCTCTTAACATGCCAAATGCTGCAGGGATTCCTGAGGAAATCGTGTCTATCATTATTGCCTTAATTATCTTCTTTGTAGCATCAGGTTACGTTATTCGAGTAGGTTTACAAAAGTTAAGTAAGAAAAAGGAGGGACAATAACATGACCTTTTTAGAAATGTTATATTTCATCATCCCTTCTGCAATCCTATATGCGACACCCTTAATTTTCACTGCAATCGGTGGTGTATTCTCTGAGCGTTCAGGTGTTGTTAACATCGGGCTAGAAGGTTTAATGATTGTCGGCGCATTTGTTGGTATTTTTGTCAATTTAGAGTTTGCAACACAGTTGGGTTCTGCAACAGTCTGGGTAGCAATGCTTGCAGCGGTTATTGTAGGGGGGATTTTCGCCTTACTACACGCGGTAGCATCTATCACATTCCGTGCCGATCAAACGGTATCAGGGGTAGCTATTAACTTACTTGGTTTAGCGGTCACTGTATTCTTAGTGAAATTGATTTATGATAAAGGTCAAACAGATATGATTGACCAACCAATTCGTCGTTTTGCTATTCCATACTTACAGGATATTCCGTTCTTTGGACGTTTATTATTCCATGACGTATATAGCACATCGATTTTAGCCTTTGCTGTAGCAATTGGTGCTTGGTTTATTATTTATAAAACACCATTTGGATTACGCTTACGTGCAGTAGGGGAACATCCAATGGCTGCAGATACAATGGGTGTGAAAGTTAATAAAATGCGTTATATTGCCGTTGTTATTTCAGGAGCACTTGGTGGTCTTGGTGGTGCGGTTTATGCGCAAACAATTACACATGACTTTTCACACGCAACGATTGCTGGTCAAGGTTTCATGTCACTTGCAGCGATGATCTTTGGGAAATGGCATCCAATCGGAGCACTTGGAGCAGCATTGTTCTTTGGTTTAGCGCAAACATTAAGTATTGCAGGGAACCAAATTCCATATGTGCAAGAAATCCCAGCAGTATATTTACAAATATTACCTTACGTGTTAACGATTTTTGCGTTAGCAGGATTTATTGGTAAAGCAAATGCACCAAAAGCAAGTGGTCAACCATATATTAAAGGCAAACGATAAGTCTAAGACAGCATGTTTATTCGTTGAACTACTAGACAGAGTCGAAAGAAATGAAGCGAGTAAACAAAAGACTGGGCAATCAAGCCCAGTCTTTTGCCTTATACAAATAACAATTGACAAGCTTATTTTCACTTTCCGTATACATACTTTGGATTCTTTTTGCAATTATAGACAATAGACATGTATAGTATTTGTAGTACATTGTTATATTAAGAAAGATAGGAGGGTTTCATATGTTTAAAACAATACCTTTTGCAAAAGGTGTCAATTTGCATATCCGACAAACGACCCAATTTAAAACAGTAAATTTCTCGATTAAATGGAGAAGAGCATTAACGGCCAAATGTGCGTCTGAACGTACGGTGTTAACAAATGTATTGCAACACAGCAATGCAAAATATACAACAACTGCCGCATTTCGTAGTTTTTTAGATGACCTATACGGGACAGTATTGTATTTTGATACATCGAAGCGTGGTAATGAACATACGGTATTGATGAATATGGAAACCGTAAACGATCAATATTTGGCTAATACAAGTGTATTAAATGACGTGCTAGGTGTAATGCATGCGGCAATTTTTGAGCCGAATTTAGAAAATGGTGTATTTAAAGAATCAATTGTAGAACGTGAAAAGAAAATGGTAATCCAACGTATTGAATCCATTTTTGACGACAAATCTCGTTTTGCACAAATGCGTCTGCAAGAAATATTACGTCCAAATGAGCCTGCCTCTATTTCGGCGAATGGTACAGTAGAAGACATTAAAAATATCACACCGTCCTCTCTGTTGGCAGCGTACGAATCAATGCTAACGACGGACAAAATTGATATTTATGTTGCAGGAGATATCAATGAAGAGGAGCTTGTCGCAAAATTAAAAGAGGCTCTACCATTTAAGGACCGTATTCCTGAGGAAATTCCAACTGTATCGCCACAAAAACACCCACAAAATGATTATGTCCGTGAACAGCAAGAAATGAAGCAAGGTAAGCTGCATATAGGTTTTAGTACTCCTGTTCGATTTGGTGATGCTGATTTTGCAAAAATGCAGATTTTTAACGGTATTTTCGGTGGTTATCCGCATGCCAAGTTATTTATGAATGTTCGAGAAAAAGAAAGCCTGGCTTACTATGCTTCTAGCTCATATGCATCACACTATGGTTTACTATTCGTTGTGTCAGGTATTGAGTCGAAAAATGAAGAAAAGGCACTAAATCTCATTAAAGAGCAACTTGCTGTTATGCAAGCAGGGGAAATCACTGATTTAGAATTAGAACAAACGAAGGCGATGTTAACAAATCAGTTAAAAGAATCCCTTGATTCAGCGCGTGGTCAAATCGAAATTTTTGACCAATATAAAGATTTGCCTGAGGAGTTCTCTGTTGAAGCATGGGCAAATAAATGGCGAGCTGTAACGAAAGAAGATGTAATCGAAATGGCGAAGCAAGTGCAGTTAGAAGCGGTCTATTTCTTATCAGGAAAGGAGCAAGCTGCACAATGAAAACAATTGAATTCAAACAATTAGATGAAACACTTTACTATGAAAAATTAGAAAACGGCTTAGATGTCTATATCTTGCCGAAAAAAGGCTTTTCAAAAACTTTTGTCACGTTCACAACGAAGTACGGCTCAGTAGACCGTACATTTGTACCACTCGGTGAATCGGAAAGTATTACAGTGCCAGATGGAATCGCTCACTTTTTAGAGCATAAAATGTTTGAAAAAGAAGACGGAGATGTTTTCCAGAAATTTAGTGAATATGGCGCTTCAGCCAATGCATTTACTTCCTTCACTCGAACTGCATATTTATTTTCATCAACAGATAATATTTATAAAAGCACAGAAACATTATTAAATTTCGTCCAAGAACCTTACTTTACAGAAGCTACTGTTAACAAGGAAAAGGGCATTATTGGCCAAGAAATTACAATGTATGATGACCAACCAGATTGGCGTCTATACTTTGGTACGATTGAAAATATGTATCATAATCACCCTGTGAAAATTGATATTGCGGGAACAATCGAATCAATTGACGGCATTACGGCTGACCATTTATACACGTGCTACAATACGTTTTATCACCCTTCTAATATGTTGTTATTTGCGATAGGTGCTGTCGAGCCAGAAGAAATGATGGCGTTCATTCGCGAAAACCAAGGTAAAAAAGAGTTTCCAGAGCCTACGCCAATACAACGCTTCTTTGATGAAGAGCCAACAGATGTTGCCATTAAAGATCGTACATTACACATGGATGTTCAAAAGCCTAAGGTCTATATTGGTTTAAAAGCGAAAGAAACGAATTTGTCTGGTCGTGAAATGTTAAAACATGAGCTATCAGTACAAATTGCTTTAGAACTTATTTTTGGTCGAACTTCTAATTTTTATGAACGTGTGTATGAGGAAGGTTTGATTGATGAATCGTACGCATTTGACTTTACTTTAGAAAATGGTTTTGGTTTTGCGTTAATTGGTTCGGATTCAACAGAACCAGATGCTTTGGAACAAGCTATTAAAGCTGAATTGGAAAAATACGAAAAAAGCGCGCAATTTGTAAGTGAGGATTTAGATCGCATTAAGCGTAAAAAAATTGGCTTTTTCTTACGTGCATTAAATTCAATTGAATTTATCGCAAACCAATTCACGCGTTATTCGTTTAATGATATGAATTTGTTTGATGTAGTGCCTGTCTTAGAAGAATTAACAATTGAAGATTTAACGAAAGCGTTCGCTTCTATTCAAGGTGAGTCTCAACAAACTGTGTTTAAAGTTTTACCAACAGAGAAGGGCGCCTAGTGAAAAAGTTTGCCCTTATATTAGGTGCATCGGGTGAGATCGGTCGTGCTATTTGCCACAGTTTGGCAGAGGACGGCTGGTCTCTCTATGTGCATTATTCAAACAATGAGCAAACGGCTCAAACATTATGTGAAACGCTTGTTAGTCGTTTTCCTGCTCAGGAATTTATGCTTGTACAAGGTGATTTTACAAAAATAACAGCGGCGCAAGCGTTAGCTTCCCAAATATTTAGTGTACAAGCAATTGTTTTTGCTAATGGTCAGGCGCATTATTCCTTGCTGGAAGACACTACGGTAGAAGATATGGATGCATTATGGCGTGTTCATGTTCAAAATCCAATGCATTTAACGGCTTTATTATCCTCAAAACTCCGTACCCATAATGTGAGCTATGTGCTTTTTATAGGCTCTATTTGGGGCGAGGCAGGTTCTGCAGGTGAGGCACTTTATGCAACGGTGAAAGGCGCACAGCATGCTTTTGTGAAGTCTTACGCAAAAGAGGCTGCATTGTCTCGTATTCGTGTGAATGCTATTGCGCCAGGCTTTATTAATACAACGATGAATAGCCATTTAAGTGAAGAGGAATTGCAATATATTTTAGACGATATTCCTTTAGGAGCGGTCGGTCAAACATCGGATGTAGCTGAAATGGTTCGTTTCTACCTATCCGGCAAAGCAGACTATGTGACAGGACAAATAATTCGATTAAATGGTGGTTGGTACATATAATAATTCTTTTTGCACATACTACATGTGTAAAGGAGGAGGAAACATATGACCATTTTAGAAAACTGGCAAAAATGGACATCTTTTTTAGGACAAAACGTAATGCAAGCTGAATCAAGCGGTATGCCAAAGAAAATGATTCAACAGGCTGCTGTCCAAATTGGTGAGTATTTAGCGACTAATGTCGATCCTAAAAATGAACAAGAGCGAGTGCTGTCGGATTTATGGGGCGTTGCCTCTGATGATGAAAAACATGCATTGGCGAATTGTGTCGTAAAACTTGTGCAAAATAAACATGTGCAATAAAAAAAGAGGAGAGCTAATCTCCTCTTTTTTCTATTAAAAATCGATAATAGTGCGGAAAAGGGAACGTATGTAAGTCTATTTCCAATACTACCAAAAAAAATTAGTAAGAAATTAAAAATAACGCTATAATTCCATGTATTCTAACTTTCCATTACATAAAAAATCAGCTATGATGGAACTTATAAAAGATTTTTTACGTTAACTAATAGGAAGGGAACGAGTGTGTTTGAGCGATTGGTACTTTGAATATGAAATTCAGGTGAATCGCCCTGGATTATTAGGAGATATTGCTTCACTTTTAGGGATGCTTCGAGTCAATATTATATCAATTAATGGTGTCGATGAAGATCGACGTGGGATGTTAGTGCATACAGACAATGATGAAGCAATTGAGCGTTTTCGTACAATTGTTTCGACAATGGAACATATCCACGTTACTAAATTTCGACAACCTAAACTCCGTGATCGTTTAGCTATCAGGCATGGTCATTATATTCCACGAGATGCAGACGAAAAAAATACCTTCCGCTTTGTACGAGATGAACTAGGTATTTTAGTGGACTTTATGGCAGAACTCTTTAAAAAAGAAGGTCATAAGCTCATTGGAATACGCGGGATGCCTCGGGTTGGTAAAACAGAATCTATTGTGGCGGCAAGTGTTTGTGCCAATAAAAAATGGATTTTCTTATCGTCTACAATGATTAAGCAAACTATTCGTAATAAGCTCGCCGGCGATGAATTCAGTGACAATAATATTTTTATATTGGATGGTATTGTTACAAGGCGTTCTGAGGACGAGCGACATTTGCAACTAGTACGTGAAATGATGAATATGCCTTCTATTAAAGTAGTAGAGCATCCTGATATGTTTGTTCAGCATTCTGAATATAAGATTGAGGATTTTGATTATATCATTGAACTACGTCATCACCCTGATGAAGAAATTACTTATGAAATAATGGAAAAAAATCATATGATGTCCGAATCCGATTCATTTGGAGGATTTAATTTTTAATTTGATATTAAAGTAGGTGTTATTAGTGGCAGAATTAGGTACTCGACTGAAAGAGGCGAGACTGTCTAAAGGCTACAGCTTAGACGATTTACAAGAAATAACGAAAATTCAAAAACGTTATTTAGTAGGTATTGAAGAAGGCAATTATTCAATTATGCCAGGTTCGTTTTATGTACGAGCGTTTATTAAACAATATGCTGAGGCTGTAGGGTTAAATCCAGAGGATATTTTAGAGACGTATAAAGGCGAATTGCCAGGCACAAAGAACGACCAAGTTAGCCAATCGATGACTCAAACTTCAACGAGAAGAAAAGTTTCAAAAAGCCCTTCAAATAAAATGATGGAGGCTATGCCAAAAGTCATTGTCGCTTTATTTATTATCGTTATTATTGTAGCAATTTGGGTCCTTTTACAATCAAAAAGCAAAACAGGAACAAATGAATATGATGATTCAACACCAGTGGTGGAGTACGATAAAAAACCAAAACCAATAGATAGTGAAAAAGAAAAAGCGGAAGAAGATAAAAAAGCACAAGCTGATGCGACTAAAGAATCGACAAATGAAACACCAGATGAAAGTAAAACTGAAGAAGATGTGAAGCAAACGATTTCAGCAGGCACAATCGAAGCAGATGGCGCTACAACATCTTACACGTTAACAGGTGCTGATACATTTAAAATACGTATTGAAGTTTCGGGTCCTACATTTATTGGTATTCGCGACCAACAGCAACAAGAATTACTAGCAGATACGCGTGTTTATAACGCAGGTGAAGTTGTTGAGTTTGATGCAACAGCGCAAAACTATGCTCGTATTCGTTTAGGCAATTCAACTCAAGCTAAGGTTTATATTAATGACGAACTTATAACGTACGCACAGCAAATCGTTACGCAAAATATTGTCGTCAATTTCAATAAAGAACAGTAGTCATCCTAATGATGACTACTTTCTTTCATCATGAAAGGTGTTAGAAAAATGAACATTCCAAATAAAATTACCATTTCACGTATCTTGCTTATTCCGTTCTTTGTAATTGTTATGATGTTTGATTTCGGCTGGGGAACAATGAACTTATTTAGTGCAGAAATGCCAGTCCATCATTTTGTGGGAGCTCTTATTTTTATCATTGCATCGACGACGGATTGGGTAGATGGTTACTATGCGAGAAAGTATAATCTTGTAACGACGTTTGGTAAATTTTTAGATCCTTTAGCGGATAAATTACTTGTCTCTGCAGCGTTTATTTTAATGGTAGAGCTTGGTATGGCACCGGCTTGGGTGATTATTGTTATTATAAGCCGTGAATTTGCGGTAACAGGTTTACGTTTAATTCTTGCAGGTGGTGGAGAAGTCGTAGCGGCGAATCAGCTTGGTAAGATTAAAACATGGGCACAAATTGTAGCTATTGCCGCTGCACTTTTACACAATACAATTTTTGTGATTTTCGGTATCCCATTTGATACAATAATGCTATATATTGCATTGTTCTTTACACTTTGGTCTGGATGGGATTATTTCTATCTAAATCGACGTGTATTACTTGAGTCTAAATAAGAAAGGTCTTGTGAATCATGAATGCTGAAATCCTTGCAGTTGGCTCAGAGTTATTACTTGGACAGATTTCAAACACAAATGCAAAGTTTATTTCTAATCAGCTTTCTGAGTTAGGAATTAATGTGTTTTATCATACCGTTGTTGGCGATAATTCAAAACGGTTAGAGGAAGCAGTAAGCATAGCGGAATCGCGCGCTGATCTTATCATTTTTTCAGGTGGTTTAGGCCCTACAAAGGATGATTTGACGAAGGAGACAATTGCTCGTCATCTTGGGCTAGATCTTGTAATTGATCAAGTTGCATTGTCCTACATTGAGCAATTTTTTGCTAAACGAGGCATCTCAATGACGGAAAATAACCGCAAGCAGGCGCTTGTATTAGCAGGCAGTGAGGTGCTAGCTAATCATCATGGTATGGCACCAGGGATGATTTTGACAAAGGATAAGCGTACCTACATTTTACTTCCTGGACCTCCAAAAGAACTGGAGCCGATGTTCCAATTTGAAGCGAAGCCAAAGCTTGGTACAATGCTAAATGACGGCGGAGTCATCGTGTCTCATGTAATGCGCTTTTATGGCATTGGAGAAGCTGAGTTAGAAGTGCGTGTACAAGATATTTTAGATACACAAACAAATCCGACAGTTGCCCCACTAGCTGCTGATGGCGAAGTCACTTTACGTGTAACAGCAAAGGCGCAATCAGAGCAGGAAGCCCAACAGCTTATTGCTGATAAAGTAGCGGAGATTCGCGCTATTGTAGGAGACTTCCAATATGGCATAAATGATGATTCACTTGCCTCGAAAACAGTAGAGATGTTGCAAGATAATAAATTAACGATTTCTGCTGCAGAAAGCTTAACAGCAGGTTTATTTCAATCAGAGCTTGCTGAGATACCAGGCGTAGGCAATGTGCTTATAGGAGGCGTAGTGACCTATACAGAAGATGCCAAGGTAAAGCAGCTAGGTATCGATCAACAATTACTAGATACTTATGGTATTGTGAGCAGTGAATGTGCTGCAGCAATGGCTAGCGCAGTGCGTGATAAATTTGGCACGGATATTGGTATTGGATTAACAGGAGCGGCTGGCCCTACTGCACATGACCATCAGCCAGTTGGAACGGTATGGATTGGAATTGCTATAGATGACGAAGAGCCAATAACATATTTACTGCATTTATCAGGTATGCGCAATACAAATCGTTTACGTGCGGTTAAATTTACATTTCATTATTTAATGCAACAATTAGAAGAACGAGGATATATGAAACGATTTTAATTTGCTAGTAGGTTCAGTAGGGATTAGCCCTAGCTGAAGCAATGCATAGGCTCGAAAAAATTTGGGTGCAATTACGACTGGAGCGTAATTGCTTATAGTTGAAAATGGGAATTTGGGTAGGAAAAACTTATCCAAATTTTTATTTTGGATTAAAATCGAATAAATGTTCGCTTTTTTCTTGCGTGTTCTCAAAAAAACAAGTATAGTAGAGATAGACAATAACAGTGAACAGTTTTGAAGGAGGAAAAATAATGAGTGATCGTAAAGCAGCCTTAGAACAGGCGTTAAAACAAATTGAGAAGAATTTCGGTAAAGGCTCTATTATGAAGCTAGGCGAAAAAACAGATTTAGAAATTGCTACATCTTCTAGTGGTTCATTAGCACTTGATGCAGCATTAGGCATAGGTGGATACCCACGTGGACGTATTATTGAAGTATATGGTCCAGAATCATCAGGTAAAACAACAGTTGCACTACATGCCATTGCGGAAGTACAAGCAAAGGGTGGACAAGCAGCATTTATTGACGCTGAGCATGCGTTAGATCCGATTTATGCTCAAAAATTAGGCGTAAATATCGATGAACTTTTATTATCACAACCAGATACTGGTGAGCAAGCGCTTGAAATTGCAGAAGCGTTAGTGCGTAGTGGTGCTATTGATATTATCGTTATTGACTCTGTTGCAGCGCTAGTACCGAAAGCTGAAATTGAAGGCGATATGGGTGACTCTCACGTTGGTTTACAAGCTCGTTTAATGTCACAAGCATTACGTAAGCTTTCAGGCGCTATCAATAAATCAAAAACTATCGCTATTTTCATTAACCAAATTCGTGAAAAAATTGGTGTTATGTTCGGTAATCCAGAAACGACACCTGGTGGTCGTGCGCTTAAATTTTATAGCTCAGTACGTTTAGAAGTACGTCGTGCAGAAGCAATAAAACAAGGTAATGACATCATGGGTAATCGTACGAAAATTAAAATTGTGAAAAATAAAGTGGCACCACCATTCCGTACAGCTGAGGTTGATATTATGTATGGTGAAGGGATCTCAAAAGAGGGCGAAACAGTCGATTTAGGTGTAGAATTAGACATCGTTCAAAAAAGTGGATCTTGGTACGCTTATGGCGATGAGCGTCTAGGCCAAGGACGTGAAAACGCAAAACAATATTTAAAAGAGAATCCTGCTGTTTTAGAAGAAATTGCAAATAAAATTCGTTCTTCTTACGGAATTGCCGCAACACAGTATACAATTGCTGCACATGATGACGAGGAAATGGATGAAGAGCTAATGCTTCTTCTTGAAGATGAAAAATAATAAATATCGTTCTCACTTCTAAAGGAATGAGAATGCTTAGGATGCGACAAAATGCATTAAGAAGTTCACTCTATTTGCATTTTAATAAGTTGGTTAGAGCACACGTCGGCGACTTCTGCTGTAACGCATAGTGCGTAAGACAAACAATCCACGCTAGCGAGGGTTGGGGCTTACAGAAACGCTGTGCAGAAAGCGTGCGCTTATAGAGGAAATCAATCAACATAGCAGTCTACTTCAATCTAAATCGTTCTTACTCATAAGAAGTAAGAACGATTTTTTTGTTTTTATTGTTAGTTTAATAGAATGAAGGGGTACTGGAATTGATAGATAGCTAACGTAAATTATAGATATACTTATGCGTGAAATAGGGTATGAAATTTTTGATTGGCCAGCTGAAAAATAGACGATATGTTCATTTGTCAAAGAAAGTTAAAATAATTGTATTAAGATGACGGTAATTGTGGTAATAATTGTATTGTAACCTTCGTCCTGATAAAAAGAATATTCATCGAAGAAGGCATTTTCTCTAGCTCAAAAGTAATAGTTAATATATCCATCTAATGGATATGACTTACTTTTTTTGCTGCTGATAGGCGAACAGATGCCCGTCTATCCTTGACAGAGCCTGAGCCTAGCTATACAATTAAATATGTATAATTTCTGAATTATGACTTTAAAATAGGCAGTACAATTTTTGTATGCGCCGACTGAAACTGTATTACCCAAATAGCAAGAGGAGGTGTTCATATGGATGGAATTACTATCATCTCCGCTTTGCTTGGACTCATCGTTGGTGCCGCTGTTAGCTATATCTACATGAAAAAAGTGAATGACTCAAAAATCACTGGTGCTAAACATGTCGCTGAAACAATCGTTGAAGAAGGAAAACGAGAGGCGGAGGCATTAAAGAAAGAAGCACTACTTGAAGCCAAAGATGAAACTCACAAATTTCGCACTGAAGCAGAAAATGACATTCGTGATCGTCGTTTAGAACTTCAAAAACAAGAGAACCGTTTATTGCAAAGAGAAGAGAATCTTGATCGCAAGGATGATGCTCTGAATAAGAGAGAAGCCGGCTTAGAGCGTAAGGAACAAGCTCTAGCTGAAAGACAACAGCATATTGAACAGATGGAAAGCAAAGTGGACGAGCTTGTTGCAGCGCAAAAAACAGAACTAGAGCGCATTTCTGCATTAACAAGAGATGAAGCTAAGACTATTATCTTAAGTGAAGTAGAAAAAGAGCTAGCAACTGATATTGCTGTAATGACGAAGGAATCTGAAATGCGTGTGAAAGAGGAATCTGATAAAAAAGCACGTGAAATTTTATCATTGGCACTGCAACGCTTTGCTGCAGACCACGTTGCAGAAACAACAGTCTCTGTTGTGAACTTGCCAAATGATGAAATGAAAGGTCGTATTATTGGTAGAGAGGGTCGTAATATCCGTACACTCGAAACATTAACAGGAATTGATTTAATTATTGATGATACACCAGAAGCAGTAATTTTATCTGGTTTTGATCCAATTCGTCGTGAAACGGCTCGACTTGCACTTGAAAAACTGGTACAGGATGGTCGTATTCACCCTGCACGCATCGAAGAAATGGTTGAGAAATCTCGTCGAGAGGTGGATGAACAAATTCGTGAAACAGGGGAACAAACGACATTTGAAATCGGTATTCACAATCTACATCCCGACTTAATGAAGATTTTGGGTCGCATGAAATACCGTACAAGTTACGGGCAAAACGTTCTAAAACATTCAGTGGAGGTTGCACATTTGGCAGGCTTACTAGCTGCTGAGCTTGGTGAAGATGTAGCGTTAGCTCGTCGTGCAGGCCTATTGCATGATATAGGTAAAGCAATCGACCATGAAGTTGAAGGAAGCCATGTTGAAATCGGCGTGGAATTAGCTACGAAATATAAAGAACATCCTGTTGTTATTAATAGTATTGCTTCACACCATGGTGATACGGAAGCGACATCTGTTATTGCAGTATTAGTTGCTGCAGCAGACGCATTATCAGCAGCGCGTCCAGGTGCTCGTAGTGAGACACTGGAAAACTATATTCGCAGACTAGAAAAATTAGAAGAGATTTCTGAAAGCTATGATGGTGTTGAAAAATCATATGCTATCCAAGCAGGTCGTGAAATCCGAATTATTGTTCAACCAGAAAAAATTGACGATTTAGCATCTCATCGTCTTGCACGTGATATTCGTAAGCGTATTGAAGAAGAACTAGATTATCCAGGTCATATTAAAGTAACTGTTATCCGCGAAACTCGTGCAGTGGAGTATGCAAAATAATAAATAGGAGGCTCCTCTTGATATTAATCAAGGGGAGCCTCTTTTTATTTGGTTAGTAATTACAAGATTGCACTTAGCACGTATTTGAATGAAAAACACTTAGATTAGATGATTGTGGCCTTATGCAAATCGTCATGATGAGAAATGAATATATCAGTTCTATTAACAAGCGTTTCCTGAAAAACGGAAGCGCTTTTTGTTTTTGCAAATCCTCTAACAAGTTAGAGAAAGCCCATAATAATAATAGAAGATTTAAGCTTATGTAACATCTATGCCTCTTTATTGACCATGAATAAAAGGGAGATACCGATAATATAATAGGCCATAAAACTTTTTGAATAAAACTTTTTATTGTAACTAGTGGATATAGATTAGCTAGCATATGTTAGGTCAAGGGGTGAAGGTCGTTGCAAGAAACTATCACATTACAAGATGTATTGAAAATAGTGCGAAAGCAATTGCTCTATATTATCAGTTTTGCGCTGTTCTTAGCATTAGTCACTGCGTTTCTTAGTTACTTTATAATAAAGCCAACCTATGAGGCGCAGACCCAGCTTTTAGTAAATCAAAAAAATACCGATCAAGCGCTGCTAGGGGTACAGCAAGTAGAAACAAATCTACGCTTAATTAATACGTATAATGTTATTATTCAAAGCCCTGCTATTTTATCTAAAGTGATTAGCCAACTTAATTTAAATAGTACACCTGAAAAATTAAAAGAACAGATTACTGTATCCAACGCTAGTAATTCTCAAGTTGTTAATATTGCTGTCCGCGATAAAAAGCCAGAAATGGCAGTCGATATTGCCAATACTGTAGCAGGAGTATTTCAAGAGGAAATTCAAGTGTTAATGACAATCGACAATATTAATATTTTGTCAGTAGCGAAATTAGATGACAAGCCTGAACCTGTAGCACCAAACAAAAATTTATATATTGTGGCGGCTGCAATGATTGGATTCATAATAAGCGCTGGCATTGCGTTATTGATAGAGTGCTTGGATACAACAGTTAAGACAGAGCAAGATATTGAAGAAACAATCGGTTTACCAATTATTGGAATAATAAGTAAAATAACTAGTGCGAGCTATAAAAACATATGATTGAATCCCGTTACATAAGGAGGGAGTAACAGTGTTTCTTCAAAAAAGAGCCAATAAAAAAAAACTAGTAAAAATGGGCAGGAAGCTTGTGACCGTCGGCAATAGTAATTCCATCGTTTCTGAGCAATTTCGTACAATACGGACAAATATTACCTTCGCATTGCCGGATCAAGAAATAAAAACAATTTTAGTAACTTCAGCGACGCCAGGTGAAGGAAAATCAACAAATGTGGCCAATTTAGGCGTTGTATTTGCACAAGAAGGGAAAAAAATATTAATTGTAGATGCTGATTTACGTAAGCCTACAATGCATTACACGTTTCGATTACAAAATATAAGGGGTCTTTCAAATTTACTGACAAGACAATATGAAATGTCAGAAGTTTTAAATAGTACAGATATTCCTAATCTTTTTGTAATGACGAGTGGACCAATTCCACCTAACCCGGCTGAGTTACTTTCTTCTAAAACAATGGATAGTGTCTTGACGCAACTGATGGGAGAATTTGACATCATTATTTTTGATGCACCACCACTATTATCTGTAACCGATGCACAAGTTTTATCTAATAAATGCCAAGGAACACTATTAATTGTGAATAGTGGTGTAGTGGAAAATGCAAGTGTACTTAAAGCGAAATTAAGTCTTGAAGCATCAAAGGCGAATATTTTAGGTGTAGTTTTAAACAATTACAAATTACCTCTTGGCGAATACTATGATCAATATTACCGATAGTGATTGGGCGCAGATAGGGAAGTGAAACGTAGTGATAGATATGCACAGTCATATTTTAGTGAATGCCGATGACGGGCCCGAAACAGTAGAGGAGACATTCAGATTATTTGAACAGGCTATTATGGAAGGTATTACAGCAATTATTTCTACTTCACATGCGCTACACCCTAAACATAATGTTCATGTTCATGTAGTGCATGAACAACTTGCACAATTACAACAGGAAATTGACAGACGTAACATGCCACTAACACTTTATCCAGGACATGAGGTGAGATTAGCAGGGAATATTTTGGAGCTTTATAAGAAAGATCAGCTTCTCACATTAGCACATTCAAATTACTTGTTACTGGAGCTTCCATCGGGTTTTATTCCGACATATACACGAACAATCATTTACAACTTGTTGACAGCAGGTATAACGCCAATCATTGCCCATCCGGAACGAAATAAAGCGATAGCAGAAAATCCAAGTCGCTTAGAGAACCTCATACGGGAGGGTGCACTTGCACAAATAACTGCAGGAAGTTTAGCTGGATTGTTTGGCAAGTCCATTCAACAGCTTTCCTTGAAATTAGTTCGATCGAACCTTGTCCATACATATGGTTCGGATGTGCATAATTTAAAAACACGCCCATTCTTATTTGAAAAAGGTCTTAGATTTTTGGAAAAGCAAAAAGAATTGAATGCGGTGGATGACTTTTTAGAAAATAATATGCGAATCATCAATAATCAGCCTTTTATCGTATACGAGCCAGAAAATAACTTCACAAAAAGACGTTGGAAGTTAATTTGAATGGAGCTATATATAAGCTGAATGAAAAGAGCAAGTTGTAGGTAAAGATGCTAGCACGATAGTAGGTATTAAATATATAAGGGGACAGTTTGGGATGAGAGTCGTTTTTATGAGAAGTAATCCAATTTCTCCAGATCCGAGAGTTGAAAAAGAAGTGGACAGCCTTAGAAAAAATGACTGGCATGTTCAAATTTTAGCATGGGATAGAGATAGCAAGTATAACGCAAAAGTGGAATTTTTGAAGCGAGCTCACACAATTAAAATTACAAGGTTTGGCATCCCTGCTATATTTGGTGGAGGATTTAAAAAAAACTTCTTTCCACTATTGCGCTTTCAGCTAAAACTATTCCAATGGCTACTTCAAAATAAAAATACGTATGATATTATTCATGCTTGTGATTTTGATACAGCATTTGTAGGTACAGTATGTGCGAAAATACTCCGTAAAAAGGTCATTTATGATATGTTTGATTCCGTTACTGCCCCCTTCCATGGACCTGCAATGATTGGGAAAATAGTTGAAAAAGTAGATGTAGCACTATTAAATAGTGTGGATGCTGTCATTATTTGTACAGAAAAGCGAAGAGGGCAAATAGCTAAAGCATCACCGAAAAAAATTGAGGTTATTTATAATACTCCACTGCATGTGGATTTAAAATATGATTTAAATTTGAATCAAGATAAAGTAAAAATCGTCTATGTCGGCATACTGGCAAATGAAAGGCTCATTAAGGAACTAGTTGATATTGTAAAAGATAATCCGCGCTACGAATTGCATATTGGTGGATTTGGCGAGTATGCAGACGAATTAGCACAAATGGCACTGCAATATGACAACATACTTTTTTACGGAAAAATCCCATATGAAAAAACATTAGCATTAGAAAAAAGTTGTGATATTATGACCGCCATTTATGATCCTGAAGTTTCCAACCATTATTATGCAGCCCCAAATAAATTTTATGAGGCACTAATGCTTGGCAAGCCTTTAATTATGGTGAAAAACACAGGCATGTCTGAAGTAGTGGCAGATAATGATTTAGGTGAGCTAATTGATTTTAATCAGGAAAGTCTACAAAAAGGTATTGAAAAGCTAATAGAGCGCAAAAAAGAATGGCCAGAAATTTCACGAAAAATGAAGTTGTTATATGAGGAACATTATAGCTGGAGTGAGATGGAGAAACGCATTATTACATTATATAGCAATTTATAGCAGTAGAAGCTATTTGAAAATTTCACAATAATATTTGGTTTCTAGGGGGTCTTGGGACGAGATGAAGATATTATTTGTTGCGCAAAATTTTCAGATGGGCGGTATTCAAAAAGCTTTAATTAATACATTGAAAGAAGTTTGTGTCGATCAGCAATATGAAATAGATGTGTTTACATTCGGTAAAGGCGAACTCATAAAGGACATTCCCTCTAATGTGCATGTCAATATTGGAGGTTTACTATTACAGCTAATTGCTACCCCGTTTTATGTAGTGAAACAGAGAAAAAATTTGTGGCATATCATCTTACGAATACTATGTATGTTAATCGTACGAGTGATTGGTTCAAATAATTTTTATACATTACTTTTTAAAAAGCATCGCCCTCAAAAACAATATCATATTGCCATTTCTTATTTTAATGATGCACCAAACAGTTACTTTAACCAAGGCACAAATTTGTTTGTAGATAAATTTGTAAGAGCGGATAAAAAGTTTGCGTGGATACATACAGATCCATTAAGGGCGAGCTTTAATTACGAAGTATGTGTTAAAACCTATCAGAATTTCGACCGATTAATATGTGTTTCTGAAGCATGTAAGCAAAATTTGCTTAATTTTCTCCCCCAATATCGACATAAAATACAAGTAGTCTATAATTTTTTCCCAATAGCAGAAATAAAAGAACTAGCAACGCAATATCCACCATTTGAAAAAGGAACATTGGATTTATTATCTGTTGGGCGAATGGATAATGCTACTAAAAGGTTTGATCTCATTCCACACATATGTAAGCTTCTAAAGGAATCTAACAATCATTTTCATTGGCGAATTATAGGCGATGGGCCCGATTTACTTTTTAATAAACGATTAGCGCTTGAATTAGGTGTAGAAGATGTAGTTGAATTTGTCGGTGAATGTAATAATCCGTATCCGTTTATTAAACAGAGCGATGTTTTAATATTAACCTCAGCGTATGAAGGATATCCGATGGTAGTAGGGGAGGCATTAATATTAGAGACACCGGTTATAACCACAAATTTTGCCGCAGCGTGTGAACAAATACGCGATGGTTGCAACGGTTTGATAGCAAATGGACATGTAGAAGATCTGTATGCAGTCATTGTCAATGCAATCAACAATGGCGATTGTCTCCAGAAGATGAAAAAATATATTGAAGAAAATCGCTATACAAATCGAAAAGCTCAAGAGCAATTAGTATCGGAGTTTGATCGAAAATGAAATTAAAAAATAAAAATTTCAGTATTTGGATCTGTATTATTTCCAGTATATTTGTCGTGTTAAAAATGTATACAGGTAGTAATCTATTTCTTTTTATCTTTATTAGTTTAGTAATTACGGCGATGTTGTTGGATAAACAACAATATAGAATTGATTATTTACTGTTTTTTATTTCATGGGTGTATGTTATTAAGTTCGATTTAACGAGCTATTCACTTTTTGTTGTACTTAGTTTTGTTTATATTGTTTTAAGTGTCATGACATTGTTTATGCAAAACAAAGGGATTTCGACACAGCTTGTCATCACCTATGTTCTTTTTGTATGTTTTGCTGTCGCGGCAACGCTGTTTAATAGCGGTAATCTTATCGAAGTGTTGGGCTTTGTATTAAATTATAGTGTTATTTTTTTTGCTGTTCTGTTCATTGATTCAAATACTTATTTTAGAAGATATACGTATGTCTATGCAATAGGCTTACTAACTGCTGCAATCGTTCGTTGGATAAGTTTCTCTGTTCAAGCGATTGACAGCTTTATTGAGTCAATGACAATTGTCAACACAGTTAAGACGACAAGTGCCATTAATACAAGGTTCACGGGTTTAGATTTAGATCCGAATTATTTCAGTTTGCAAATTCTTATAGCGATTGCTTGTTTATTAGTTCTTTTTTATTACGATAGAAAAATGGCAATTAAGCCGATTCTGTTCATCATTGTATTAGCGATATTCGGGGTATTTACTTATTCTAAAATGTTTATCATCACTTTTATAGCATTTATTTTATTGACGTTCATCATGTTCGTTAAAAACAATGTAAAAACAGCATTCAAGTTCGCTTCGTTTATGCTAGCAATTTGTGGTGTTCTACTATTTTTTTTTTACGAGAAGTTATTCGAGATTTATTGGATTCGATTTTTTGGAGCAGGAACATCAACAGATGCTATTACGACTGGGCGATTAAGTAGCTGGAATATGTTTGCGGAAGAAATTTTACAAAGTACGAAAATATTCGTTATTGGAGCTGGTTTTGGCACGAGTTTCTCCAATGCAAAAATGGCTCATACGATGTACTTATCAACTCCTTATTATCTTGGGTTAGTAGGGATCGTTCTTGCACTACTATATATTGTGAGCTTAAATAAAGTTCTCCGTCAAAACATTGGTAACAGCGGAAAAACAAACTTTCAACTATTAGCGGTCAACGCTATACCTCTCTATATTATGTTAATTGCCAATGCGGTACTTGATTCTTTCGTAATGGATTATTTCCCTTTTCATATTATGTTAATAATGTTTGCGTTAACGCTTCAGAAAAATCAGGAGATAAGTATGGCAGGGAGGTGAGACAATGCCATTTTTAAGTATTATTATTCCAATCTATAATGTTGAGCACTATTTAAAAGAATGTATAGATAGCATATTGAATCAAAAATTTGAGGATTTTGAGCTAATATTGGTGAATGATGGATCAACGGATAATAGTTCCGAAATATGTGATAACTATGCCAAGCACGATGCAAGAATTATTGTTATTCACAAAGAAAACGGTGGGCTTGTCAGTGCACGAAAAGCGGGTCTCCTTGCCGCTCAAGGCAACTATATTGGCTATGTAGATAGTGATGATTGGATTGAAGCAGACATGTACCAATCATTATGTGTTGCCGCAAATGTATACGATGTAGACATCGTCATTTGCGATATCGTAGAAAATTATCCAAATCAAGAAGTAAGACGAACACAAATGGTTGCACCTGGATTGTATAAAAAAGAAAGGATGGAAAAAGAAGTCTATCCAATTATGCTGTATGCGGGTGAATATTATAAGTTCGGATTATTTCCTTCTGTCTCCAACAAAATCTTCAAAAAAACGCTTATCAAAAAATTTCAATTGAATGTTGATGATACAATCCGCATGGGGGAAGATGTAGCTTGTACATATCCTTGCTTACTAGATGCGGACAGTATTTATATATTAGACAAACAATATTTATATCATTATCGCCAAAGTCCCTCTTCTATGACAGCTAGCTATGATCAAACATTTTTTGAGAAAATCCTCATTTTATATGGGCATTTGAAATATTTTACACGTAGTAATGAAAAAACAGCACCTAATTTTACAAATCAACTACAGTATTATTTTATCTATTTAATTATTGCAGGGGTTAATAATGAATTTAATCGACAAAATGATAAGAGCCTGCGTGAGAAAAGGGCCTTTATCAAAAAAATGATGAAACAGAGAGATATCAACGAGGTGTTACAGGTAATTTGTACAAAGGATTTACCGTATAAAACGAAAATTTACATTTGGTTATTGAAGAAACAGCACATTCTATTACTATATGCATTGATTGAGATGAAACGAAGTAGAAGTGACTAATGAGAACAAAAAAAATCATATTAAATTTATTTTCCAATGTTATGTTGCAAATTGTTTCGGCGGTCATTAATTTTATTTTACCTCGGTTATTTATGACGACATATGGCTCCGCTACGAATGGTCTAGTTACGTCAATTAAACAATTTTTAAGTTATTTAAAAATTGTAGAAGCGGGAGTTGGCAGTGCATCCATTGCAGCGCTGTATAAACCGTTGGCCGTGAATGATAAAGAACAGATAAATGGCATTCTTTCAGCAACACATTATTTTTACAGACGTTCAGGCACTATTTTTGTTGTATTAGTAGCCCTATTAGCTATTTTCTATCCGCTAATAGTAGGTAAAGAAGTGAGTCCACTTACAGCTTTTTATATGGTGCTTATTTTAGGAGTTAGTGGCGTATGGGAGTATTTTTTAATCGGAAAATATTTAGTGCTACTAACAGCAGATCAAAAAAGCTACATTATTTTCCGTATACAAACATGTTTATTGATTGCTAGTACCATTTTATCCTTATTTTTATTAACTCTTGGCTTTTCAATCGTTATTGTTGTTGGTAGTTCTAGTATGCTGTTATTACTAGATATTCTTTTTTTAAAAGTATATGTCCAAAAAAAATATCCGTATTTCAATAGTAACGTAAAGCCAAATACATCAGCAATTAAAAAAAAGTGGGATGCATTAATCCATCAAATTGCCTCATTAGTTGTATTTAATACACCGTTTATTTTAATTACTATTTTTCTTGGTCTTGCAGAAGTTAGTGTATTTACAGTGTACAATATGGTATTTAATGCTGTTACATTGTTTATTTCAGCTTTTTCTAGTGCGATGTTAGCAGCCTTTGGAGACATACTTGTAAAAGAAGATCGAGACACACTTCAAAAACATTTTCATCATTTCGAATACGTTTTTTTTGCAGTTGTAGCTTTCGGTTATACATGTACAGCCATTTTAATTTTGCCTTTTATAACTATCTATACAGCGGGTATTGAGGATGCAAACTATATAAGACCGTGGTTAGGGGCACTCTTTGTAGTTGTAGGCATTGCCAATGCTATTCGAATTCCTGCAAATACATTAGTCAATTCAGCTGGACATTTTAAAGAGACAAAAATTCGTGCGATTATTGAAGCGGTCATAAACTTTAGTTTCTCCTTTGTTTTAGTACAATTTCTAGGTGTTGAAGGCATTTTGATTGGAGCACTTTGTTCTTATGCATATCGTACATGTGATTTAATACTTTATACGTCTAAAGAGATACTAAAAATTTCAGTTTACATTACCGTTAAAAAAATTTTACTAAATAGTATTTTGGCATTTATCGCAGCATCACCATTTCTATTTTTTATCGAATTACATATTGCAACTGTCATTACTTGGTTTGTTGCAGCTGTATGTATTTCTGTATGGACTATGACTGTTATTTTTGTTGGGAATTTTATTTTCCAACCTACTACAATGCGAGATATTTTGCGGCACTTAAAGCGTGTTGTCATTTCCAACGACTAGAAAGCTTTCCCTACGTTTTTAAGTAAGTTAGATTTGCTAGATTACTCATTAAAAATAAGTTTAATTGCTTAGAAATGGCAGGTGGGAAAATGAAGCCAGTTGTTAAGGAAATATTTTTACTAAGGTTTGTAGCCTGTTTGGGAATTGTTTTAATGCATAGTGTCACTTTAGTGTTGGACATATACGATATAGAAGAAAATACGGTGTTTTTTGTACTAACATCTCTTCAATTAGCATTAATGTTCGGGACACCTGTCTTTATTTTTATTTCGGAATTTGTGATTGCGTATTCCTATTCAGATGAATTGCCAAAAAGATTTTATAGAAAACGTTTTTCTTATATTTTTTTACCTTTTATTTTTATAGGGATTGTAGATGCAGCCCTTCATTCCATTAACATAAATAGTATGGATTTTGAAAAAAAGGTTTTATTAAATTTTTTCGAAGGTGATTTTCACGGCTATTTTATTATCATCATTTTTCAGTTTTACTTGTTGCATCCGTTATTTGTAAAATATATTGTTTCAAAATATCCAGCCTATCAAGTCATCCTTACAGCATGTCTCATTAATTTTGCTTATCTAGCCTTTTTCAATTTTTTCGACCCATTTAAGTATTTGTATTTTCTTCCTTATTTAGAAGTGGAATGGACTGTATTAAATAAGATGCCATTTCCTGCATGGATCGCCTATTTTGTAGTGGCCTATTATTGTGGTAAAAATTACGAGCAGTTTATTTCGTTGCTCCATCGTTTTCGTAATGTATTACCAAGTATTTGTTTACTCATGCTAGGTATTTTACTTACTAGTCAATGGTCTGGATTGATTACTGAAGTTCACTCAAAGAGAATTGATGTTATATTTTACACATTGAGTGTAGCTTTTCTATTGTTTTTTATCGCTAGTAAAATAAGGAACATGCCTAAATTAATTATTTTCATAAGTCGTTACTCTTTTGGCATTTATTTGCTACATCCACTTTTTAATATCATGCTAAAAAGTTTTTTTACGAAATATGTAGATATATTAAGTGCTTCTTCTGTTATCGTTAGCACGTTTTTAATCAGCACGGTATGCTCCATCTGTGTTACATATTTACTGAACAAATGGAAGTTCGGACCTTATTTAGTAGGCCAAGTGCATGCCAAAGAAAAAGCAACTAGTAACAAAATTAGAGCGAGCAAAACAAAGCAATTAGTCAATCATCGCTAATGAGGTGATTGCTCTTTTAGTGAAAACGAATAAATATTAAATTTATATGCAAGCCAGCAACGTAATCTGACGCGAATTTTTCCTTTTATTTTTGCGATTGATGAAGAAAAAATGGTAAACTCTAATGAGTGTTATTGATAGAAAGAGTGGTTTTGTAAAATGAAAGTACTATTTATTGGAGATATCGTCGGTTCAATTGGACGAGATGCGGTTGAAAAATATTTACCACGATTAAAAAAGAAATATAGTCCAGATGTAGTTATTGCAAATGGTGAAAATGCTGCAGCGGGTCGTGGGATTACACGTAATATTTATAATGATTTATTACAAATGGGTGTAGATGTTATTACAATGGGTAACCACACTTGGGATAATAAAGATATTTTTGATTTTATTGATGATGCTGATTATTTAATTCGACCAGCAAACTTTTCGGCTGATGCACCAGGTAAGGGTATGGTGCAAATTTCGAAAAATGGTGTTACGTTATCTGTTATCAATTTACACGGTCGTGTATTTTTGCCACCGCATGAAGATCCGTTTGCAATGGCAGAGAAATTAATCGAAGAAGCGCGCAAAACGTCGCCACTAGTGTTTGTGGATTTCCACGCAGAAGCGACAAGTGAAAAAATAGCGCTTGGTTGGCACCTGGATGGCAAGGCATCGGCAGTTGTTGGAACACATACGCATGTGCAAACAGCAGATGCGCGTATTTATCCTAAAGGTACTGCTTATATTACGGACGTCGGCATGACAGGACCGTATGATGAAATTTTAGGGATGACAAAGGAAAGTGTTATTTACAAATTTCAAACTAATATGCCGTCACGTTTTGAAGTACCAAAAAAGGGTCGCGAAGTATTAAGTGGCTTTTATGTTGATATTGATGACAAGACAGGGAAAGCTGTTAATTGTGAAAGAATATATATTAATGAGGACTATCCGTTTCAAGCTTAATGAAAACTACTGTGCATACTTCATGCATAGTAGTTTTTTTTTTACCTGCAGTTTTGGTGGATAAACCATTCTAAATAGGAGGTTTATTAGTATTAAAAATGAATATATACCAATAAAAACATCATGGAATTAATCAGTTTACAATATATCAGAAATGAAAATAGTCTATTTTCATTTTGCTGAGCATAAAATGACCTACGGACAATAACTTGAGGTCCAAAAAGGGGGACATAAGTTATTGAGCGTAAACACTATTCGCGAAACGGGGAGGAATAATTGTGGATTCATTAAAAGTATCATCACGCTCTAATCCAAATTCAGTTGCAGGTGCATTAGTCGCGGTAATCAGAGAAAAAGGGCAAGCAGAAATGCAGGCAGTTGGGGCAGGTGCACTTAACCAAGCCGTGAAAGCAGTGGCCATCGCACGCGGATTTGTAGCGCCAAGTGGCACAGATTTAATTTGCGCACCGGCGTTTGCCGATATTTTAATTGCTGGTGAAGAACGTACAGCCTTAAAGCTGCTAGTAGAAAAACGTGTTCGATAATTAAAGTAGAACTTTAATTGGTGGGGGTGACCCCACCAATTATTAGTAAAACAGTGGAGATGTTCATTCCACTATAAAGAATTATAAAATGTACAAGCCCTATCACTAAACTTCTTTTATGAACGAGCGTCTAACAGATGTGAACGGTATTATCTATTCGCATCTAGTGCTCCTTCCTCTAGAAGTCAAAGTGATAGGGCTTCCTTTGTGCCTATTTTTGTGCCAGACACCAAAACAATTCTGAATTTTTTAGATGAGTGCCAGGCACCGAAACAATTCTGAATTTTTTAGATGAGTGTCAGGCACCGAAACAATTTTGAATGTTCATGACCTAGCCAGTAGGGTTAACTAAGTAAAAATCCACGCAGACTCCTGCGGGAACGCACGCAACGTAAGACGTAACAGACGACGCGAAAGCGACGGTTGCGGCTTACGTCGTGCCCGCGGAAAGCGAAGTGGATTATTACGCTTTAGAAGTCGTTATGGTGCTAAGAGATTAAGCGAAGTGTCAGGCACCGAAACAATTTTGAATGTTCATGACCTAGCCAGTAGGGTTAACTAAGTAAAAATCCACACAGACTCCTGCGGGAACGCACATAACGTAAGACGCAACAGACGACGCGAAAGCGACGGTTGCGGCTTACGTCGTGCCCGCGGAAAGCGAAGTGGATTTTTACGTTATAAGAAGCCGTTATTGTGCAATTAGCATTGCCTAAAATTCAAAAATAAATGTCCAATCATGCACTTGAAATCAGCAAGTTAATTTTTTATACTTAATTGATTTGAAAATTACAACTTTTTGAACAACATTTTCAGTCAAAGGTCTGAATTTAGCCCAATTCATTGAATAACAATAGTGCAGACCGTTTCTTCGTGTTAAACTTATGAAGGAAAAAAATAATAGTATACATTGGATTTAAGGAGTTGTTGAGATGTTACATCAGCTTTCGTGGAAAGTCGGTGGGCAGCAAGGTGAAGGGATTGAGAGTACAGGTGAGATTTTCTCGATGGCAATGAATCGTTTAGGTTATTTCCTTTACGGTTATCGTCACTTCTCTTCTCGTATAAAAGGTGGCCACACTAATAATAAAATTACAGTTCGTCCAACAGAAGTACGTTCCATTGCGGATGATTTAGATATTTTAGTGGCGTTCGATCAAGAAACAATCGACGTCAATTATAAAGAACTAACAGAAAAAGGCATTATTTTAGCCGATGCAAAATTTGATCCTGTAAAACCAGAGGATTCAAAAGCACCATTATTTGCTGTACCTTTTACAGAGGTGGCGGCAGAGCTTGGTACAACGCTAATGAAAAACATGGTAGCAATCGGAGCGACTGCATCTCTTCTAAACTTAGAAGATGCTGTATTCCAAAATGTTGTTGATGACATCTTCGGCAAAAAAGGTGAGGAAGTTGTTCAGAAAAACATGGAAGCAATCGCGCGTGGTCATGAAATGATGAATGAACTATTAGGCGATCGTATCGGTGAGTGGGCATTAGCTCCAGCTGATGGTAAACGCCGGATGTTCATGATTGGGAATGATGCAGTAGCACTTGGTGCACTAGCTGCTGGGACACGCTTTATGGCGGCATACCCGATTACACCTGCATCAGAAATTATGGAATATCTTATTAAGAAATTACCTAAGTTTGGTGGGGCAGTTATTCAAACGGAAGATGAAATCGCGGCGGCAACGATGGCGATTGGTGCTAACTTCGGTGGTGTACGTTCATTTACAGCTTCAGCAGGCCCTGGTCTATCATTAATGATGGAAGCAATCGGGCTTTCAGGTATGACTGAGCAACCTCTAGTTGTTATCGATACACAACGTGGCGGTCCATCTACTGGTTTACCAACGAAGCAAGAACAATCAGATTTAATGGCGATGCTTTATGGTACGCATGGTGAAATTCCGAAAGTGGTCATCGCGCCGTCAACAATGCAAGAAGCGTTCTTTGACACAATTCAAGCGTTTAATATTGCAGAGGAATTACAATTGCCTGTAATTTTAATGACGGACTTACAGTTATCGCTTGGTAAACAAACTGTTGAACCATTCGATTACAAAAAAATTGAAATTCGTCGTGGGAAAATTGTTACAGATGATATTGAAGTTTCAGCAGATAAAGCTTACTTCAAGCGTTATGAAGATACAGAAGACGGTGTATCGCCTCGCGTATTACCTGGTCACTTAAACGGTATCCATCATGTAACAGGTGTTGAGCATGATGAAACAGGGAAGCCATCTGAAGCAACTGGCAACCGTCGTACACAAATGGATAAACGCTTCCGTAAGCTAGAAGCATTGAATTTTGATACACCTGTTTATAAAAATGCACCACATGAAGAAGCGGATGTATTATTAGTAGGCTTTAATTCAACACGTGGAGCGATTGAAGAAGTACAAGAGCGTTTAAACGCACAAGGTATGAAGGTAAATCATGCGCATATTCGCTTAATTCACCCATTCCCATCTGCTGAAATGGCACCTCTTGTGGCGAAAGCGAAAAAAGTAATCGTTGTAGAAAATAACTACACAGGTCAATTAGCGAATATCATGAAAATGAATATTGGTGGACACGATAAAATTGAAAACATTACAAAATATAACGGTACACCATTCTTACCAGGTGAACTAGAAAATAGAGTGAAGGAGTTGACTCGCTAATGGCAACATTTAAGGATTTTCGTAATACAGTGAAACCAAACTGGTGCCCAGGTTGTGGCGACTTCTCAGTACAGGCTGCGATTCAACGTGCAGCAGCAAACGTAGGCATCGAACCAAATGAACTAGCAGTTATTTCTGGGATCGGCTGTTCAGGTCGTATTTCAGGTTATATTAATTCATACGGTTTCCATGGCATTCATGGTCGTGCATTACCGATTGCACAAGGATTAAAAATGGCTAACCGTGATTTAAATGTTATCGCCTCTGGTGGTGACGGAGATGGCTTTGCGATTGGTATGGGGCATACGATTCATGCCATCCGTCGTAATATCGATATCACATATGTTGTAATGGATAACCAAATTTACGGTTTAACAAAAGGCCAAACATCTCCACGTTCGGCTGCTGGATTTATTACAAAATCTACGCCAGGTGGTGCTATTGAGCCATCGTTAAAACCATTGGAAGTAGCATTAACAAGCGGTGCTACATTTGTGGCACAAGGCTTCTCAACTGACATTAAAGAATTAACAGCTTTAATTGAAGCAGGCATTAACCATAAAGGCTTCTCATTTATCAATGTATTTTCACCATGTGTTACGTACAACAAAGTAAATACGTACGATTGGTTTAAAGAAAACTTAACAAAGCTTGCTGATATTGAAGGTTACGATAATGCTGACCGTGGTATGGCAATGCGTACTGTAATGGAGAATGAAGGCTTAGTTACAGGGATTATTTATCAGGATAAAGAAACAGCTTCTTATCAAGAAAAAGTTCCTGGTTACGCTGAGCTACCATTAACGGATATCGATATTCAAATGAGCGAAAATCAATTCAATGCACTTGTGCAGGAATTTATGTAAATAAGATTGCTAAAAGCCACAATTTTAAAATTGTGGCTTTTAGTATGTCAATAAAAGGAAGCAAGGTGTGGCACCAAGGTGTCAGGCACACAAACAATTCCTAGCTTTGCATTCTAATACTAACTAAGTAAAAATCCACGAAATCCTGCTCAGAACGAAGGGAATGTAAGACGCAACAAACCGCGCTAAAGCGGGGTACGGCTTACAACATGCCCGCGGAATTGAAACCGTTACTATGCTAGGTATCTATGCTCAGTGCCAGGCACACAAACAATTATTCTAGTTGAATGGAGCAGAGAGAGTGATACACAGCGGAAATCAACTGTTACTTACATGTTCCATCAAGTATCTGTAACACAATTTTTAATAGTAGAACTTCATCAATGATTAATAGGGGGCGTGCGCGGGTAAAATTATATGAAAGAATGATACAATAAAAGAAAAAAAGAGGCGATGTTCGTGAATAATATCATTGATTTTATTGCGAAAAAAAAGGAACGTGAAGAACGGCAACGTGCTCTAGATTTAGAACAGTATGTTGCGACTCAATGTAAATTCCATCAGCCAGAAAATATAGATGCTCTTGTTGATGGTAAAGTAATTGAAGTAAAAGATCATACACTTTTTTTAGGTTTCTTATCAATTTTAAAAGATGAACAAATCGAGCCACTTCATATCTTTCAGGACGTTTTTTCATTAGAGCCAAGTCGATTTGAAATAGCCTATAACATGAAATGGTGGTCGGTTGTTCAGCTTGCTTTTACATTTTTAACGATTTTAAAGGAAAATGAACCGCATACATATGCAGATTTTCTAGGACTAACTTGATTTATCTGGGGTATGTGCACGTCTGATAAACTAAACAAACGTGTGCATACACAACTGGATGCCTCTTTTTACCTCAAAGAATACAACCATCTTTACAATTCCTCTAATACTTAAAAAACTTCACATATATTTATAAATTCTCAATAATGTTTACGAAATATTTTTAAGCCATCCATACTTACTTAATGTTTGTTTTATAAGATTACTGTTGTAAGCAAATAAAAATAAACATAAACAAATGGAGGGTCCAACTCATGACAATTCAAAAGTTATGGAAGAAAGGTTTAATCGGTGCATTAGCAATTTCAATGTTGGCAGCTTGCTCGGACAGTTCTTCTAATTCAAATGGGGTCAATAGTAATGCGTCACTTGATGAAATTACTGAAAAAGCGAAACAAGAAGGAACGGTTAATTCAGTCGGTATGCCAGATACATGGGCAAACTGGGTAGAGACTTGGCAAGAGCTTGATAGTGAATATGCCATCAAGCATCAAGATACAGATATGTCGAGTGCAGAGGAACTAGCAAAATTTGAAGCAGAAAAAGATGATGCTACAGCTGATATTGGGGATGTAGGGATTGCCTTTGGACCAATTGCCAAGGATAAAGGCCTAACATTACCATACAAAACCTCGTATTGGGATGATATTCCGGACTGGGCCAAAGATGATGAAGGTCATTGGATTGTTGGCTATACAGGCACCATTTCATTTTTAACAGATACAAACAATGTGAAAAATGCACCAACCTCTTGGGAAGATCTTAAAAATGGAGATTATCATGTCAGCATAGGTGATGCTTTAACAGCAAACCAAGCACAATTTGCGATATTAGCAGCCGCAATGGCTTTCGGAGGCGATGAATCGAATATTCAACCAGGTATTGATTTCTTTGCGGAATTAGCGCAACAAGGGCGTTTACAAGGCGATCCATCCGTCGCTAATTTAGAAAAAGGGGAAATTGATGTAGCAATCTTATGGGACTTTAATGCATTAGGCTATCGTCATCAAATTGATGAACAACGCTTTGATGTAGTAATTCCATCAGAAGGCTCTGTAACATCAGGCTATGCAACGGTAATAAATAAGTATGCGAAAAACCCTTATGCTGCCATGTTAACTCGAGAATATATTTTATCGGATGCAGGCCAAGAAAACTTAGCAAAAGGTTACGCACGACCAATTCGTGAAAATGTGAAGTTATCTCAGGAAGTAAAGGATCTATTACTACCAGCAGAAATGTATAAAAACGCACAACCAGTTAATGATCAAAAACAGTGGGAAGAAACGACAAAGCAAATTCCACAAATGTATCAAGAGCAGGTATTAATTCATGCCAAATAAAAAAGTCGCTCTTGTTGTCATCGATGCACTTCGTTTTGATACGGCATGTACACACATGGGATTTATGCAACATTTAGTAGAGCGTAATATAGCTTCACGTTTCGAGGTTCGTTCTGAAGTACCGTCTTTATCGAGACCCTTATATGAAACTATTTTAACGGGAACACCACCAATCGTTCATGGTGTAACAAGTAATATGACGATGCGCTTATCGACACAAAGTAGTTTATTTCATTTAGCGAAGTCCAATGGTCTTTCTACAGCAGCAGCAGCTTATTATTGGGTAAGTGAGCTTTACAATCGAGCACCATTTCAGCATATGGAGGACCGTTTACAATTCGATACAAAGCTTCCGATTGAAAATGGCTTGTTCTATTTTGAAGATCATTATCCTGACAGTCATTTATTTGCAGATGCAGCTTGGTTAATGGATCAAAAACAACCGGATTTCTTATATATTCACTCGATGAATGTAGATGATGATGGGCATAAGTTTACAGCAAACTCAGCGCAATATCGTAATCGCGTATTAGCTGTGGATGCACTATTGTCGCTGTTTATTCCAAAATGTATGGCACAAGGATACGAAGTGATTGTGACGGCAGATCATGGGATGACAAGTGATGGCAATCATGGCGGGTCAACGACTGAGGATCGGCATGTACCTATGTTTGTAATGTCCCAAGCTGTTAAAGCAGGTATAAAAGATGGCGTGGTGTCTCAGCTACAAGTAGCACCACTCTGTTGTCATTTAATGAATATAGAGCCTTCTGAGGAGATGGTTCCACTATTATTAGAGGGAGTACAAACATTACAACAAACTAATTAAAAAAACATTCGTGTATGTCAGATTTAACGTTTATACATTTTTAAGTTAGAAAGAAGTGGTAGTTTTGATATCTAAGAGGCAATCTTTTGCCTGGCTTACACCTTTCCTGTTACTTGTATTGTTATTTTTTCTAGTGCCATTACTGTACATGCTTGTAACAAGCTTTAGTAATAGTGAAGGATTTACGTTAGCGCAATATAAATCCGTATTAACGAATAATTATATTTTACAAGGATTTAAAAATAGTGTGACGTTATCCGTCATTTCCGCAGTAGTTGCGCTAATGGTTACGTTGTTTGCAGTTTATGCGATTATGCACTTTTCGCAGCCGGTACGGGAGAAAATTTTAATAGTAACAAATTTAACTTCAAATTTTTCAGGTATTCCTTTAGCTTTTGCGTTTATTGTCTTGCTTGGTAATAGTGGGCTATTTACGTTGCTATTTGAAAAATGGGAAATAGGTGCTTTATCATCCTTTTCCCTTTATAGCTGGAGTGGTTTATTGCTCATTTATATTTATTTTCAATTGCCATTAGCGTTAATGCTGCTGTATCCGATTTATGATGGCATACAGCAGCAATGGAAGGAAGCGGCTGCGCTTTTAGGTGCATCGACTTTTCAGTTTTGGATAAAAATTGGTATTCCCGTTATGTTACCAGGTATTGTTGGAACCTTTAGCGTGTTATTTGCCAATGCAATGGGTGCCTATGCTTCTGCATACGCCTTAACTAGTAGTAATTATAATTTAGTTGCTATACGAATTGGAGCACTGATTAAGGGAGATATATTTGCTCAACCCGAGTTGGCAAGTGCTATTGCAGTATTACTGGCGGTAACGATGGTGACCGCAATGCTAATAAGTGAATGGAGCATAAAGAAAACAAGGGGGAAATTGTAATGAAAAAAAGAAATTTTGCTAATATCGTTTTCCTCCTTTTAATGTTGTATTTGCTATTGCCGATAGTAGCGACAATGCTTTATGCATTTTCATCAAAGTGGCATAAAACGATTCTTCCAGAGGGACTGACATTCAAGTGGCTTGCTACACTGTTTCAGGATGCAGCATTTATGCAGGCATTTGGACGTTCTGTCTTCCTTTCTGGAGGTGCAGTCGTCATAGCATTATTAGTCATTGTACCTGCGATATTTGTCATTGTTTTATATTTTCCTAAGTATGAGAAATGGATTCAAGTGGCAGTCGTTATGGTGTATTCTTTTCCGGGTATTATTTTAGCCGTTGGATTGATCCGCGTGTATTCAACAGTAGGTGTACCGATGATTTTGGTCGTATTGGGCGCCTACGTGATTGGTATTTTGCCATATATATATCAAGGGACGCGCAATAGCTTGCGTAATGTAGATGCAAGGCAACTGTTGGACGCCGCGCAATTATTAGGAGCAACTAAAACGCAAGCATTTACGAAAATACTGTTGCCTACCGTTTATCCGGGCTTGTTTGCTGGCGCATTATTATCGTTTTCAGTGCTTTTTGGAGAATTTGTACTAATTAATTTAGTAGTCGGCTCGCGCTTTGAAACGGTACAAATTTATTTAATGAAAAAGCTAAGTACGAGTGGCCATATTGCCAGTGCGGTCGTCTTTATTTATATCATTCTTATGGGCTTATTAACGTTCGCTATTGCGATACTAACGAATCGTTCGAAAGGTGCGACAAATGTATGAGCTATATTGTAATTGAAGGTCTTCATAAAAAATATGAACAAACAACTGTCTTATCAAATATCGAAATGACAATTGAAAAAGGTCAATTTATTACACTTTTAGGGCCAAGTGGCTGTGGGAAAAGTACCATTTTAAGAATTGTTGCGGGCCTAACGGATGCAACAGCAGGGAAAATACAAATTGAAGGAAAAAATATGGGTGGCATCCAGCCAAAAGAGCGCCAGGTCGGGATGGTATTTCAATCCTACGCACTATTTCCGAACATGACCGTCAAAGAAAATATTGCATTTGGCTTGCGAATGCAAAAAATAAATAATACAGAAGTGGAGCAACGTGTGCAGGAAATTCTAGCCATCGTGCATTTGACAGAAAAGGCGAATGCATATCCAAAGGAATTGTCTGGGGGTCAACAGCAACGAGTAGCGCTTGCACGAGCGCTCGTTGTACGACCTAAAGTGTTGCTTTTAGATGAGCCACTAAGTGCACTTGATGCGCAAATACGCAAAAAATTACAGAGCGATTTACGAGCGATACAACGGCAGCTTGGAATGACAATGATTTTAGTAACCCATGATCAAGATGAGGCTATGGCTGTATCAGACAAAATATTTGTGATGAGCAATGGGGAAATTGCGCAAAGCGGCACACCGACAGAAATTTATACGAATCCGAAAAATGAATTTGTTGCGAATTTCATTGGTCATTATAATGTTTTTCCACGACATGTGCTAGAGACGATGATAGGAACGAAATTGCCTGGAGATAGTGGGAAGTTTGCCATTCGACCAGAAGCTATTCATGTCGAGAAGAAGGATGGAGACTTTTGTCTTTTAGGTGTAGCGACACAGTCGTTAATGAGTGGTAATATCATTCGTACGACTTTAGAAGGCGACTGTGTATTTACAATGGAACAGTTACATCAGCGTGGGCAAACGCTTGAACTAGGTAAAAACTATAAGTGTTACGTAGCGAAGGAAGATGTGATTGCACTATCATGACGTATGCTAAAATTGAACGGTTTGAATTTATATTAAAGCAATTAGAGCTTGATGGAAAAATCATTGTGACAAATATCGCAGAGGCATTATTCGTAGCACCTGAAACTGTTCGTCGGGATTTGGATGAGCTAGAGCAGCAACATCTATTGACGAGAGTGCATGGAGGAGCAATTAAGTATACAAATGTTCGAACGGAACCTGCATTTTTGCGGAAATTGCAAATGCAAAAAGAAGCAAAGTGTACCATTGCCCGGCAGGCTGCAATGCGAATATGTGATGGGGATACGATTGCAGTTGATACAGGGACGACGACAGTGCACATTGCAGATTACTTAATGGCGGTTGAGGATATTACTGTTGTTACTCACTCCATTGCCGCTGCTGCACAATTTAATCTCGCCATTGAAGAAAGACGGATGACAGGGAAAGTTATTTTACTAGGTGGAACAACAAACCCTAGACAAGCTTCGGTTGCTGGTGCAATGACATTAGAATGGTTAGGCAATATGAATTTCGACAAAGCGTTTTTATCTTGCGGTGGCATGAAGGATGGCATGGTGTATGACTATGATTTAGATGAATCACTGATTTCCCAAAAGATGCTACAGCAAAGTAAAAAGACAATACTATTAGCAGATGCATCAAAAATTAATGGCCATTCATTTTATCAAATCTGTCATTTAGCACAATGTACGGAAATAATGTGTGATATTGCTTGCCCAGAAGACTGGCAAGTATACGAAGAACAGTGGACAATATGTAGTGGAGGGAAAAGTGGATGACAATTGATTACCATGTACATTTAGAGGAGGGGCCTTATTCTTTCCGTTGGTTGGAGCGAACATCTCGGGCGATCTCGCACTTTCATGAGCCTAGAAGTACTACTAAAGGTTCCAAAGCGTTAGTCGAATGGCAAGTGTCAGCATTGGCTAGTCGATTACACAATGGTTGCTATAGTGAAGAATGGCTTGACCTATATTTACATCAGGCAAAACAACTTGGCTTACGAGAGGTTGGTATTGTCGATCATTTGTATCGCTTTCATGAGGCTCGCTCCTATTTTGAACAATATATGCATTTAGATGATTCACAAGAAATCGGTCGACTGCAACGATACTGGCTAGATAGTGTGATGACTGAAAATATGGACGATTTCGTATTAGCGATAGCAAAGGCAAAGAAAAGATGGCGTCAGCATGGTGTCGAGTTAAAGCTAGGCATTGAAGCGGATTACTTTATAGGTGGCGAGGAGGAATTGGCGTCGCTACTAGAAGGACACCCTTGGGATTATGTAATTGGCTCTGTTCATTTTGTTGATGGTTGGGGCTTTGATAATCCACAAACGGAGCATTTATTTGCTAATATGGATCAAATAACATTGCAGAAGAACTATACGCAGTTTTTTTCAACGGTCGTGCAAATGATACAGTCTAACATGTTTGATTTTGTGGCTCATCTGGATAATTTTAAAGTCTTTCATTATCATGTTGAGGATGAGGCGTTTAATCTTTCGTGGTATGAACAAATTGCGCAAGCGCTTGTCAACACACAAACAGCGACGGAAATTAATGCAGGGTTATATTATCGCTACCCCGTGCAAGAAATGTGCCCCGGTCCTATGTTTTTGAAAGTTTTAGTACAACGGGGTGTAGAGTTTACCGTTTCTTCAGACGCCCACTTCCCTGATGATTTAGGAAAATATACATTTGCCAACACTGATTTGTTAAAGAGCTTAGGCGTTCAACACCTTGTAGGGTTCAATCAACGCACAAAAAAATATATAGAGTTATAACAACAATCACCGTTGATAATGTCATCGGTGATTTTTTCTAGGACTTGTTGTTGGTAGCGAAGGCGGTGACTCCTGCGGGAATGCACGCAGCGTAAGCCGCAACAGACCACGCGATAGCGGGGGGTGCGGCTTACGTGTGTGCCCGCGGAAAGCACCGCCGTAGTGGACAATAACGACATTGCAATTACTGTCAATCTAACACTTTTTCTCTTTTGTCCCAGCCTCCTTGTTTATTATGAAGCAATAGACAAGAACGACGGAATATTTTTAATAAGAAGTGTATTTAAGTCGAAACCACGACATTTAGTACACAAACCTTGTAGGAAGTAGTAATCATTCAGTATAATAGTAAAATGGGAATTCGAATGCACGGATTTCGTTTGAAAGGAGTTACCTGACCTGCAATGAATGAGGAACAACGATTAACCAGTCAACAAGTCAATCAACCAAAAAAAGAAGACAAGCCTGAAAAGGATTATAGTAAATATTTTGAGAAGGTCTTTACTGCACCTTCATTAAAAGATGCAAAAAAACGTGGCAAAGAAGAAGTGAAATACCATAAAGACTTCCAAATAGCAGAACAATTTGCTGGCATGGGCGAGGGACGGACTTTCTATATCCGTACATATGGCTGCCAAATGAATGAACACGATACAGAAGTGATGGCTGGAATATTTATGCAGCTTGGTTATACTTCAACAGAGATTATCGAGGAAGCAGATGTGGTGCTACTCAATACATGTGCAATCCGTGAAAATGCAGAGAACAAAGTATTTGGAGAGCTTGGTTTCCTGCTAAAATATAAACGCAAAAATCCAGAAATGCTAATTGGTGTATGTGGCTGTATGTCGCAAGAAGAATCTGTAGTTAATAAAATTTTAAAAACGTATCCACACGTCGATATGGTATTTGGAACACACAATATACACCGTTTGCCAAATATTTTAAAAGAAGCATACATGTCGAAGGAAATGGTTGTAGAGGTTTGGTCTAAAGAGGGCGACGTTATTGAAAACTTGCCAAAAAAACGTTTAGGTTCCATTAAAGCCTGGGTTAATATTATGTACGGCTGTGACAAGTTTTGTACGTATTGTATCGTGCCATATACGCGTGGGAAAGAACGTAGTCGACGTCCAGAGGAAATCATTGCTGAAGTTCGTGAGCTAGCAGCTGCGGGCTATAAAGAAATTATGCTCCTTGGTCAAAATGTCAACGCTTACGGGAAAGACTTTGAGGACCTTGATTACCGTCTTGGTGATTTAATGGATGAATTGCGAAAAATTGATATCCCGCGTATTCGCTTTACAACAAGTCACCCTCGTGATTTCGATGATTATTTAATTGAAGTGCTCGCAAAAGGCGGTAACTTAGTTGAACATATTCATTTACCAGTACAATCGGGCTCAAATGATGTGTTAAAAATTATGGCTCGTAAATATAGTCGTGAGCATTTCCTTAGCCTAGTAGATAAGATTAAAGCTGCAATCCCTGGTGTGACGTTAACCACTGATATTATTGTCGGTTATCCAAACGAAACAGAGGAGCAATTCGCAGAGACGATATCTCTATACCGTGAAGTAGGCTTTGAAATGGCCTTTACGTATATTTACTCTCCTCGAGAAGGGACGCCAGCTGCGAAGATGGTTGACAATGTACCAGAAGATGTGAAAAAAGAGCGTCTACATCGTTTAAATGCGGTCGTACAAGAATATTCAAGAAAAGCGCTTGAAGGCTTGAAAGGCGAAATTGTAGAAGTGTTAGTGGAAGGAACAAGTAAACGTCGTGATGACGTACTTGCAGGCTATACGCGGAAAAATCGCCTAGTGAATTTTAAAGCACCAACAGAGTTGATTGGACAGTTAGTGAAAGTGAAAATAACGGAGGCTACTTCTTATTCATTAACTGGAGAATTTGTGGAAGTAGTAAAAAATGAAAAGGTGGAAGCGTAAATGACACAAGTATTGTATACAAAAGAAGATTTAATTAAAAAATCCCATGAAATTGCGCATATGATTGCGAATACACCGGAAGTTGATTTTTTTAAAAAAGCTGAAGCACAAATTAATGAAAATCAACTTGTTCGTGAACGTATTGCTAGTTTAAAAAGCTTGCAAAAACAAGCAGTAAACTTCCAACACTTAGGTAAAGAAAAAGCATTAAAAATGATCGAAGACAAAATTGAAAAAATTGAAGAAGAAATTAATGCGATTCCTGTCGTACAGCAATTTAAAGAATCACAAGGTGATGTGAATGACTTATTACAATTAGTGTCGAACACAATTGCCAATAATGTTACGAACGAAATTGTGCGATCAACAGGTGGCGATGTGTTACGCGGTGAAACTGGCTCTTATGTAGAAAATTCTCAACCGGGTAGCTGTTCATAAATAAATAATAGAAGAAACAGCCCGAATGACTGCATTCGGGCTATTTTTATGGCGAAATTTAGCAAGGGGTATACACATAATGAAAGCCTCTCCTAAAGCTGTTGAATGTAAAAATGTATAAAGTAAGTCAATTCGATTCTATGAAATATGTTCACCCAATGGGCGCTACCTGCATATGATGGAGTGAAAAGAGTCGAAGGAGGAATTGCGCTGAAACGTTTACGACAAATCGTGACGAAAGCAGTAGTTGCCAAAGGGAAGAAGAGAACGGAAGAACGTGTAACATTATGTCCAACAAATAAACCGACGAGTATTCTCGGTTGCTGGGTAATCAACCATACTTGTTCAGCAAAGAAAGTCGGTAAATTTGTAGAAGTGTCAGGAAAGTTTGATGTTAATGTATGGTATGCTTATAGTAATCATTCGAAAACAGCAGTGTTTTCAGAAACGGTTCACTATAAAGATAAGGTAAAGCTTAATTTTAGAGATGGCGAAGTAACAGTTGGTGATGATGTGCGTGTACGTGTAATACAAGAACCAAATTGCATGGAAGCGGTAATTTCTCCATGTGGAACAAAATTTGAAATTGTAGTAGAACGTGAGACTGTCGTTGAGGTAATGGGTGAAATGACAATTTGTATTAGTGTACATCCGCTAGATTTCGAAGAGGAATGGAATTTTAATGATGAAAGTTCATCTTCATCATCTTCATCATCAAGTTCTAGTTCCAGTTCTTCTAGCTCAAGTAGTGAAGGAAGATTTGTTTTAGAGTCCTCATCGTTTCCTGACGAACGCCCAAGATAATATACAAGATAATATTTTTTGATACATGCGAAATGCTAGCATCTTTACAAAGGTGAAATAAGCGTTTCGCATGTATCTTTTGTTATAATAAATATAACAATCAGGGGATGAAGACTTGTGTAGCAAAAAATAAGAAAAGGCTAGCTTTTTGTTTAATGAAAATAAAGCACTCAATAGCCTAGATTTATCGCTCTAAGTAGCAATTGCTAACGTAACTACAAGTGTGCATGCCCCAAGCACAATTCAAAATTTATCTAAACGCAAATATGCCAATGCGTATTTGATTTAAATGGCAAGAGCGAGGGAATTTTTAAATGACAACTTATACACCAATGATGCAACAATATTTGCAAGTAAAAGAAGATTATAAGGATGCCTTTTTATTTTTTAGATTAGGTGACTTTTACGAGATGTTTTTTGAAGATGCAATTAATGCATCACAAATTTTAGAAATTACATTAACGAGCCGAGATGCAGGTGCTAAGGAGCGTATTCCGATGTGTGGGGTACCACATCACTCGGCAAAAAATTATATTGAAACACTTGTGCAAAAGGGCTATAAGGTTGCAATTTGTGAGCAAACGGAAGATCCAAAGCAAGCAAAAGGTGTAGTCAAACGTGAAGTAGTCCAACTTATTACGCCAGGTACTATTATGGAAGGTAAGGCGCTAGATGGTAAAACCAATCATTTTATTGGCGCAGCAGAACAGTTGGATGCTACGACATTTGGCTATGCCTACTTAGATCTATCGACAGGGGAAGCAATAGCGTCAACAATTAAAGGGGATGGCAAGGCACTTCTAATGCAGATGCAGGCTTATGGTATTCGAGAATTAATCGTAACAGAGAGCCTACAGCTTTTGTTAGCAGAACATGCAATGAATGTTGGCATTGTCCTATCCGTTGAAGAAGATGAAATGGCGATGGACAAAGCAGTGAACTATTTAGAAGCGGTACCAGCAACTATACAGTTGGCTTGCCTTCGTTTGCTTCATTATATTGATAAGACGCAAATGCGTTCACTTTCTCATATTCAAGCGTTTACCTTTAATGAAATGAAAAACTATTTACGTATCGATTCTAGCTCAAAGCGTAACTTAGAACTGATTCAGTCAATTCGTGGCGGAGACCAAAAGGGTACATTGTTATGGCTATTAGATGACACAGTTACAGCAATGGGTGGGCGAAAGCTGAAGCAGTGGTTACATCAACCGTTAGCATCACGCTCAGCTATTGAGAATAGACTTGCGATGGTTAGTGATTTGTTAGAAGAATATTTTGTACGATCGGAATTACAAATCTCTCTAAAACAAGTATATGATTTAGAACGTTTAGCTGGTCGTGTGGCGTTTGGCAATGTAGGCGGGCGCGATTTAGCACAGCTTCGCGATTCATTACGACAAGTTCCAGTTATTCAACAACAGCTAATTGGAGCCAATAAAGAAACATTGCATAAGTTAGGTGCAGCACTCGATACATGTGCTGACGTTGAGGCTTTATTGGCACTTGCTATTACAGATAACCCACCAATCACTATTAAAGAAGGTGATGTTATCCGAGATGGCTATAATGAACGATTAGATGAACTGCGCTATGCGTCTCGCAATGGCAAGGACTGGATAGCCCAGCTAGAACAAGCAGAACGTACGAAAACGGGCATTAAAAACTTGAAAATAGGCTATAACCGTATTTTTGGCTATTATATCGAAATTACAAAATCTAATATTCATTTGGCAGATTTAACACGCTATGAACGTAAGCAAACACTCGCAAATGCAGAACGTTATATTACACAGGAACTGAAAGAAAAAGAGTCGCTTATTTTGAATGCTGAGGAAGAGAGCTTGGCATTGGAGTACAATCTATTCGTTGAAATACGTGAACAATTAAAATCATTCATTCCACGTGTACAAGCATTAGCAGCGAGCATTAGTGAATTAGATGTATTGCTTAGCTTTGCAAGCGTTTCTGAAAAATATCGTTTTACGAAGCCAGAATTTCATGCGGGACGTGCGCTTGAAATTATTGAAGGACGACACCCAGTTGTTGAGAAAATGCTCAATAAGCAAATGTATGTACCGAATGATTGTGTGCTCGAAGAAAATCACAACATGATGCTCATTACAGGGCCCAATATGTCTGGTAAAAGTACGTATATGCGCCAAGTTGCACTAATTGTTGTGATGGCACAAATGGGATGCTATGTGCCGGCGGAAAAGGCAAGATTACCAATTACAGATCAAATCTTTACACGAATTGGAGCAGCGGATGATTTAGCTGCAGGACAATCAACATTTATGGTGGAAATGCTAGAATCACAGCATGCGATTATGCATGCAACTCAAAATAGCTTAATGCTGTTTGATGAAATTGGTCGTGGAACTTCCACATATGACGGTATGAGTCTTGCGCAATCTATGATGGAATATATTCATGACAAAATAGGTGCAAATACACTTTTCTCTACACATTATCATGAATTGACAGCTTTAGAAAAAGAGTTAACTCGCTTACAAAATGTTCATGTATCTGCCACTGAAAAGAATGGTACAGTTGTCTTTTTACACAAGGTGAAAAAGGGAGCGGCAGATAAATCATATGGTATTCATGTAGCGCAGCTAGCACAATTACCAGAGGAAATTTTAGAGAGAGCACGTATATTGCTCGAAAACTTTGAGGCAGGTAAAGAACTTCCTATGTCCCAAGAAGTGGTTGAACAACCTGTACAAATGTCGCTCTTTACAGAAGAAGCGGCGTTGCCTTCAGCTGAGGCAGATGTCTTGAAAAGCTTGGAGAAGGTGAATATTCTAGGCACATCACCAATGCAGGCCATAAATATTTTATATGAATTACAACAGCAATTAGTTAACGCTAAAAAATAAAGGAGTGAAGCGCCATGGGGAAAATTCAAATTATGGACGCGTGGCTATCCAATAGAATTGCCGCGGGGGAAGTAGTAGAACGACCAGCGTCTGTAGTTAAAGAACTAGTCGAAAATGCGATTGATGCTGGTAGTACGTCCATTGATGTCTTTTTGCTAGAAGCGGGTCTCACTTCAATTCAAGTTATTGATAATGGTAGTGGGATGGATGAGGAGGACGCACTGATCTCTTTCTCCCGCCATGCAACAAGTAAGATTCATAAGGAGCATGACTTATTTCGTATTCGTACTTTAGGATTTCGTGGTGAAGCATTAGCATCAATCGCATCGGTATCCAAAATGACGATGATTACTTCGACTGGTGAATCAGGGACGTATGTGGAACTAGAGGGCGGCCATGTGACAATGCAAAAGCCTGGGCCATTGCGTAAAGGAACAGATATTACAGTGGCACAGCTATTTTTCAATACGCCTGCGCGTTTAAAATATATGAAAACGATACAAACCGAGCTTGGGCATACGATTGATCTTATGAACCGTCTAGCGCTTGGTAATCCACAAATTGCCTTTCGATTGCTACATAACGGTCAGCAGTTATTACAGACAAATGGACGAGGCGATGTACAGCAAGTACTTGCTGCGATCTATGGCATGCATAATGCGAAAAAAATGGTGCCGTTTCAAGGGGAGTCTCATGACTATAAGGTGTCGGGCTTTGTTTCTTTACCAGAGGTGACGCGTGCTTCTAAAAATTATATGTCGCTGTTTGTCAATGGGCGTTGGGTGAAACATTATTTGGTGCAAAAGGCTATTATCGATGCATACCATACGTATTTACCGATTGAGCGTTTTCCAATTGTAGCGCTTTATATCGAAGGTGATCCGTATTTAACAGACGTGAATGTTCATCCAGCCAAACATCAAATACGTTTAAGTAAAGAACTAGAGCTACTGAAATTGATTGAAGAAACAATTCGTGGCAAAATTCGAGAAGTTATGCGTGTACCACTAATGGAAAAGAAAGAAAAAATTCCGAAACCTGCAACAGAACAGTTGAATATTTGGAAGCCTACACCGAAGCTGGATGTTGAAAAAATGAATGCTATCGTTGAAAAGCTTTATGATGCGCAAACTGTTCAGGAGTCCAGCATATTACCAGTTGAGGAGCCAGCACCTACAGCTACAGTTATAGAAGAGAGCTGGCAACCAATTCAACATTTAGAAACAAATCAGGTTGAAGTAGAGTCACCAATAGAGCACATGGAATTTCTAAATGAGGAGCCTCAAATAGAAGAATCTCAAATAGAAGAGCCTAAAAAAGAGCCATTCCCTGCTCTTGAAGTAGTAGGACAAATTCACGGGACATATATCGTTGCACAAATGGAAGATGGCTTTTATTTAATCGACCAACATGCGGCACAGGAACGTATTAAATACGAGTTTTTCCGTGAAAAGGTAGGGCAAGTAAATCCGAACGAACGACAGACATTATTACTTCCCTTAACCTTCCATTACGCAGCGGATGAGGCGCTTATACTGCGTGAAAATAGACAGCAGCTAGAGGCTGTTGGTGTATTTTTAGAGGATTTTGGACAGTCATCATTTGTTATTCGTGAGCACCCTAGCTGGTTTCCAAATGGCGAGGAGCAGGACATTATTGAGGATTTAATTGAGCAAGTATTGACGACGAAAAAGGCAGATGTAAAAAAAATGCGTGAGGCAGCAGCCATTATGATGAGCTGTAAAAAGTCTATTAAGGCGAATCATTATTTAACGAAAGAGCAAATGGTTGCGTTGCTAGACGATTTACGTAAGGCAGACAATCCATTTACCTGTCCACATGGTCGGCCAGTGCTAATTCATTTTACAACCTATGAAGTGGAAAAAATGTTCAAACGGGTAATGTAGTGGTAACTGAGCATCGCGGTCGCAGTAAATTAAAGAAAAGCTTACAGCGATCTCGAGCGTGGTGTGAAAACCTAAGGGGGAGAATGAATGGGTGAATTTATTTTAGCAATTGATCAAGGTACGACAAGTTCAAGAGCGATTTTATTCGATCATAAAGGTGAAATTGTCCATGTTGCACAAAAGGAATTTCAGCAGTATTTTCCGAAGGCAGGCTGGGTAGAGCATAACGCCAATGAGATTTGGGGATCAGTGCTCGCAGTTATCGCAGCTGTTTTAACTGAAAGTGGTCATGAAGCAAGTGAGGTACATGCAATTGGCATTACTAATCAGCGGGAAACTACGGTAGTTTGGGATAAACATACGGGTCAGCCTGTCTATAATGCTATCGTTTGGCAATCAAGGCAAACTCAGGACATTGTTAAAGAGTTGAAGGAACATGGCCATGAAAAAATGTTTCAGCAAAAGACAGGGTTACGTCTGGATTCCTACTTTTCTGCAACAAAAATTAAATGGATTTTAGACAATGTTGAAGGTGCTCGTGACAAGGCAGAAAATGGTGATTTACTATTTGGCACGATTGATTGTTGGATTGTTTGGCGATTATCAAAAGGGAAGGCACATATTACGGATTACTCCAATGCGGCGCGGACATTACTTTATAATATCCATGAACTACAATGGGACGAAGAACTTTGCAAACTACTAAATATCCCTATGACAATGTTACCAGAAGTAAGAAATTCCTCAGAAATCTATACGAAAACAGCACCAAGCATATTTTTTGGGGAAGAAACGCCAATTGCAGGTATTGCTGGCGACCAGCAAGCAGCGCTCTTTGGGCAAACATGCTTTGCGAAGGGGATGGCTAAAAATACGTACGGTACTGGCTGTTTTATGTTGTTAAATACGGGTGAACAGGCTATACATTCTGAAAATGGCTTGCTTACAACGATTGCATGGGGTATTGATGGCACTGTAACATACGCATTAGAAGGCAGTGTCTTTGTAGCAGGTTCTGCAATTCAGTGGTTACGTGATGGTCTTCGAATGATTCGAACTGCTAAGGAATCTGAAAAATATGCAACAAAGGTTGCTGATACCGATGGTGTATACATTGTACCTGCATTTGTAGGATTAGGAACACCATACTGGGATACCGATGCCCGTGGCGCTATTTTTGGCTTGACACGGGGTACTTCAAAAGAACATTTTATTCGCGCAACACTTGAATCATTGGCTTACCAGACGAAAGATGTACTGGATGCAATGGAGGAAGCGGCAGGTACGCCAATTGAAGTATTGCGGGTAGATGGAGGAGCTGTAAGTAATGGCTTCTTAATGCAATTCCAAAGTGATATTTTACAGTTAGAGGTGGAGTTAGCAAAGCTAAATGAATCGACTGCACTCGGGGCAGCCTATTTAGCAGGGCTGGCAACTGGATTTTGGGATAATAAAGAGGCGTTAGCTGCATTATGGGCAAATGGGCAAACCTATCAACCCAAAATGACCACAGAGCAAAGCGCGATATTATACGCGGGCTGGCAAAGAGCTGTAGAGGCTACACGTTTATTCAAATCATAGCTAATGGGGGAGAAAGTATGTTTTCATTTGAGCATCGTCCTAAAATTATGGATTATTTAGAGCAATATAGCTTTGACGTATTAGTAATTGGAGGTGGCATTACGGGTGCTGGAATTGCACTCGATGCCGCATCAAGAGGATTATCTGTCGCATTGATTGAGATGCAGGACTTTGCGGCTGGTACATCTAGCCGTTCAACAAAGCTTATTCACGGAGGCCTTCGATATTTAAAACAATTTGATATGGGTGTAGTGGCTGAAGTTGGGCGTGAACGCGAAATCGTTTATGATAATGGTGTTCATGTAACGACGCCTGAAAAGATGCTGTTGCCTTTATATAAGCATGGTACACTTGGTCCGTTTACGACTTCAATAGCATTGAAGGTCTATGACCGATTAGCAGGTGTGAAAAAGAAAGAACGTCGTACAATGCTGAGTGCACAAGAAACAGCAGCGCTTGAGCCATTATTAAAGCGCGATGAGCTCGTTGGCGGCGGCTACTATGTAGAGTATCGTACCGATGATGCACGTTTAACAATTGAAGTGCTAAAAAAAGCGGTTGAATATGGCGCACTTTGTGTAAACTATGCTGAAATGACAGGATTTTTATATAACAAGAAAAAACTAATTGGGGCAAAAGTAAAAGATCATGTAACAGGAAAAGTAGTGGAAGTTCATGCGGCACAAATCGTCAATGCTACTGGCCCTTGGGTAGATGAAGTCCGACAAAAGGATAAAAGTACGGACAAAAAACAATTACGTCTAACAAAAGGTGTCCATATTGTCCTCGATCAAAAGCACTTCCCATTGCAACAGGCAGTCTATTTTGATATTCCAGATGGACGAATGGCTTTTGCAATTCCACGAGATGGTAAAACTTATTTAGGGACAACGGATACAGTTTATGAAGGAAATCCTATACACCCTACCGCAACACAACAAGATGTAGATTATTTAATTGAGGCAGCTAAAAATGTTTTTCCTACAGCCGAAATTACAAGAGAAACAGTTGAATCTTCTTGGGCAGGTGTACGTCCACTTATTTTCGAAAAAGGTAAAGACCCTTCTGAAATTTCGCGTAAAGATGAGATTTGGACTGCATCCAGTGGTTTGATGACAATTGCAGGAGGCAAGCTAACAGGCTACCGCCAAATGGCTGAAACAATCGTTGATAAAATTGTCAAAACACATAAATTTAAGCATGCAAGTCCATGTATGACACGTGAGTTGTCGCTTTCTGGTGCAAAGGGCATTAATGCTATTAATTTCCCTGATTATACTGCATATAAAGCAAGAGAGGGCGTTCAGTATGGCTTGAATTATGATGAAGCCAAGCATCTTGTGCAAAAGTATGGTACAAATGTAGATGCTTTATTTGATCAGGTGAAGTATTTGCATGAGCATGGCAGTGCGATGCCTCTTGTGTTACATGCGATGCTGCTTTATGGTATAGAAGCGGAAATGGTTTATACACCTTGTGATTTCTTTATTCGTCGTACGGGATTATTATACTTTGATATTGATGCAGTGAAACGATATAAGGAGCAAGTAATTCAAGTAATGCAACAGCGTTTTCACTACTCAGATTCCCAAAGAAATACCTATGTTGCTCAATTAGAACAAGCCATAATCGATGCGACAAGTTTTGCGGATGTGGAGGTGAAGTAAATGGAAGAGCGTTATATGAAAATGTCGGATGGACATTTTGTGTTTACGCGCACATTGACTCCGGCAATTCCATGCATAGGTCATTTTCATATTTTACATGGCATGGCAGAGCATAGTGGCCGTTATCTAAAATTTGCTCGAATACTATGTGCAGCAGGCTATGCAGTTACGATGCATGATCATCGTGGACATGGAGAAACAGCATCTTATAACGGCACATTAGGCTTTTTCGCTGAAAAAAATGGTTTTGACCGTGTTGTAGAAGATGCCCATGAAGTGATCATAACTATGCATGCCCACTTTGCCGATGTGCCTTTAATTGTGTTTGGTCATAGTATGGGTTCTTTTATTGCTAGAAGATATATTCAGCTTTACAGCAATGACGTGGATAACGTTATACTTTGTGGAACCGGAAACGTCTCGACATTGCATAAGATTGGGCATTATGTTGCACAAGTATTGGCAATGCAACGGGGCAAAGAGTTGGAGAGCCCTTTATTAAATAAATTGAGTTTTGGGAGCTTCAATAAACAAGTTCCAAATGCTAAAACAGCATATGATTGGTTATGTTCGGTAGAGCATGAGGTGCAAAAATATATCGATGATCCATATTGTGGCTTTATACCAACCAATCAATTTTTTGTTGACTTAACGGCTGGCCTTATGGTGCTAAATCGAAAAAAAGAGATTGAAAAAATAAATAAAAACTTACCGATCCTTTTGATAAGTGGTAGCAAGGACCCTGTTGGTGACGGTGGTCAAGGGGTGTATACTGTGGCAGAGCGTTTTGTAGCGGCAGGTATACAGGATGTTACAGTCTATTTATTTGAAGATAAGCGACACGAAATTTTAAATGAAGACAATCATCAGGCGGTTCATCAAGTTTTATTACGGTGGTTAGAAAAGTATGATACAAAATAAAATCCAGCAAGCAGAGGTCGTAGCAATAGTTGGACCAACGGCCTCTGGTAAAACAGCACTGAGCATTGAGCTAGCAAAAAAGTATAATGGTGAAATTATTAATGGCGATTCGATGCAAATTTATAAAGACTTAAATATTGGTACAGCGAAAATTACCGAGGAAGAAATGCAAGGTGTACCACATCATTTATTAAGCTTCAAAGAGCCAACAGAATCATTTTCAGTAGCAGATTATCAAAAACTAGTGCGTGCCAAAATTAGTGAAATACAGGAACGTGGGAAGTTGCCAATTATTGTTGGAGGCTCTGGGTTATATGTACAAGCAGTGCTTTATGATTTCCAATTTACGGAGGAGCAGGTAGATGAGGTAGCACGTAAGGCTTATTATGAGGAGCTAGAAAAATTAGGTCCTGAAGCCATGCATGCAAAACTATTAGCATTGGATCCGAAAACGGCAGAAACAATTCATCCGAATAATACGAGACGTGTCATTCGAGCATTAGAAATGATTGAATTAAGTGGTGTTTCAAAGGCTTCAGAGGAACATAATCGTGGAGAAATTCCACTTTACCGCCATTTGATTTTAGGGCTTGGTGAAAATATGTCACGCGATGAGCTTTATGATCGCATTAATCGTCGAGTAGATTTGATGATGGACAAAGGGCTGTTACAAGAAGTAAAAGGGTTATGGCAGCAAAATATTCGAGATGTACAGTCAATACAAGCGATTGGCTATAAGGAATTGTATGATTACTTAGATGGTCGATGCACATTAGAAGAAGCAATTGAAAGTTTAAAACAAAATTCTCGTCGCTACGCGAAAAGACAACTTACTTATTTCCGCAATAAGATGGACATTCATTTTATTGAAAAAGACTAAAAACTTTAATAATTTCTAAAAATTACTAATTGATAAATTGGTATAACATGCTACTATAGGAATGAAGAGGTAGAAAGAGAGTAGGGGAGGCGCAATCTATGAAATCAATCAATTTGCAAGATACGTTTTTGAACCATCTACGTAAAAACAGTGTTTTTGTAACTGTGTTTCTGTTAAACGGGTTCCAGTTAAAAGGAACAGTGAAATCCTATGACAACTTTACAGTATTATTAGTTGATGCTGAAAGCAAACAGCATCTCATTTACAAACACGCAATTTCTACTTTCGTTCCAGCAAAGCAAGTCGAATTTTTAGAGACAGAAGAATAGAGTCATTTTAAGCAGCTAGTGTTACATCACTAGCTGTTTTTTTTCGTTCACGCTATAATGTAATAGGAAATTGATATATTGGAGGACTATAAAGATGAAATCAATGGATACAACGCAATTATTAGAACAACTAGATGCTAACGAAGACCTATACATTATTGATGTGCGAGAAGATGATGAGGTAGCACAAGGTGTTATTCCTGGTGCTAAGCATATAGCGCTTGGAACAATTCCAGAGCGTTTAGATGAAATAGATCGATCTAAGCCTTATATTATCGTATGTAAAGCTGGCGGACGCTCGGCAAATGCATGTGCTTATTTAGAAGCACAAGGTTTTGATGTAACAAATCTTGAAGGCGGCATGCTTGCATATGATGGGGAATTAGAATTTAAATAATGTAAGATGAAGGTATTTAACAAGTCAGTTGTTAAATACCTTATTTTTTTAGCTTATATTAAAAGATGGCAATGCAAAAAGTGCTGTTACCAAAACTTTTAACAATATTGACACTCAAAAAACTTTGTCGTAAATTTAAAGTAATTACATAAAAGCATTAGGTGCCCACTTTGGGAGAATAGGGAATAAAGTGAAATGCTTTAGCGGTCCCACCACTGTAAAATGGAGTTTTATAGAGAATACCACTAGCGATGGCTGGGAAGGTTCTATAAAATGTTGAGATTGAGCCAGGAGACCTGCCTAATTGCTTCGGATGATATGGACGATGGAAAAGTCTGTAGTTTATTTGTTATGAAATAAACTACAGGCTTTTCTATTTTTTCATTCTTTTATGTAAAAGGTTAAAAAAAGGAGAGATGATGATGCAATTGCTACAACAAACGATTCAACAAATTCAACGTACTAACAACAAAATGATGGAAAAAGCGAAGGAACGTATAGATTCTCTTAGCAAGCCACCAAGCAGTTTAGGGAAGCTGGAGTCACTTGCTATACAACTAACTGGGATTACGGGAGAACTATATCCGAAACTCGATAACAAAGTGATCATCGTTTGTGCGGCAGATCACGGTGTTTGTGACGAAGCGGTAACATCGAATCCACAAAACGTAACATTTTTTCAAACATTGAATTTTCCTAAAGGGGTAACAGGTGTTTGTGCTATTGCTAAAATAACAAATGCAAAAATTGTAACAGTGGACGTCGGTGTCAAAGAGGATATTCCGCTTGATGCTGGTGTTTTAATTAAAAAAATTAAATACGGTACGGATAATATGGCGAAAGGTCCGGCGATGACGAGGGAAGAAGCAGTCCAATCAATTGAAGTAGGCATAGAAATAGCGACATCAGAAATAGCAAAAGGGGCAAATGTTCTTGCTACTGGTGAAATGGGGATTGGCAATACAACACCTAGTGCAGCTATATTATCAGTACTTCATGCTTGTCACCCGCTTGAAGTGACGGGATTCGGTGCAGGGCTAGGGTCAGGTGGAATTGAACATAAAGTAGCTGTTATTCAAAAGGCTATCGAAATAAACAAACCTAATCGTCATGATGCAATCGATATACTTGCAAAAGTTGGTGGGTTAGAAATAGGGGCTATGGCTGGAGTGATCCTTGCGGCTGCCGCAAATCGCAAACCAGTTGTAATTGATGGCTTTATTTCTACAGTAGCTGCACTAATTGCATATGAGCTTGAACCAAAAGTACAAGACTATATCATACCTTCTCATGCATCAGAAGAACCTGGGGCAAAAATAGCAGCCGAATTGCTAGGAGTAGAGCCGATGCTTCATATGAATATGCGATTGGGAGAGGGCTCTGGCGCAGCATTAGCGTTTCCAATTCTAGACGCAGCTTGTTCGATGATGAGCAATATGGCTACATTAGCAGAATCTATGGCGCTAATAGAAAATTAATAATTGACGGTAATAAGGTTAGTTTTTAGAGCGAAGGAAATAGTATATGCAATCTAGTTGATGGTACCGAAGGCGGGCGACTCCAGCGGGAACGCACGCAGCGTAAGTCGCAACAAACCGCGCGTTAGCGAGGGTTGCGGCTTACGTCGTGCCCGCGGAAAGCGCACGCCGTAGCGGACATCAACGATATAGCAGAAAGAGTTCGACTAATGTGATGGTATTTTTACGCTATGTAAAATGAATGAAACTATAGTTGTCCCTTCTTTTGCAGTAAATAAAAAATTAGAAGAGAACACGAGTTGATGGTAGCGAAGGTGGGCGACTCCAGCGGGAACGCACGCAGCGTAAGACGCAACAAACCGCGCGTTAGCGAGGGTTGCGGCTTACGTCGTGCCCGCGGAAAGCGCACACCGAAGCGGACATCAACGATATAGCAGAAATAGTTCGACTAATGTGATGGCATTTTTACGCTATGTAAAATGAATGAAACTATAGTTGTCCCTTCTTTTGCAGTAAATAAAAAATTAGAAGAGAACACGAGTTGATGGTAGCGAAGG
>NZ_JBIVOE010000002.1:0-248946 GCF_044753985.1 Lysinibacillus sp. NPDC093210 | reverse complement strand
AACGCACGCAGCGTAAGACGCAACAAACCGCGCGTTAGCGAGGGTTGCGGCTTACGTCGTGCCCGCGGAAAGCGCACACCGAAGCGGACATCAACGGTATAGCAGAAAGAGTTCGACTAATATGATGACATTTTTACGTTGTACCCGCGGCAAGCACTCGCCGAAGCGGACATCAACGGTAAAGCCTCTATTAAGCTCGGTTCAACTTCCGTAAAGGCAAACGCCATTTCTTCATATATGAAAGAACTCGTAAAACCGTAATGACACCGAATAATACATATAAGAAAATATCCCCCGGTAGTAATTCCAGTCCAATAAGAAGACCTGCAAGTGCGGCCCATACACCGTAAATTTCATCGCGTAGTACGAGTGGCTTACGTCCAGCTAATAAATCCCGAACAATACCACCTCCTGAACCAGTTAAAACAGCAGCAACAATTACTGCACTAATGGGCATATTGAGTTTGACAGCGTACAATGCACCTTGTATAGCAAAAGCCGATAAACCAATAGCATCTGTGAAATTGCCCCAACGATGCCAATGCTGTATTAAATGATGCGGAAAAATAAAAAATATAGTAATTGCAGCAATCGCAATTTGGAACATCATATCTTGCCCCCACAATGTTGTGACAGGTAGACCAATCAGTAAATTACGAATGGCACCTCCACCAAAAGCAGTTACAATGCCAAGTATATATACACCGAATAAATCGTATTCTTCTTCCATTGCAATTATTGCTCCGGAAATAGCGAAGGCAATTGTCCCGATGATGCTAAAAACTTCCCAAGCCATCACTTTCCCCCCTTATACGAGAATAATTTGTAGTAAGTCCGCCCCTTAGCTTAGCGCATTTAACAGCTAGACACAATAGCAATTTTTGCAGGGTTGCAAACAAATTGATAAGATAGGAAAGAACAATTTGAAACGGAGACGAAAACAATGACTTTTACAACCCATTTAACAGCAGAGACGTTAACATTAGCGGAAAAAATAGAAGAAAAGGTGCGCCCTTATCACACGAAGGTAGAGAATATGGCGTTCATCAATCAGCAAAAGGTACTTGCCGCATTCAGAGCGCATCAAGTAAGCGATTTTCATTTACATCCATCGAATGGCTATGGCTATGATGACGAGGGTCGTGACAATCTTGAGCGTGTTTATGCACAAGTTTTTGGAGCAGAGGCAGCGATTGTCCGTCCGCAAATCATATCTGGTACACATGCGATTACGCTTAGTCTATTCGGTGTGCTACGACCAGGTGATGAATTGCTTTATATTTCAGGTCAACCATATGATACGCTACAATCGATTGTCGATGGTGGTGACAAAGATACGGGATCGCTGAAGGATTATAAAATTGGTTATCGCCATGTAGATTTGATTGATAACAAAGAAATTGATTGGACTGCAGTTGCTGCAGCTCTTACACCAAACACGAAAATGATAGCTATTCAACGTTCAAAAGGCTATGCAACTCGTCCATCCTTTACCATCTCACAAATTGCAGAAATGTGTGAGAAAGTAAGAGAATTGGCTCCAAATGCCGTTATTTTTGTTGATAACTGCTATGGTGAATTCGTGGAGGCACAGGAACCTACAGAAGTAGGTGCTGATTTAATGGCAGGTTCTCTTATTAAAAATCCTGGTGGTGGCTTAGCAAAAATAGGTGGCTATATTGCAGGCCGAGCTGATTTAGTAGAAAAATGTGCTTATCGTATGACATCACCAGGTATTGGGGCAGAAGCAGGTGCAACATTAAATACACTTGGTGATTTCTATCAAGGCTTTTTCCTTGCACCGCATGTTGTTAGTCAAGCATTAAAGGGTGCCATTTTCACAGCAGCAATGCTGGAGGAAATAGGCATGAATACTTTCCCAAGTTATCATGCGGAGCGTACAGACTTAATTCAATCGGTATCATTTAAAACAGCAGAGCAAATGATTGCTTTCTGTCGAGAAATTCAAGCAAACTCTCCAATAAATGCGCACTATGCTCCAGAGCCTGCTTACATGCCAGGCTATGAAGACGATGTGATCATGGCAGCGGGTACATTTATTCAAGGCTCAAGCATTGAACTTACAGCGGATGGTCCAATTCGTCCGCCGTATACAGCATTTATTCAAGGTGGGTTGACATACGAGCACGTGAAATTTGCCATTTGTAGCGCGGTCCAAAGCATACGGAAATAGAAAATGAATAGAAGTTAGACAAGCCCTATCACAGTTTTGTGATGGGGCTTGTCTCGTAATAGTGGGAGGTTGACACTTCAGTACGAATGGAAATTACATTTTGTATAGAACCTTGAAGTGAAAATTAGTATAAAAAGGAGCGAATGGAACTGAAATCTACTGTTTCTTACAAGTTATTAACAAGAAAAAAACTGTAATTTGTATAGTTTTTAACAATTTTTCATCAATTCAAAAAAAAATTAAAAAACCATGTTAGGAAACCTTACATCTTTATTGACAGTGAAAATTATTCGTTATATGATAAGCGGGTATTGGGGGGACTTAAATGAGTCGTGAAATTAGACGAACGATGCCGTTATTATCCATGAGTATCGTGATGCAATTGACCGAGCTTTCGGCACGCCAAATTCGTTATTATGAAGAACACCATTTAATTGAGCCACACCGAACAGAAGGTAATCGTCGAATGTTTTCATTAAATGACGTCGATACGCTTCTTGAAATAAAAGATTACTTAGAGCAGGGTATGAATATGGCGAAAATTAAAAAATTATTTGCTAAAAAATTAGATCCTGTTGCAGCAGAAGAACCTGATTTAACTGACACAGAATTACGTCAAATTATGCGCGAAGAAATGCGTCAAGCACAGCGCATGCAAAAATCATCTATCCGACGTGGGGATTTATCCCGATTCTATTAAATAAATACAAGTATTTTTCAATTGGTCTGTTTTTATTTAGTAGGGTAGGGTAAAGATATAAGCTAGACAATTTATAGGAGTGTGGAAAACTGTGGGTAAATACACAAAAGAGGACATCAAGAGTTTAATCGAAGAAAAAAATGTTAGTTTCATTCGTTTACAATTTACGGATATACTAGGTACAATTAAAAACGTTGAAATTCCTGTTAGTCAACTAGACAAAGCATTAGAAAACAAAATGATGTTCGATGGCTCATCAATTGAAGGTTTCGTGCGTATCGAAGAATCAGATATGTATTTATATCCTGATTTAGATTCTTTCGTAGTGTTCCCTTGGACTTCAGAAAAAGGGAAAGTAGCACGTTTCATCTGTGACGTATACACTGCTAAAGGCGAACCATTCGCTGGTGACCCACGTAACAATTTAAAACGTATCCTTAAAAAAATGGAAGATATGGGCTTCACAAGCTTCAACTTAGGGCCTGAGCCAGAATTCTTCTTATTCAAATTAGATGCAAAAGGTGAACCTACGTTAGAAGTAAACGACCACGGTGGTTATTTCGACTTAGCACCTACTGATTTAGGTGAAAACTGTCGTCGTGATATCGTTTTAGAGCTTGAAGAAATGGGCTTTGAAATTGAAGCTTCTCACCATGAAGTAGCACCTGGCCAACATGAAATTGACTTTAAATATGCAGATGCCATTACAGCATGTGACAATATCCAAACGTTCAAGCTAGTTGTTAAAACAATTGCACGTAAACACGGCTTACATGCAACATTCATGCCAAAACCGTTATTTGGTGAAGCTGGCTCTGGTATGCACTTTAACGTGTCATTATTTAAAGGTAAAGAAAATGCATTCTTTGATGAGTCTACAGAGCTAGGCCTTTCTGAAACAGCAATGCAATTCATGGCAGGTGTCCTTGCACACGTACAAGGATTCACAGCAGTAACAAACCCAACTGTTAACTCTTATAAACGATTAGTTCCTGGTTATGAAGCGCCATGCTACGTTGCTTGGTCTGCACAAAACCGTTCACCACTTATTCGTATCCCATCTGCACGCGGACTTTCAACTCGTGTAGAAGTACGTTCAGTGGACCCAGCAGCAAACCCATATTTAGCGATGGCTGTTATTTTAGAAGCGGGTCTAGAAGGTATTCGCCAACAATTAACACCACCAGCGGCAATTAACCGCAATATCTACGTAATGACGGAAGAAGAGCGCAAAGCAAACGGTATTGCCAATTTACCACCAGCGCTTGACGATGCGTTAACATTACTTGCGCAAGATAAAGTGGCTCAAGCTGCTTTAGGTGAGCACATTTACGCAAACTTCAAAGAAGCAAAAGAAATCGAGTTCGACATGTACCGTACAACAGTACACCAATGGGAACGCGACCAATATTTAAAAATGTATTAATTAAAAGCGTTGGGGCTTTATGTTATCTAGGGTGAAATATTTATAATCAAACTACCAAAAAGGTATTACATTTTAATGATGTAGTACCTTTTTTATTGTATTTATATATAAATATCTATGGTATTATACATAACATTATAATCAAAATATAGGTATAGGAGGATATATATGAGATTTGTTCAGGTATCTTCAAAAACATATAGGGATAATACAGGAAGGAGCATAGACTTTCCTACTCTTCTAGTTGAGTATAATAGAGAGACCATGCTTTTTGAACAATTACACAGATATCAAAAAAAGAATCGTAGGAAAAGCAGAACTTGGCATAAGAAGTTAGTACAAGCAATTGGACTATTGCTTGATTATATGGAAGCTAATCAGAAATATAATTCTTCTCCAAAAGAATTCTTTGATACATTTACGGAGTCTGTTTATTCAGGAACAACTCCTGAATTGTAAGCTAGTTGATTGGATGTTGGCGACCATTTTATTTCATTTGCTCAATTATAGGATACGGCTTATAACTTTCCTTTTTCTTTACATCATAAATATATAAATTCGATTTTCCACCCTCCTCCTTACCTGCTAAATAGGCAATAAATTGACCGTCTTTTGACCACTTTGGAGAGGATACATACTGACCTGTCGTAAGCTGTAGTTCCTTATCACCCTCTTTTATCCAAAGTTGGTGGTCTCGTATGAAAGCAGCTTTAAGTGGGCCTTCAGCAGAAACACCTATTGAAAAATTAAAACCAATAAATAGTATTAATAATAAAACCCTAATTGCCATTAATCCCACCTCTTTATCATAGGATGTTCTTTTGAAGAGATTAAATTCATCCATCAATCATAACAAATGCTGGATTGTTGCTTTTCGCTGATACCATCCTCCATTACCTACACGTTATTTGAATAGCAACAATCTTTTTGGAAATAGCCTTTAATAAAGATGGATAATTTATTATTAAGTTCGATCAATTTATAATAAAGTTTGGTAAAAACTTGTATGGAAATGTAGGGTTTTTACTTATTCAGCAATCGGGCCAGATTGTTGAATAACGATTTTTTAAGATATGTTACCAAACGGCACTTTGGGAATGATATACTTTAAATAATTAATAAAATAGTAAATTTAATCATAAAATGTAATTTTAGTACAAACGGAAAACAATGTGGGAGGCAATATGTTGTTTATAATTAGAACAATTATTTTTTGGTTTGTTATAACAATTAGTATTAATGCATATTTAATGACATTACCTATACTTGTTTTACGCAAAAGAGATTATCCACCTAATTATCTTATTCAACAAAATAATCGAATTGATTTACAAAAAAATACGGAATGTGCAGCATTTTCAACAGCATATCTACTACGGCATTTCGGTATAGAAGCTGAGGGAGAATCGTTATATACACATTTTCCTTGTAAAACGAGACGGGCGCTATTCTGTAACAAGAATCAGCGCTCATTTGCATTAAAGGGCCATATTGTTGAATAACATTCTTTATGAAAAGTTACCAAACGGCTGTTTGATAACTTATTGTTTGTTATTTAAAAGAAAATCTAAAAACAATTCAGAACTAGTATTTAGCTGCATGTTTAATCGTGTGCATACATATACAGGGCGTATAATTTCTATGTTTTTCACATAAATCCTCTGCAGTTGATTAGTATCTAAATACCTTTCAACAGCAATAGATGGAGATAAAGTAATACCATAACCTGAAAGAACTGCATGAACCGATTCCGTTAATCCATTAAAAACTAATCCTATTTTAGGAAATGGCACACCTTGAGTATGACAAATAGATTGAAAAAGTTTTTTTGTTGAACTCCCTTCTTCTCGCATAACAAATGAGTATTGAACAAGTTCATCTAAAGTGACCTCTTTATTTGCTAATTTATGCTTTGGGTGAGTAACAAAATAAAACTCAATATCTTTCCAAGGTTTACTTACTATATTAGACTCATCTATATTTTCAGTAACAATAATTCCTATATCTGCCTTATAATTCAGCAAATTATGAATCATGTCTTTTGTGTTTCCTGATTGAAGTACAAATTGAATATGCTCATTTTCACCTTTATACTTTGAAATGAATGGTGGAAGTATAGCTGTAGCTGGTAAATATGTCGACGCAATGACAATTGTTTCAGCTGCTTGTTTTTTTATATTCGCGATTTTTGTTTCTATCGAGGTTTCTAATGAAAAAAGGTTTTCCGCCTCTTTTGCAAGAATGCGTCCTACTTTCGTTAATTGAATTCCTCTACCTTTCGATTGGATCAATGTCACATCAAGCTCTTTTTCTAAATGGCGAATTTGTATCGTTACAGCTGGCTGACTTAAACATAGATACTCTGCTGCCTTTGTTACATTTTCAAATTCAGCTACCGTTTTAAATATTCTTAAAGCGTGTAGATTCATGAAAATCCCCCTTGTATAAATATTATTTATGAATATTACTTAATTATATATTAGATTAATTGATAATAGCGTTGTATGGTTTGTATAAAAAGTTGAGGGGAAAATAATGAAAACATTGATTAATCTTTCAATGATATTTGCAGGTGGAGTTTTTCTATTATTACAAATCAATTCTACAACAAACATCTCGTTTCTCAGTATCCTGATTTGCATTGGCATGTTAGGTTCATTTATAGGGACACTTGCAGGAGGCGGGGGCTTAATTACGTTACCTGCAATGCTATTACTTGGAATTCCTATTCATTTTAGTATCGCAACAAATAAATTTTCTTCAGGAATCGCATCATTTTCTAGTTTATTTGTTCTTCTAAAGACAAAAGAGTTGAATATGAAAATAATGAAATCCTACATTATTTCTTCGATTATCGGAGGAGGCTTTGGTGCGCTAGTTACGTCAATTCTTCCAGAGAAATGGCTAAATCTAATTGCAATTTGTTTGCTCATATTTACATTCGTTGTATCTATTAAAAGTAAGAAATGGTATAGCGAACTACAAGCAAATAATACAAACCTTAATAATAATCGTTCTTCTAAAGTGATGTCATTCTTGATTGGGATGTATGATGGTGGATTTGGTCCTGGGTCAACAACATTCAGTATTTTATACTTTATAAAATCTAAAAATACTTATGTAAAGGCAACACAAATGAGCAAAGTGTTGAATTTCGGTAGCTGTTTTGGGGCATTTTTCATTTTTTTTAAGACAGGTTTTTTACAATGGGATTATGCAATTGCTATGGCTACTGGATCTATCATTGGTACACAAGTTGCATTAAAAATCGTTTCAAAAATACCATTAAAAATTGCTAAAGGGTTAGTAACTACCATCCTAATTTTATTAATCGTTCAAGTAGCATGGCAATTTAAATAGATATGCAGTACTAAATCATGATCTTCCGCAATCGAGCGCGTTTCTTTAATAAGGAATGCGTCTTCCTCTATTAAAGGGCCAGATTATGAAGTGACTTTATTAATTGTTTCGTTAAGATTGTGAAGAAGTGTACTTATGCCAACATGGCAGTTTAGTTGAATCAAAATGTTATAATATTATTAAAATTCAAGAAATGGAGTTTGGATAATGAAGAGTATTAAAAGATTGATTCAAGTCATCTTAGCAAGTACATCAATCCTAATTCTTAGTGGATGTTTCTCTAAAGATGATCTGAATCAACCAATACAAGAATATTTAGATACAAACTATGGAATACAAGGTGAGTTTTCTGTTATTCGGACAAGTAATAATTGGTTTGAAGGGATTGACCATCAAACTTATATAGAAATGAAAAAGCCATATCGTGCTTATCCGTACCTAATGATTGATAGAGATACTTTGAAGATTTTAGAAAAAGAAAGTCATGACGATATTTACCTTTCACAATTCAAGGGTGCATATATTGAGCAACATCCAAAGGTAGTTCAAGTAGTTGAACAGATAATAACAAAATATGGTTTAGTGAAATACCCTAATGAATATGCACCAGAAAGAAATGCCCCAGTTTCAATATTTCCCTACGACAATATTGAGATAGGTGTAGCTAATTATCAAGAGCTACTTGACGATTTTAAAACGACACAAAAGATAGATACTGCTAAACTTTTACCTACACTGATACCAAGTGACCCAAAAAATAATATTCCTGATGATGAGCATGGCAGGTTTGCAACGAAACTAGGAGTGGTGAATTTTTATTTTAAATTTGACATAAATGAAAATAAACACCCTATTCCAAACGCCAAAGAATTAATTGAGGACTTCCAAAAAAGTGAAGTATTAGCAAAGGGTATATACAGTATCTATATGCTCGTAGATGACTCAAAACATTTTGGGGGATGGGGACATAATAGTGTAGTTTTGTTTGAAGTTGACGAAAATGGGGAATATACAATAATTGCCACTCCTGAATATGGTGATTTTTGGGACACTTACTTTTATGGTGATTACGCAACAAAAAAATATATAGAATAGAATTTTAGGTTGAATTACTTAATTGGAATTGACTAAAAATACACATGGTGCTACCCCTATTAGTAATATTTTGTAATTAGGATTAGCGCTTGTTTTCATTAAAGGGGAAGATTAATTTAATATAAAACTGAGTATGAAAACTGCGCTTATATTCGTTATGGAGAACTGTATGTAATTAAATGTCGAGTCTATATGGTACCAAGATTTAATATTCGTTATTCAACAATCGGGCGCATTTCTTTAGTAAGGAGGAATGCGTCTTTCTTCATTTAAGGGCCCGTTTGTTGAATAACATCGTTAAGGAAATTCAGGATAATTATGTTAAAATTTAGGTTAGAGTGTGTATTAATGTAATTAAACTAACGAAGCAGGTTAGTTTAAAATTTAAATGTAGATAAGAAATATTACAATCATTTACTAGATGGGGTGTACTCAATTGCTACCAATTCAAACCGAAGAAATTCCAAGTGAAATACAAGAATATCTAAGCAAGATTAATTCTTTGAGATTTCCTCGACAAGGTTATAGTTCGAATGTTGGATTGATTGAAAATAATCAAGGATTTTATGCACTCAAGCGAACAAAGGGAAAATTAAATTGTTCTTTGCTAAATCGAGAAGTAAAAGTTATAAACTGTTTGACTCATGAAACAAAATTACCTATTCCGAAGGTTAAGAAATTCATTGAACAAAATTCGCAGAAGGAATCCTGGGCTCTTATTGAGTTTATAGAGGGGGAAACTCTAAGAACAGCTTTATTTAACGAAAAAAGTAAGGAAAAACGACAAGAAATAATATTTAACTTTGGAAATCTATTGTGGCAAATCCATTCAACCCCTTGTCCTAATGAACTTATAGGTGAAAGACCTTGGCTAGATCAAATGTTATATCAGGCAGAAATAAATTTGAAAAAACACAATGTGGATGGAACTGAAGAATTATTAGAAAAAATTAAATCCATTAAACCGAAAGTATATAACCAAACGCTCATACACGGAGATTTTACGATTGATAATGTTTTAGTTTCCAACGGATTAATTACAGGCGTAATAGATTGGGGTGGTGGAGCTTACGGAGACCCGAGATATGACATATCATTAGCTATTCGCCCTAAACCCAATGCCTTTGAGAATGAAATAGATAAACAAATTTTCTTTGAAGGGTACGAGGGGGAAATAATTGATGATAATGTTTACGATTATTTTGTAAAAGGGTTATATGAGTTCTTTTAATTAATGATTCATTGTTACTCAACAATCGGGCGCGATTCTGTAACAAGAATCAGCGCTCGTTTTCATTAAATGCTATCGTACCAAAATGATTTTAGAAAATGATGTAGTGGCGCAATTTCCGCAGTTCCAAAGAATGCAAACTTATATAAGTATGCCAGATTATTGGAAACCTTGGATTACGGAGAAATTAATGAAACTCCACTTTGGTTGATGAATTAAAGGAAAAGTTGGTTAGCGTTGCAGACAAATTAAGAAATAAATTTCAAAAATCATAGTAACAAGAACTTTAAATGTTCTTGAATGAAGTTTAGGAAGTTACAAATGCCCAAGAAATGCTGTGGTCTGCCAACAAATCCGTTTTATTTTTCAGCGGATACCTTCTTCATTAACCGCTTTAATTTATCCTCTGTTTCTGTTTCCTCTGCAGGTGTATAAATACTGCAACGTAAATCCATATCACCTTGAACTTGAAGAGAAGTTAGATTAAACAACATTTTTCCTGCTTTTGCATGTCTGAACTCGATAATCATTTCTGGCGCCTTACTCACTTGACTTTCTTGCCATAAATCTCGGAATTCTTGATGGGAATGACTCATGTCCTCAATAAATTGGTTGTACCATTCATCACCTAAATAGTGTCCATAGTAGGTACGAAAAATAGCAAGAAAACCTTTCGCAAAATGTTCCCAATTGACGGCTAACGCTTTAAATTCTTTTCTAGTGAACACTAAACGAATCAAATTTCTTTCATTGTATGGTACTTGGTCAAAGTCTAAAAAAACATGCGCAGCAGCAGCGTTCCAACCGACAATATGACAATGGCGATCCGTAATAATCGTTGGACAAAATGTTAATTCAGCTAATATTCGTTTTAATGCAGGGCTAAGCTCTGAAGAATTCTTTTTTAGATTTGTCATTTCAGATTTTACATCTAATGCAAGGTTGTATAAGTAGTCTGTTTCATCATTACTCAATTGCAAAGCAGTAGCAATACAATCAAGCACACTTGCAGATACTTTAATATCTCTTCCTTGCTCTAGCCATGTATACCAAGTAGTACTTACACCTGCTAATTGGGCAACTTCTTCTCTGCGTAACCCTGGTGTTCTTCTCCGCGTTCCGGCAGGCAAACCGATAGACTCGGGCTTTATTTGGGCACGTTTCGATTTTAAAAATGTCGACAAAGCTTCAAGCCTATTTTTATCATTCAAGTTAATAACACCTCAGTATCATTTTTTTCCTAGTAGTTATTATACCAGGATAAACAGTGTCTTGTAATAGGATATTAACGATGTAAAATACAACTATAATATTGATTTGGAGGAATGAAAAATGGAGAGAGTTGTGATTACTGGAATGGGAGTAGTTTCTCCTTTAGGCAACGACGTTAAAACATTTTGGAACAATTTGATGAATGGGCAATCGGGCATATCAATGATTGATACATTTGATACTACAAATCAAAAGACAAAAATTGCAGGTATTATTAAAGATTTCAAAGCAGAGGAAGCGTTAGGTAAGAAAGAAGCAAGAAGTTTAGATCGTTTTGCTCAATTTGCCTTAGTTGCGGCAGAACAAGCATGGCAAGATGCCAATTTAGACCTCAATCAAATAGATGCAGAAAGATTAGGCGTATACGTCGGCTCAGGTATAGGTGGAATTGAAACTTTCATTGAAAATATTGATGCGCTTAGACAGAAAGGGCCACGAAGAGTTAGCCCAACTTTAGTACCTGCCATGATGGCTAATGCTGCTGCAGCTCAAATTAGTATTAAGTGGAAAGCGATGGGTCCTTCCATGTCACCTGTTTCAGCTTGTGCAATCGGAAATACAGCTATCGGAGAAGCATTTAGATTAATTCGTTACGGTGAAGTAGATGTTATGTTTGCAGGTGGAACAGAGGCTGCGATAACAGATTTATCGATAGCTAGCTTTGGAAATGCTACGGCATTATCAACAAGAAACGATGAACCTGCTATGGCTAGCCGTCCATTTGATGACAACCGTGATGGATTTGTTATGTCAGAAGGGGCTGGCATTTTAATTTTAGAATCTTTATCACATGCATTATGTCGAGGGGCAAAAATATATGCAGAAGTAATTGGCTATGGTGCAAGTTCAGACGCACATCATATCGTAGCCACGCATCCAGAAGGCGAGGGAGCCTATCTTGCCATGAGATCAGCTTTAAAAAATGCCAATATATCGCCTGAAGAAATTGATGTCATTAGTGCTCATGCGACAAGTACAAAAGTAGGGGACATTTCTGAAACGATGGCTATTAAGCAGTTGTTTGGCCAACAAGCTTATCAAATCCCAGTAACAGCAAATAAATCAATGCTTGGTCATATGCTAGGAGCGGCTGGTGGAGCGGAGGCAATTGCATTAGCGATGAGCTTAAAGGAAGGAATCATTCCTCCTACTATCAACTTAGAACATCCCGATTCATTATGTGATCTAGATTATGTACCATCTGTTGCTCGTCATGTGAATATAAATACCGGATTATCGAACTCATTTGGCTTTGGCGGTCATAACGCAGCAATTGTTTTAAAGAAATATGAATGAATTTATTAATCAATTGAAATAATTCTTTTCATACAGAAAATGAGACGGGATAGTAATAAAACTAAAAAAGCGTTGGAGCTATACGTCCAACGCTTTTTATTGTTCAAATATAAATATCTTTATACGCTCCCTGATTACAAATAATACCTAAATTTCTAAGTCTGAACTTGTAAACGTTATCAAAGAGATTCTATTTCACACTTTAGACAAATTATAAAAATTAATATTAGTAGGCTATATGTATTGATTGCAAAGTAAATAGTATTTTTGTAGAATTACACTCACGGTTTAATTAAACTACTTAAATTAAACTATTCTGTTTAAATTATAAATTGGAAAAACAGGTTTGTAGAAGGGGAGTACTAATTAAATGAAGTTTAAAGAGTTTTTGAAAACGAAGGGTGCAAAAGGCTCTATTTTTATGGGGATCTTATATGCGGTCTGTATGTTGGGTATCTTTTTACCAGGGTACACAGCAATACCAGGCAATATAGATCAATTACCGATTGCCATTATTAATGATGATAAAGGGGAATATGGCGCTCAAATAGCTGATAGTTTAACTGAACAGCTGCCATTCGAGGATATTCAAACAGACATCTCAAATAAAGAGGCTATAAAAGATTTAGAAAAAAACGACTTAGCTTTAGTTGTTCACATTCCAGAAACGTTTTCAGCTGATTTACAAAAAGGAGATATATCATCTAGCATTGATTTCTCAATCAATGAAGCTGGTGCAACAGCAGTGTCATCTTCTATGCAACAAATCGTAATGCAAATTAATGCACAACTCAGTGCACAATTTTCACAACAAACAGCTCAAGGAATTTTAATGAACTTACATATTCCAAAAGAGCAAGCAGCAGAACTAGCGGCGCAAATTGAAAATAGTTATGTAGGAAATATTGTTACAATAAATGACGTGCCAGATGGTATGCATAACAATATGCTACCAATGTTCTTAACAATGGCAATTTATGTTGGGGCTATGATTGGTGCGATGCAATTAGTAGGTGCATTTAAAGCGAGTCGTGGGAAAGCAACGAAAACACGTTTATTTATCTACATGCAATTAACATCAATTTTTATCGGTATGTTAGCTGGTTTAGTATCAACAGCAATGTCATTTGCAATCAATGATTTATCTGGAGCAGATTCATTCTTCCAAATTTGGGGTCAACAAATTTTAAACTATTGGGCATGCTTTAACTTCACTGCAGTTTTCGTTTTATTAGTTGGTGAAGCAGGTATGATTTTAAATATTCCAGTTCTATTAATCCAAACAATCGCAAATGGTGCAACAATCAATCGCGATATGATGTATTTACCGTATAAATGGATGAGTCATATTTCACCAATGTATTATTCTGTTCAAGCATACTTTAACAGTATTTTTGGTAGTGTGAGCGCGGCTCCGTTCGTTTTAGGATTAACAACAGTTGGTTTTGTAGCAATGGTCATTAATGTTCTTATTGTTTGGGTACTTCATAAACCACTACCAGTAGCTGTGGAGAAGTAGTTTTTTTAGAATTTATCAAAGGCTTAAAATTCTGATGAAGTAAATCGTTAGTTTTGATAAAATAGAACTAATATTTGCCTAAGGAGCTGAAACAATGGCAATTCAAATTTTCATTCTTAGCAAGCTTATGCAAGGAGATAATTATCCTTATAATTTAAAAAAACAAATCTCAGAATTACAGTCCCTTGATTCGATAAATGGTTTAACGGAAAGTAAGTTATATTATCATTTTGAATCATTAGCGAAGCAAGGACTAATTGAGACGAAAGAAGTTATAAAAGAGGACAATCGACCAGATAAGCATGTGTTTTCCATTACGGAAAAGGGCCGCGATGCCTTGCCAAAAAAGATTTATAAATCTCTTGAAAGTGCAAATACGATAGGTGATATGGTTATCGGTTTAGCGAATATGGAATATGTTGATCGTGATAAAATCATCCATATTTTAGAAAAAAAGTTAAGCGGTATGCATTCGAAATGGGACAATCTTTTTAAAATGGACAGACATCATTTAGTTAAACCTGGTGTAGAAGTACTGGCGGATTTTGTTAGCGACTATGCGAATTTTAGAATACAAGGTTCTATACAGTATTTAGAAAGATTAATTGAGCATGTTCGAAAAGAAGAAATATAAGAAAAAGACTATTTACAATTATTGTGAATAGTCTTTTTTGTAATGAATTATCATCTCGTACATAAAATTCGGTTGCTATATAATAGAATAGTTGCGTTTCAAGTAACGTATCTACTTTTAAAAGAGATATCTAAATAATCATAAAAATATACATTAATTTAGAGAATTTTACTAAAAATAATAAAATATTGAGTTTATAGTTTCGTATTTAAACCAAAAAAATGATTAAAAGTTTAGTTTTACAATTACGGTATAGGTCTTTAACAATACTTCTTTTACAAATACTTTTAATATATACAAGAAATTTGTAAAATAAAATGAAATTTGTGTTTTAATAGATAGTGGAAAGTGAGTCTTTCAACTTAATTAATAAGATGTCCAAAATACATAAATAGGAGTAATAAAAAACAATGAAATCAACACAATTAAGGCTAAAGCATTTAATAATGGGTTTAGCTATGGCAGCATTTTTCCTTACAAGTATCGGTAGCTTATGGAGTGGCTATCGCATGAATGTTGATTCGATCAAGGAAAATTCGCTTGAAACCAATCGTGTATATGCACAAAAATTAGCAACTACCGCAAGTGCATACTTAGAAGAAGCCTTTCAAATTTTAGGATATAGTGCGGGCAATATAGAATCTATCATGAACGACGAGGCTGCCTTGGATCAGGAAACAGATCGTTTAAAAATGCAAAATAATATGTTTAACTCTGTCATTGTGTCCAATGCAGATGGTTTAGTATTGTCTGTATCACCTCCTTCTGTAGATGTCAAAGGTAAGTATTTAACCTCTGTAGGGGGGAAAGAGGCATTATCTAAAAGAATCCCTCTTGTATCCAAACCATATGAAGGCATAACAGGAAGACTAATTATCTTTATTTCATATCCTATATTTTCAGCGAACAAAGAATACTTAGGAATGGTAGCAGGTACAATTTATTTAAAGGAAAAGAATGTATTTAACTTGCTATTAGGAGAGCATTATTACCATGACGGTTCGTATGTTTTTGTAGTAGATGCAGATGGACGTATTATTTACCATCAAGATCCAACGCGCATTAACGATGTTGTCATAAAAAATAAAGCTGTTCAAGAAGTTGTTGCTGGAAAAAATGGCGCAAAGCTAGTAACGAATACAAAAGGGGTAGAGATGCTGGCAGGATATAGTGCAGTACCGTTAGCAGGGTGGGGAGTCGTTTCCCAAAGACCGCTAGATGTAGCGCTAGAGCCTTCGTTCGATCGAGTACAAGATGTAGCGATTAAGGCTATCCCTCTTATGCTATTATCAATCATCATTTTACTATGGACAGCGGCGCGAATTGCCCGCCCATTGCAACAGTTAGCAACGTTAACGGAAGAAAGTTTAGATTCACGAAATGTAGAAGGGTTAAAGTCCGTACGCAGTTGGTACTTTGAAGCGTATTATTTAAAAAGTGCCCTTATTCGAAGTTTGTCCTTTTTGCAGGGGCAAGTATCTTATTTTAAAGATCAATCGACAACAGATCCTTTAACTGGTGTAACGAATCGACGCACAATGGATGCCATGCTATATGAATGGCAGAAAAAACATATGATGCATTCGATTATTTTACTTGATTTAGATCATTTCAAGAGCGTTAATGATACCTATGGTCATGCAGTAGGAGATAAAGTACTGCAATTTTTAGCAAAGAAGATGAAAGCTGTAGCACGGGAACACGATATTTGCTGTCGGTATGGTGGTGAGGAATTTATTATCTTATTGCCAAATACGTCTGTTGAAGAGGCAGCAACTGTAGCCGAAAATTTAAGACAACAATTAGCAAATGCGAATAGCCCATGTGGACGTCCAGTAACATTATCAGCTGGGGTTGCGGAGTATCCGAAAATGGCTAGTACGACAGAAGCCCTTTTTGAAGCAGCAGATGGTGCCCTGTATCTTGCTAAGCAAGCGGGTCGAAACCAAGTGAAGATTGCTGGAAAAGAATAGTGCAGCCTATAGATGAGAAAAGCGATGAGACAAAAAGTGTCTCATCGCACAAAAATTAATACCCCATACCCATGCCCATATGTTTATGGTGACCCATATGGTGTTGTGGCATATGGCAGTGATTGTGTGGCATACCGCATAGTGTATGGTTTTCACAGCACTCGTTTACTACGTTTTCAGTGCATGGGAAGTAGTATTGATGATCAATGATATGTTTGTTAACAGTTGTGATATGTGCTGGCTGAACGTGTGGTACAACTGTATGGATATAATTTGTGCGAACATATTGCTCTGGTGGTAAAAATTGTGGTGGATCAAATTGTGTTGGCATTGTTTGTGGTGGGCAGCATTGTGGTCCTCTTCCATGGTGACGCTTACGATTAAACATGTTATTACCTCCTGTTTTGATAAGTTGTGGTTCATAATTAACATATGAGATGTAAGACTAAGTGGTCTATTTGTATGCCTATTAAGGGCTAGTTAAATCTCTTAACTGCCACAGAGCAGTGAAATTTCGTGGCATGTAATGTTTATTTTCCAAAAAGGAAAGCTGTTGTATTTGAGGAATGTATCAATTTGTGAAAATCATTTATCGTTGGATACAGCCAAAAAGTGAAAACCTGCAGCCTTCTGAAAATAATAAGAGCAGTTGGGATAGAGCCTAGAGAAAAAGGATAGTTCTCGTCAAGAACTTGGCGACAGAACTATCCTTTATTTTTATGCTTGATACCAATTTTCATCAAAATTAAGCTGTAGCGCCTTACCAAAAGCAACACCAAACTGAATAAAACCTCTTCCTCTTGCAGTAATAATCGGACCATCCTGGACGATTAAATCGTCAGAGTAATAGTTTAGGTCAAAAACCCCTAATTGCTGCATACCTTCAATTGACAAGCCAACTGTATAATTTTTGCCCTTTAATATACCAGCCTTAGCTAAAAGGTATGGAGAGCTTGAAATACTAGCAATGATTGCTCCATTAGAACTCATTTTTCTAATAAAATCGATTAGCTCTTGCGCATCTACTAATGTCATAATGTCCAAACAGCCAGGTAATAACAGACTATCAAACTCGTCTAAATTGACTTTGCAAAGTTGTATATCTGCTAAACAAGATAAACCTGACTCACCTTTAATGCTGCTATTCTTATTTAAACCAACTGTCACAATAGGTTTATTCCCTTGCATTAATATTGATAATGCTACACTTAATTCATATTCACTAAATTGCGGGTATAACAATACGGCAGTTTTTTTCACTTTAATCACATCTCCAATAGGTTCAAGGATACAATATTAATTTTACAATATATTGGAAATTTAGTGTATAATATATAAAAAAGATGAAGGACATATACTAAATAATGATGAAAAATGTAATGTTTTTAACGTTTATTTTCATAAGTATGCTTGTCTTAATGGGCTGCTCAAAAAGTAGCTATAGTTCAGCAGATGCCATTAAAAAAGGGGATATTACGGTTACACCTAGTGAGGTTCACAACCTAGAGCGTTTTGAGCAATTTTTGCAGAGCATATCAAAGCAGCAAGAGGACAAGATTCGGGTGACATCCTATACCATCGAAGGTGATCCTATTTTTCAGGATTTACATTATGATGGGGACACCATTCAATATTCATACGATAACACTAATGATGCATTCGGTGGACAAGATAAAGGAATTAAAACAGAAATTTGTACATCGATAACTAGCAAAGGTAAGATGCAAGGCAAAATAGAATATTATATTGCTGGTTGTGAGGACAATTTCGACTATTATCTATTGGAGGTAAGCGATCGCTGATAAAATATGAGAACCAAGGAGATAGGCTATTGAAATACATTGTGACTTTGATGTGCCTGCTACTATTGCTATTGTATTTTTATAAGACACCAATTTTAGATAGTAAAGATGCAGTTTTAAAGGCAGAAATGTATTTAAATAATCCTCCTCAACATACCTATACTGCGCAAATGAATGTGAATGTAAAGGAACTGACTGCTGAACAAATAAATACACAATTACACAATCAAACTGGCATGTTAAATCTAATGTTTAACCGTAAAGAATGGGTAATTATGCTCCAATTTGATAATAGAAATCCAACTGTCGTGTTAGATGCTCATAATGGGAAACTTATTCAAATAATAGGAGCAACCAATTAGATTACAAAAAAATATCAAGGGCTTCTGGAGGCCCTTGATATGCTACTACTATATTATTGTACGAATGCTTTTTTCTTAACTTGTCTCCATTATCAAATAGCAATACAACGCTCGGAATGGGTGAGTTAATTCATAATGTCATCAATAGTTAAAGTTGTGTACTTCAATACATTTTTTAAATGTAACTCATTTCTAGACCACGCATCATATTTTTCATACAATAAACCGATTTCATGATTTGGTAACTCGGTTAGTGCTGAATATGAATATCCATATTGCGGATAATCGACATCATACTTGTGATTCCAGTCGATTGTATTTGTAGATTGATTGATGAATCCTACCCATAACTGTCCATTTCTCCGGCCATTTGTGGAATTTGGTGTACTTAATATTACTGCCTCTTTGCCATTTATTAGCTGAGAATATTTAATAATCGACAGTTGTGTACCATAAGAGGTATTTTCCACGATGTCTAGATATTTCACTTCACTCCAACTATCTCCACTATCTAAACTCGTCATATATCCTATTTTGCCTGTTGTCGTTCTTAAATATGTTTGAATGACACCTGGTTTAATTTCCACCATTTGTGCTTCGGCAGTTGCATTCGTAAACGGCAGTGGAGCGGTTTTATGTGTCCAAGTTAGCCCATTGTCGTCGCTAATAATATATACCATTTGCTTACTTGCATATGATGAAAAGATAATACGATTCGTGTCAGCTAAGACCAAACCTTGTCCAGGGCTTAAGTATGAAGCGTTAGAATTTAATCCAAGGAAAGGCGGTAATAATAGCGGTGCATTCCAAGTTTCCCCTGAATTATTACTTGTCGTATAGCCTATATAGTTCGTAGGTGTAATTTTCAATAAGGAATCTTTGTAAAAGATATTCATTTTAACTTGATTGCCATTTTTGAATTCAACTAGATTACCGTTTTCAAACTTGACAGAGTACTGCTCCACATTTAAATATTCATGGTTCTTTTTTATATTGTAGTAACTATCCACACTATATTCAGTTGGTGTATTTGAAATATCATTATAAATTACACCGTTTTCACGAATGGAATAATTATATGCCGATTCAGAGCCATATTTCAATTTTAGATAGAACTGTCCATTTATTGATTTGTAACCTGAATCCGTTTTTAATGCATTCTGATTTCCAATACCCGCAGGCATAAAATCAGACATCAAAATTACCTTATTGTTCTGTTTATCCTCCACTAATGCAGAATCAATAAAAGAGGCACTACCACTTATTTGAATATTTTTACCTACGTCATCCCTAGGCCAATCAATTGTTTGTTCTGCATAGTCATCAAATTTTAAGGCTAGTTTGGGATTGGACCAAGTCACCCCATTATCATCACTATATGAGGTAGCAATATTTATTTTACTTTTAGAATCATGTGTCCCTCCGTATCTAGCGTCTACACTTGCAAGAACTCTTCCATTACTTAGCGTATATAAAGCAGGAATTCTGAAATAATTAGCTTTTGTTGTATCCCCAGCTTTAAAAATCAAGTTGTTTGTAGTGGAATTTGTCGTTTCATTGATCAGTTGGTCATTAGATAACGATTCATTAAATATTTTTAGTGATTCTATTTCTCCATTAAACTTAAAGTCTAGTTTCCCTTCTCGGTTAACCCCACCTAAAATAAAGGAATTTGCTCCTGAAATTTTGTTAATTGGTTTAAAATTTGAAGCTTTACTTTCAACAATTTTTTCACCATTAGCATATAACGTATACGTACCTTGTTGTGAGTTTGAAACAAATGCTACAGTGTTAGAAACCTCTCCATTCTCATCTTTTCCCCATAGAGAAGCGGGTCTTGCAATCAAATAATTAATACTTTCATTGGCGTCTCTTACTTCGACACCCAATTCACCATTATTTCGTAAAAAAATATCAAAATAATTATTTTTATAGCCAATGTCTTTATTTGATATTCCAAACAAAGCTTGCAATGCATTTTGATTGTTGGACTTAAACTTAATGATTATTGTAGAACTTTCCGATGTAAGAGCTTGTTGTAGTTCATTCGTTACATCTAATCCTTGGTTATTTAACACTATATTATTCTTTTCAAAAATTGGTGTACTAACGTATTGTGTTTGATTACTTGTAACATTAGTTTCTGCACTTGCATAAGTTGGACTCACTTGACCAAAACCAAGCCCTAAGAGCAGTGTAGAGATACCGATTACCTTAAAAGTATATTTCATATTTAAGCCTCCCTCGTATATTTGTTTAAGAGTTTCTGTGAAAAGAGTTTTCAGTTGATTCAAATTGTCTTACATGTGCGCTATAATCCTAAATTTGTGAAACGAAAGCAAGTACGTGTTAAAGATATGTTGTTACGCCTTACAACTTTAAGTTACTAGCTTTATTCTTTTACAGCAAAACGACAAAATCGAATATATTAACACCTCCTTACAAAATCAACGCATTAAAATATACTGAGTAATAAGGATTTTATCCTACATTTTTAAGTGTAGGAATATATTTTCCTCAAATGAAATGCGTACACATGTGAATTATACATATATTCCGAAAATTCTCAACATTAACATTTTTAAAAAATCCTTAATGAAATCAACTTGTCATTCACAGAAAAAGATTGGTGGAACCTATGCGTTGCTTACAATATTCTTTATGTAAGTGCGATGAAAATCGGATTATTATTGGTGGATTTTTTTTTCAAAAACTTAAAATATAAAGAAAATTATTTACAATTAATTTTTAATTTGGTATATTTCATTTGAAAGCGGTAACAGATAAATATTGAAAAAAGAAAGGGGGAAAATGACATTAAAGAGATTTAAATAAGTTTTTCCAGCTTTTTATGCTTGTTAAGACGACCCGAAAAATGGGGTGCACGGGTATTATGTAGGCATGAGTATTGGAGAATATATTTATGGAAAGTTTGAATCTCGAATGAAAACGCACATTAATTGCCCACCTAGAAGCATTAACAACAGAGGAATGTACGGCGTTTGCGCGCTAGTCCTTTAACTAGATATATCTGAAATTTCAGTTTTTGTGTTGTTCCAATCTTTCTAGAAAGCTTTTTAAGAAGTTAATAGAAAATAAAAGAAGTATTGGTGCGTTCCATGTTCTTATGGGAAGTATAAGTGCTCCATGAGAAGAAATTCCAGCAGGGAATTACATACCATAGAGGTCATGAAGGATAGAATCGATGGAGCAATTGCTTAACGTTTTACATGCATTGTTATAAGTTAGTTTGTATTACTTTTCATACCTATAAATATTTAAGGGGTGGTATTTGAATGAAAAAGAAATTGTTAGTGCTGTTCGTCATATTAGCTATGATGATTACTACTGCTTGTAGCAGTGGAGAAAAAGAAGCAACAACAAACCAAAGCTCTTCAGGAGAATTTGAAGGTGAAATCACAGTTTGGCATTCCTTCACACAAGGGCCAAGACTAGAATTTATGCAAGCAGCTGCAGATTCATTTATGAAAGAACACCAAAAAGTAAAAATAAAAATCGAAACGTTTGCGTGGCCTGAATTTTATACGAAATGGACAACAGGCTTGCAATCTGGACAAGTTCCAGATGTGAGTACAGCATTGCCAAACCATGTTGTTGAATTAATTGATGTTGATGCACTTGTGCCATTAAATGATGTCATTGATAACATTGGTAGAGATCGTTTTTATGAAGCCCCACTAAAAGAAGGAACAGTGGATGAAAATAATTACTCCATCCCATTGTATTCACATGCGCAAGTTATGTGGTATAGAAAAGATTTATTAGAAGAAGCGGGATTGGAAGTTCCAAAAACATGGGATGAACTATATGAAACTGCTAAAAAGTTAAATAATGCTCCTGATGTTTATGGATTATCAGTGCCAATGGGATCTGGCGACATGATGGCAACAAGATTCCTAAATTTTTATGTTCGTTCTGCTGGTGAAACATTAATAACGAAAGATGGAAAAGCAAACTTAACAAGTAAAGCCGCAATTGACGGTATTAATTACTGGATAAATATGTATAAAACTACATCACCTGAAGGTTCAGTCAATTATAAAGTATTAGATCAAGCTAATTTATACTATCAAGGAAAAACTGCGTTTGACTTTAATAGCGGTTTCCAAATCGGTGGAGTGGAAACGAATTCTCCGCAGTTGCTCGATAAAATTGATGCTGCGCCAATGCCAAAAATAAATGCGAATGATCCAGAAAACGGAATTGAAACTTCTAACATTCCAGTTGTAGTGTGGAAAAATAGTAAGCACCCTGAAATTGCTAAGGCATTTGTAGAAAGCTTATATGAAAAAGAAGAATACATTAAGTTCTTACATTCAGTACCAGCAGGTATGCTACCAGCTTTAAAAGACATTGCTGAGGACCCAGAATTCTTAAATAATCCGACAATCCAGAAATTTGATAATGCCGTAAAAGTTATTAGCGCAGCCGTAGATAAAGGGACTGCAATCGGTATGGAGAATGGTCCAACCTTACAATCAGGTATTATCGTGAGTCAAGGCGTTATTGAGAAAATGTTCCAGGATATTGTTCTTAAAGATGTACCTGTAAACGAAGCTGCTGAAAAGGCCGAAAAGGAATTAAATGACTTATTTAAGATGTTAGGTAAATAAGCGGGGCTCGGAATACACAACTTACGACGCTCTCATGAATTATGAGAGCGTTTGTTTTTTAACTGGTTTCATAGAAATCCTCTACTTCTTAAAGTGTGCGATGGCTCAATAAAATTTAGAGACAATTACACTGAGGCGTAATTGATATCACAGTTCTTTACATAACAGGAAAGGAGACGAGACATGGAAAAAAAACTTAAGTCTTTTAATTTGACAGGTATGCTGTTCGTTTTACCTTCTGTACTAATAGTTATTTTACTATTAATCTACCCAATCTTTTCGAGTATCTATTTTAGTTTTACTTCGAAAAATTTAATCCGTCCATTTTATGACTTTGTATGGTTAGAAAACTTTAAATTTGTTTTAACCAATCCAGATTTTTATAGGGCTTTTATGAATTCCATAAAATGGACAGTTTTGTCGTTAGCAGGGCAATTATTTATTGGTTTTACTGCTGCATTAGCCTTAAATAGAATTCCAAAATTCACCGGACTTTATCGAACTTTATTGATAATTCCGTGGGCATTTCCAGCAATCGTCATTGCCTTTTCGTGGAAATATATTCTAAACGATGTATACGGATTTTTACCTAATTTACTTACTAAACTCGGAATAACAGACGCAAATATTAACTTTCTAGCTAATCCAGATTTGGCTTTTATCGTTGTAGTATTAATAAATATTTGGTTTGGGGCACCGTTGTTTATGGTTAATATTTTATCTGCTTTGAAGACGGTACCATCAGAACAGTACGAAGCAGCCCAAATGGATGGGGCATCCTCGTTTCAAGTATTTTGGCATATTACGCTAAGACATATTCGTGTCGTTATCGGGTTATTATTAGTTTTAAGAACGATTTGGGTCTTTAATAACTTTGACATCCTCTACTTAATTACTGGAGGGGGACCTTCAGATATTACAACAACACTGCCAATCTTTGCATTTAAAGCAGGATGGGGTATGAAGCAACTTGGAGTCGCTTCTGCCATTACCGTCATTCTATTATTATTTTTACTTGGTATTTGTTTCTTGTACTTTAAATTACTTGATAAATGGGAAAGGGAGGATCGATGATGGTAGGGAAAAGCAAACTATCTACAACAATGAATTATATTTATCTGACTTTATTAGCCATCGTGTCGGTCTTCCCGTTACTTTGGATTATTTTATCGTCAGTAAAGTCCTCAGGGGAAATGGCTAATAATCCACTCTCGTTCTTTCCTGAAAAAATAACATTTGATTACTATTTCAGAGTGTTAAATGACTTATCGTTTACTACCAATATAAAAAACAGCTTATTAGTATCTTTTTCAGCTACATTCATTACAATCGTAGTGTCCGCATTAGGGGCATATGGCATTGTTCGTTTCTTTCCGAAGGCAGGAAAGAAAATGACGAAAATCTTAATCACGACTTATATGTTCCCGCCTATTCTTTTAGCAGTCCCATATTCGATTATTATCGTATCTGTAGGTCTAGTAAATACATGGACGGGACTAGTCATAACATATCTTTCCTTTTCAATTCCTTATGCGATTTGGATGCTTATTGGATTCTTTCAAACCGTGCCATTAGAAATAGAGGAAGCAGCAAAGGTGGATGGAGCAGGGATAGTGCGTACCTTTGTGCAAGTCGTGCTACCAATCGTAGCGCCAGGTGTAGTGGCAACAGCTATTTATACCTTTATCAATACTTGGAATGAGTTTTTATTTGCCTTGCTACTTATTAATAGTTCTGAAAAGATGCCAATATCAGTGGCATTGTATTCCTTAACAGGTTCAGAAGTATTGGATTGGGGAGAAATGATGGCCGCATCTGTGATTGTCATTTTACCTTCTATTATATTCTTTATGATTATCCAAAATAAGATTGCAGGCGGTTTATCCGATGGAGCAGGAAAATAACAATTGTTTAAATAGAGAGGAGAATAAATATGAGTCAAATCAACTATGGAGTAGTAGGGACAGGCTATTTTGGAGCAGGTCTTGCAAGAATACTTAACAGTTTAGAAGATGCGAAGATTGTAGCGGTGTATGATCCAAATAATGCTGAAGTGGTTGCCAAAGAACTAGATTGTGAGGTTGAACCTGATATTGAAGCATTGTGCCAACGAGCAGATATTGATGCGATTATTATAGCTTCCCCTAATGGATTCCATAAGCATCCCGTTTTAAGCGCTGCACAAAATAATAAACATGTATTTTGTGAAAAACCAATTGCCTTATCCTATGAAGATTGTAATGAGATGATTGAAGCTACGAAACAAAATGGCGTTACATTTATGGCAGGGCATGTTATGAATTTTATGAACGGGGTACGTACAGCTAAAAAATTGATTAACGAAGGTGAAATTGGTGAAATTCTTTTCTGTCACGCAGAACGTAATGGCTGGGAAGAAGCACAAAAAGAAGTAAGTTGGAAAAAGCAAAGGGAACTTTCAGGTGGCCATTTATATCATCATATTCATGAACTTGATTTTATTCAGTTTTTAATGGGTCCAGCTAAACGTGTGTCAATGGTTGGGGGAAATGTTGCGCATCAAGGGGAACAATTCGGTGATGAAGATGATATGTTATTAATTACGCTTGAATTTGAAAATAAACGATTTGCAACATTACAATATGGGTCTGCTTTTAGATGGAGCGATCATTATGTAAAAATCCAAGGAACAAAAGGTGCAATTTTAATCGATTTGCAAGATGTAAAAGTAGTTTTAAAAACACCTGAAAAAGAAGAAAGATATTTATTGCATGAATCAAAAGAAGAGGATGAGGATCGTACAAGAATTTATAGTGGGCTAAAGTCTGACCAAGCGATTGCCTATGGTAAACCTAATCAAACACCACCAATGTGGCTGCATTCAATCATGGAGAAAGAGATGAAGTATTTCCATAGTATTATGCAGGGGGCAGAGGTTGAGGAGGAATTTATTCCTTTACTGGACGGTACTGCTGCGAGAGCATCAATTGCTACTGCAGATGCTCTTACATTGTCTCTAAATGAAGATCGAAAAGTAAGTGTTGAAGAGATAGTGTCTAAAGAAGCTTTTCAAAAATAAGATTGAAAGAAGAATGAACCGATGTGAATGGGGCATTATCGTGGGCAACCTTTATAGGACAGCTCATGGTAATGCCTTTTTATTAACTGCATGCAGATAGTAATAAGAGAAGTAACTATGCAACGTTCAAACGTATAGAAAAATACGAGAGATTGTAAACGATAGAAAAACACCTCCTAATTGAAATTAAGGTATTTATACCAGAATTCAATCGTAGATGCTTTTAATTTGATCTATGCTGTTGGGAGTAGCCCCTTTTCTTTTTTCTTAACACGTCTCCATAAAAATAACATATAAACAAATAGGACAATAATGATAATATACGCTGTTAGCATAGAGCTTTCAGCATTCCCCATAAAGTTGAAGAAATTATTAAAACCATGGAAGAGAATTGTCAAAATAATGGATTGGCCATCGATAATTAGTAATGAAAGAACAAGACCTACGAGAAGGGCATAAATAATTTGAATGACGGTATCTTCAACCGATTGCCCTCCAATTAGTTGCAATGAATGTGTGACGCCAAACAATATGCTCGAAATCCATACTGCAACAAAAGCTCCCTTAGGTTGCAACATACGAAGAAGGATTCCTCTGAAAATTGTTTCTTCAATGAACGCAACAATAAACATTTGCATGATAAACATAAGAAATAAATTGCTAATCGATTCGAAATTTAAACCTTTCGTGCCTATTAAAATAATACATAACACAATAAGAAGCGGTGAGAATACTATAATATTTTCTTTATTGATTGCAACAAAAAAGTAATGGTTCCATTTTTTTTTGACAGTAATATAAAGTAAGAGGCCAACTGCTAAAGGAATCAAAAAGGAAAATTGTAGAAACGGACTAGATGGCTGTTGAATGGATACGTAGGCGCCATTTGCAACATAAAAAAATATAAGAAGCATTTCTAATCCAATAATTTTAAAAATGATTTTTTTCATTTTGTTGATTCCCTTCAAGGTTAATGTTTTACTTTTCTTTATTTAATGTTTTCCTGCACCTTTTTATGATGGAATTGCAGAAGCTTTTCTTAATGCACTTGATATTACGATATAGATGAAAATAATAATAACTAGTAAGCTAGCAATGATAGTAAAAGCAGAAACCTCTGATACTAATTTAAACAGCGGTGTATACCATTTGAAAATGACCATCATAATCGGAATCAACGCAAGTACACCAATAAAACTATAGCCACCTAATGTTCCGAAGCGGTAAAAGACGACATTTAAAAGTAAGCTTGAAATTAGACAGAGTAGAAGTAACACAGTATCCATAGACATGGTTAAAAAAAAGGAATCAGAATTGCTGAAAAATAAAATAGGGTGGATAATAATCATATTTTTATAATCAAATAGGTTAGAAACGAGGGTAATAATTTTATGCGTACAAGCGATTACGAATGCACCAGCAAGGCTCCAAATGATAAAAAATATGCCAACGTTACACACATACTGCATACGACTTAAGCCAAGCTTTAAAAAATAGGGCAATGTTTTATTTAAAATTTTCGCTCCCTTCACACTATAAAAAATATAGACAGGTATTGAAATCGTCATGGCAAAGGATACATACTGCCCAAAAAAAGTGTCTATAAAAAAGGACAGTATGACGATTGAAAACAGAATGCACCAAAAAATAATATTACTTTTTTTATAGCTTTGAAAAAGAACGTATAAGCTACCCTGTACTGTTTTCATTTCACTAACCTCGCTTTCTGCTGTTTACTTAAATACACTAATAGGTCTTGTAAAGATACATTTTCTAGTGTGATGTTATCATCTTCAATAGGCTGACCACTGGCATACACAACGGCTGTCATCTCTTGCATAAAAGTATGTTTATAAATTACTTTTAAGTTTTTAATTACTAGCTCAACATCTTGTGCGCTTCCTTTTACTGCAACAATATACTTTTCCCATTCCTTCGCTGTTTTTTGAAGCAATAATTCACCTTCATGGAGGATAAGAATTTCCTCGAACAATTTACTAGCTTCATCTATTAAATGCGTTGATAAAAGAAATAGCCTTGGATTTTCTATTTGTTGATCGATTAATAAATCATAAAAAGTACTTCTTGCAGCCGCGTCTAATCCAATATAAGGCTCATCGAAAATCGTGATTGAAGCATTACTGGCAAACCCTGTAATAATACCGAGTGCAGATACCATCCCTTTGGAGAGATTGCGCACCTTATCTTTGGGATTAAGTGCAAACACTTGAAGTAGTTCATTTGCAAGCTGTTCATCCCACTTTGGATAGAAAAAACTATTAGTCTTTAAACTTTGCGCAACTGTCATATCTTCTTGAAAATTCCCACTCTCTGCAACAAAACAAATGTCTCGTAATATAACAGGTGCATTAAAAACATGCTCACCATTGACACAAATTTGCCCTTCAGTTGTAGAAATAAGCCCCGCTAAAAGGTTTAAGAATGTCGTTTTACCAGCGCCATTATGGCCTAAAAAACCGATAATTTTTGGTCCTTCTATAGTAAACGATACATTTTTCAAAGCACGCTTCTGTTTATATAATTTGCTTACATTTCTCACATCGATTTTCATAAGTTATCCCCTTTGTAACATATTTTGTAATTCTTCATCTGAGATACCTAAACGTATTGCCTCTTTTTTCAACGGTTCAATATGTTGTGCAAAGAAGATTTCCTTACGTTCTGCTATTAAAATCTTTCGTGCGTCAATACTAACAAACATGCCTACGCCTCGTTTTTTATAAATGACACCCTTTTCCACTAATTCGTTCACACCCTTTCCTGCTGTTGCAGGATTTATTTGATACTCTTTGGCAAATTCATTTGTCGATGGAATGCGATCTTCAGATTGTAAATGCCCATCAAGAATTGCATCTTCAATCCGTTCCCGAATTTGTTGGAAAATTGGTTTTTCATTGCTTAAAGAATAAATCACAATCCACCTCCTAGTTAATCGGTTCATTACTTGTGTAACTAACCATACAACGTAGTGAATTAAATGTCAAATTTTTGTTGGTAAAATTTATATGTAACGTATAGAACAAATAAAGTGGGAAACTGTGGATTAGTTTTATGCCACCTTATTATCAGAATAAATCTAGAACGTGATGAACTGGTATGGAAAAAGGAAATGGACAGTACTACCAAGAATAATGAGAAAGATTCACAGATAAATAAGTAGTTTTAGAGAGGATTTAAAAGCATGAATTGATAGTGAAATAAATGTTTTGAAAAGAGTGAAAAATATGCTGGAAGATAAGAGTAATGTTCAGTTTGAAGTAGGATTCGAAGAGCAAAAACAGGAGGCCGAGATAACAAAGTTCGTTTTTATAAATAAAGATTGATTAAAAATCCTGTGTTGATATGCAGGATTTTTTTATTTCTAATCGGTCCAGATTGTGGAGTAATAAGCGTGAACTTGAACTATATATTGAATACATAATCACAAACGTATAAAAGAGGAATTAAAAGGATTGAGCTCGGTACAATACCGATTTCAACCCTTCTAGCTGCTTAACTTAATATAATAGCTAAATTTATGGTGTCTTTTCGAAAAAGAATAGGCGTCCATTTTTCATTTATGGGTAATACATAATTCAGTTGGGGAAAGTGGTTATTATACTTGCAAAATAAACACCTACATTTTTTCTAGGATATTTTTTATGGGCTTTTGAAGTACGTCTATAATGGCAGCAATGATAGCTGTTACTAAAATTCCTATTAGACCAAGTGCTATCGGACCTGCTGCGTCTTCACCCGTGAACATAGCAAAAACCCTTAAGTAAACGATTAAAAACAAAATGAAGATAATCATTGTAAAAGCACACTTTTTTATAACCTTCAAGGATTTAAGGGATAACTCAGAAAAAGCATTGTTTATATTGATATAACTCAATAGTTTATATGCTTGATACAACGCAACAGAAAACGTAATGCATACTCCATAAGCACATATTAACAATGGATATATCGAGTAATCTCCTGGATGCATTTTCGCATCTCGTATAGCTGCTTGAGGTAACCAATATATACATACAGCAAGTACCGCAACTCCAATTAGAAAAGCAACGGTCTTTAAGAAAAAAGCTGAACTTAGTTTAACATTCATTTGAAGCACCTCACTGATTTAATAATAATATGATTTAATACGATAGTAGTCTATTTTTTATCGTTTATCAATATATTTATTTTGTTTTTCATTAAATAATTGTTGTTATTCACATAATTATTTAATAATCATGTGGGAATCGTACTTCAGTTAAATGGGATTTTAATGCATTACAAAACTCAACAGGTTGTGCTGTATAATCAAAACTCTAACTTTAAGGGGTCACTACCTCCTGGAACAAGGATTAGCGCTCGTTTGCATTAAAGGGCCATGTATTTGAATAACATTTCTAAATTAAAAAGGGGATTTGAACTGCACCTTTATTAGATTTCCCTTTATCGTTGGAGAGTGCAGATAAAAAGTATAAGGAAATAAATAATACAAAAATGTAAATGTTAGTTTTTTTCTTTTCATCATAGATCAGCCTTAATAGTTAATATTCAAGAAAATTTAACATTTGCTGATGATTCAATAGACTTGTTATTTACTTTGACTGAAAGCGAATTCTCCTTATATTGTCATCAAAATTGTGGTGAATATAGGAGATTTTTATTTTTCCTTAAAAACTGAATAGTAGGAAAATCATAAAGTTTGTTTGAAAAACAATTTTTCGTCCGATAAAAGTTTAGTGAGAAATGTTAAATAGATAAAGAGAGGGAAAGGTAGTGGAAAATAGTTAGTAATTTTTCACGAATTGAATCAAAAGGAGATTGATATATGAAAAAATTATTTAGCAGTTTTAAGGTCAAACTTTATACGCTATTTGCATTTGTATTACTTATCCCAGTTATAGCTGTAGGGAGTTTATCTTACTTATCTGCAAAAGATTCCATCGAAGAAGAAATTTTATTTAGTGCCAATGAAAGTGTAGAAATTTTAAATCAGCTTATAGATAAAACTATTAGTGAGAAAATCAGTGACGCTAACGTGTTTAGTAGTGAAATAGACGCTTTGCAATATAAGCAATCGCATGCATCTATTCTGTTGAAGCTTCAGCAATATGCGAAGCTCCACCCAGATGTTTTAAGTATTTATATTGGTATGAACGACGGCGATTTTACACAGGAGCCCAGATTAAATGATGCGGACTATAATCCTTTAGATCGTGATTGGTATAAAGAGGCAACAGCTTTAAAAGGAGAAACCTTAATTACGAACCCATATAAAGATGCGGGAACTGGAGATATGGTTGTCACAGTTGCCAAACAGATTAAGGATCACTCTGGTGTTTTAGCAATTGATATCAAGCTAACAGACCTGCAAAAAGTTGCGGAATCTATTCAAATCGGGAGAAATGGTTACTCCTCTATTTTCGGCGAAAATAACTTAGTAATCTCACATCCGTCTTTAGAAGCAGGCGGGGAGCTGAAAGAGAGCTTCCTTGATGAAATGTACGAAAACTCATCGGGTACTTATAATTATATCTTTGACAATGATGACCGGATACTATTTTACACAACAAATGAATTAACGAATTGGAAAATTACCGGAACTATTTTTGCTAAGGAGATTGATGAATCAGCTTCATCCATTTTGTATCACACAATCCTTATATTAGTAGCAGCTATTATTATTAGTTCCATCGTCTTTTATTTTGTAATGAAGGCCGTTATTAACCCAATTAAAGCCTTAAAGGATAGTGCCGTTACAATTAGTGAAGGTAATCTGACAGAGTCAGTTACGGTTACTTCAAATGATGAGATTGGTCAATTAGGACAAGCCTTTAATGATATGCAAAAAAGTTTACGGACACTTATTCAAAAAATTGAACAAAACGCAGAGGAAGTTGCTTCCTCGGCAGAAGAGCTAACAGCTAATGCGAATCAGACAAGTATTGCTACTGAAAAAGTAGCCATTTCGATTCAGGATGTTGCAACAAGTGCAGATTCTCAAACGATCAGCGCCAATAAAAATGCTGAGTCACTGCACGAACTTTCAACAGCTATTCTTCATATTGCAGAAATATCCTCTGCTGTGACAGATCTTTCACAACATGCAACATTACAAGCAGATGAGGGCGGACAATCCGTTCAAAATACGAAAAATCAAATGCAATCCATTCATTTATCAGTTGCGGATTCCAATGCGAAAATCCAAACATTACATGAACGATCTCAGCAAATTACGACCATATTAGATGTCATTACAAGCATTGCAGATCAAACCAATTTACTGGCGCTAAATGCGGCTATTGAGGCAGCAAGAGCGGGTGAGCATGGAAAAGGCTTTGCAGTCGTGGCAGATGAAGTGCGCAAGCTAGCAGAGCAGTCACAGGAATCGGCAAAGCAAATTTTTGAGCTTATTCGAGGAATTCAGCAAGAAACAGAGCAATCAGTTAAGATTATGGCGAAGGTGACGGAGGATGTGCAAAGTGGTTTGCATATTTCTGATGAAGCCATTACAAAATTCCAAGTAATCATGACAAGTATGAATGAAATTACACCTAAAATGGAGGAAGTATCTTCCGCCTCGGAACAAATGTCAGCAGGTGTCCAAGAGGTAGCAGCAGTCACGGAAGATTTGGCATTCTCAGCGAAAGGCAATTCAGCTGCGTCTGAGGATGTGGCCGCATCGACGGAAGAACAATTAGCTTCAATGGAAGAAATTAATGCTTCCGCTCAAGCACTCGCCCATATGGCAGATGAATTAAAACAACTCATTAGTCAATTTAAATATTAAAGCAAAACGCCACTCCTGTTAAACTAGGAGTGGCGTTCGTTGTTTTTATCAATCTTCATCCTAAAAATCCGAATTTATTAAAAATCGATTTTCACTTTCGCTCCTGCTTCTTGCATTTGTTTAATTTATTCTATTTTTTCGTTAAATTTGTTAAGAGATTTAATCGCATTTATTAATTAACTGGTTTTAAATCATTTATTTTCTATTTCTAGGGTTTCACTATTTTTAGTAACTGGTAAATCTGGTAAACCCTTGTATGTATCGCTCTTTATTTGATAAACTTTTTCATCTATTTCAACTGAAGTCGTAGCAATACTTTTGCCATTATCATTAAACTCAATATAGCAATTACCCTGTGCTATTTGTACTTCTCCAGCTTGCAAATTTAAAAAAGTCGAATCCATATATACCTAAAATGATTCCAGTTAAAAGTAATAGAGAAGATAAAGCTAGGACATTACCACCTGTTGCCCTATTATGTTTTATGAGATGGAATAAATAACCAAGCGTGAAAATGAATAAAATGAAAAAGATAATGAGAGTACTATAAAAAGCTATTAACATCTTTATCACTCCGTCTGATAAATAGTTACTATACATACGTTTTGTAATCGTGAGAATTTAATAAAAGTTGCACAAATTCACCCAAACACCGCTTTTTGTCTATTTTCATTCTTCAACAAACAGGCGCTTTCCTTGATAAGGAAAGGGTCTTTCTTCATGAAGAAGGTCAGATTGAATTCGCATAATTTCAGCATTATTTATAATGTTCAACTGGAATGGCATATTAAAGTTTTTCCAACTTCACTAGATGCAATGTCATAATAATTACTTTAAATTTCAAGTTTCAAAATATTGTATTAAAATAAAATGAACAAATGGATATTTAAAAACATGATAGTTCCACACAGCTACCACAAGACAGTAAAAATACATATTGGGTGGACCTTTTGAAATCAGTACAGGAATGTAAAAATGTTAGCAAGGAGATGAATGGAGTGTTTAACGATTTTAAGATTACGGAAGGTCGTCCTGTCTATATCCAACTTAAGGAATATTTAAAAAGAATGATAACCAACGGGCATTTACTTGAGCATCAAAAGCTTCCATCCACTCGTGAACTCTGTTCTTTATTATCAATTAGCCGAAACACCGTTCTAACAGCTTATGCGGATCTGGAACAAGAAGGGCTTATCTATGCGGTAAAGGGAAAGGGAAACTTTGTCAGTCATGTTGAGATAATCAAATCCCCATCCATCCAGTTAAATTGGACTGAAAAAGTTAACGAGCAAACCTTTTTGGCAGATGAATTGGACCTTAAAAAGCAAGGTGTACGCTGGAATAAGGAAATTATTTCATTTAATAGCATCGCACCCGATGAAAAGCTTTTTGATATAGAAAATTTTAAACGGGCTTTTTTAAATCGAATGTCTATTGAAGGAGACATCGTTCTTAACTATGGATATGCAAAAGGCTATAAACCACTTATCGAATACTTGCTTCGCTACATGGAAATTAAAGGAGTAGACACTCGAAATAAAGATATTTTAATTACCAATGGATTCACGGAAGGTCTGGATCTCATTTTATCCTCTTTAAATAAAAAGAGCGGCCGTGTTATTTGTGAAAATCCAACTAATGACTCTGCTCTTAAGCTCTTTCGATTACATGGCTTCGAAATTGATGGAATTGCAATGGATGATGATGGTGTAAATATTAGTAATCTGGAAACAAATCTATCGAAAAAAGAATATGATTTTGCGTACTTAATTCCGTCTTACCATAATCCAACTGGAATCGTAACGTCTTCAAAAAAAAGGAAAGAAATCATGGATTTGTTTTCTGCATATCATCTTCCTATCATTGAAAATGGATTTAACGAAGAATTACGTTATTCAGGGTCACATCTCGCATCATTGGCATCCTTCGCTGGACAAGGAAATAATGTTATTTATATTAGCAGCTTCTCTAAAATTCTTTTTCCTGGTTTACGGATTGGCTGGATATTGGCAGATAAAGATTTGATTAATTACTTAGAAAGTATGAAAAGAGCTCGAACAATTCATACGTCTACATTAGATCAAGCTGTGTTATATCAATATTTGATTGATGGATACTTTGAGAAGTATATAAAAAAAGCTAAATCAGTCTATAAGAAAAAGTATGAAATAACCGTTAGTTATTGTAAGCAATTTATTCCATTCAAACGACTAACTGGTGACGGAGGACTTCACATTTTTATAGAACTAGAAGACCACATTGATTCACGAAAACTTTTAGAAAAATGTTATCAAAGGGGCGTTGTTTTCTTACCTGGTAATGTTTTTCACACGGACAATAGTGGAAACAATACTTTACGATTAGGATTTTCTAGGCTGAATGAAAGAGAGATTATTAAGGGTATAAAAATCATAGGCGATACGTTAAAAAATAATTATGGGGGCTAGAAAAATGAGAGTTGGCGTAATTATGGGAGGGGTTTCTTCCGAGAAGCAAGTTTCAATTATGACAGGTGAAGAAATGATCGCGCATTTAGATAAAAATAACTATGAAATTGTACCGATTCACATAGAGCACAAAGAAGACTTAGTGGAAAAGGTGAACGAACTTGACATTGCACTACTGGCGCTGCATGGCCAATTCGGTGAGGATGGTACTATTCAAGGTACTCTTGAAACCATGGGAGTTCCTTATACAGGGAGTGGCATTCTGTCCAGTAGTTTATGCATGGATAAGAATATCTCAAAAAAAATCATCCGCTTTGAAGGCGTGCAAACACCAGATTGGATTCACCTTACGAATATGGAAGAACTTAAAATGGATGAACTAGACAAAATGGGCTTTCCACTAGTTGTGAAACCTAATTCAGGCGGTTCAAGTGTGGGAGTCAAAATTGTTTATAATAAAGAAACACTAAAGCCAGCTATTGCGGAAGTATTCAAATGGGATACCGAAGTGATAATTGAAAAGCTAATTATGGGAGAGGAAATCACTTGTTCCATTTTGGATGGAAAGCTTTTACCGGTGATTTTGATTCGTCATCAGGGAGAGTTTTTTGATTATACCTCCAAATATAATGATGTGGCTACGATTGAAGAGGTGGTCCAGCTCCCTCCCGAAACACATGCCCGTGTCTCTTTAGCTGCTATGACTTGCTATAATTCATTAAAATGTAGTGTTTACGCCCGAATCGACATGATGATGCAAGATGGTATCCCTTATGTGATGGAAGTTAATACATTACCAGGGATGACGAAAAATAGTTTACTGCCAAAAAGTGCACAGGGAGCGGGTATTCCTTATCATAAGCTACTTGACTTAATCATTGAACATTCACTTGAATTGAGGAAAAAGGGTATTTAGAATGTACGGAAGTTAGTCCTAAAAATATTTCGCATAATACTAGATTCAGAAGGATGACTCTTAAATCCGCAGCAGTTTAGTTGAAATTAACAGTCATAAATGGAATCACCAAAAGATCTTATTAAAGTGTTACCTCAATCTGAATAATATCTATGGAATCTTCTCGATTTCATTAAAGGGCCATTTAATGGAATAATTACAAATGGAACTTACATTTTGATTTATATTATTTATAAATGTAAGTTCCATTTGAGTATAAGAGTTTAATTTTTAGTTAATTATACTGATTTAAAATATTATTTAACTTTTCCTTCATACATTCAATTAATTCAGATGGACTTTTAATAAAAGCTTCTTCACCAAAAGTAATAAAATAATTACAAAAAAAGTAAATGTCACTTTTGGAGATATTACCATTCAAAATGCCGGTACCATCTTCTCTTTTAGACAACTCTATATTTGCCCATTTCTCGGATTTATACATTTCCACTCCCTTGTTAGTTAGTTCCACATTTAATTGGAATGTACATTCTTTAGTATTAATAAGGCTAAAACGGTTTTTTAAATAAATATTTGATAAATCTATAGGGCCATTCTTTTCATCACGTTCTAAGGATGTTATACGATCACATCTAAAGACTCGATAATCCTTATTTAAAAAACTATAAGATGGACAATACCACTTTCCTCCATTTGCATAAATACCAATTGGTTGAATACTTCTATAAGTTAATTCCCCATTTTTTTCATATTCTATTTTCAGTACTTCCTGTTCGATTGATGCCTCCAATAATCGCTTTAAAAACGGGATTTTTTCCTGTTGGTAAACAGATACAAAATCAACTCGATTTTTCATTTTATCAATCGCATCTCTTATGTCTCCAGAAAGAGTTAAATAAAATTTCTTTTTTATAGATTCATATTCAGTATCAAATGGAAGGGAAATATAGTGTCTTAAAGCATGAATCGCAAAAAAAATAGAGATAGCTTCATCTTCACTAAAAGCAATTGGAGGGAGAATTCTTTCATTTAGAACTTGATAACCACCATGAGGGCCTGCTTCAGAATATAATGGGACACCCATCTCACTTAATTCTTGCAAATCTCTTAAAATGGTTCTTTTTGAAACTCCAAATTCTTGCGCTAGTTCCCTAACGGTAAATCTTTTCTTTCGATTAACCATCATTATCATTTCATTTAATCTTTTTGCCTTTGACATACATACCTCCAAAAAATAACAGTGACATAAGTTGTCACTATCATAATATATAATCACAAATAGATAAAGAATAAGGGAGATGTGAGTCTAATTAGATTTTCCTAACAGATAATATGGGAGTAACTAGTAATAAATAACTCATTACAGCTGTCTTAGAATTATCAATTGAATGGAATGTGGAGGAATTAATTATGTATGAAACGATTTTAGACTTTATTGAAGAATGGAATTTGGAAGCAATGCTAACTCAAAAAGTGTTGGATAGTTTAACGGATAATTCATTAAAACAAAAAGTTTATCCAGAAGGTCGTACTTTGGGAAGGATTGCATGGCATTTAACGACTAATATCCCTGAATATTTAGCAGATTTCGGGTTGAGGATAGATTGTTTTGAAAATGGTGAGAGCGTCCCTTCATCGGCAAAGGAAATCGCTGAAACCTTTAAAAAAATAAGTTCTTATGCAGCCGAAGTTATTGAACAACAATGGACAGATGATTCTCTGAAGCAAGTACAAAATGCATTTGGAAGAGAACAATCAAATGCTCGAATTTTAATGGGTCTCATTAAGCACATTGTTCATCATCGTGGACAAGTTACTATTCTTATGCGACAAGCAGGAATAAAACCTTTTGGGGTTTATGGTCCGCCAAAAGAAGATTGGATTCATTTTGGGGTGGAAAATCCACCACTTTAATAATATTGAGCTAATGGGCATTTCTCTAATCAGGTTATCTTTACCAATTGCGTGCTTTCAAGGAAAGTGACTCATTTCTAATTTTTAACTGGATGCGGAATAGCCACGCTACTTCTCCCATTTATTTTAATATTGAACTAACGGAGCAGGTTAGTTTAATAAGGTGTTTATACTATCATTAAAAAAGATAAGAAAAAGTCATTCCCTCCACAAGCGGAGAGAATGACTTTCCTTTATAAATCGCAAAACTACTGATTACAGTTTTACCCAACGTTCCTCTAACCAGTTCATAAATTCTTTACCTTTGTCACCTTCATACGCATCAAAGACATCTAAACGCATACGTTTTAGTTTATCAGCAAAGTCTGCCACTGTATGGTCCTTCGGCAAGCTCTTTTTCACCCTAAGGAAAATTTTGTCTGTTCCTTTAATAATATCAAAACGTGCAGGTGATGGCTTCTCTACGTCCTCACCGAGCGCCACAAGTGCTTCATAGGCGGCTAATTGCACCTTGTTGACAGTATCATTCTGCATACGATTTTTTAATAAATCTATGATTTTGTCATGTTGATAAGCCGATAATATTTCGACTGCATCTAAACGCTCTCGCCAGCTAGACGTATAATTGGCTTGTTTTTTTAATGCTTCATACTGCTCAGGTAATGCTGTTTCAAACTGTTTCAAGTAATAGCACCTCTTTTTTTAACTAGAGGAAAAATGAATTCTTCTTCTGCTTCTCTTATTATACGTTGTTTTGGAGAAAATAGCGATGAATCGCTGGTAAAGATATATATAGAAGATGGAAACTAACTACATTAAGGTGACCTGTATCATAAGTAGGTAGTATTCTTTATTAGATTTGCTTTTCTTCTTAAACTAACGGGGTGCAATAGTTAAACAAGAAAGATGCTTATACTCTCCCACAATCACAATCGGGCTCGATTCTGAATAAGGATCAGCGAACGTTTTTATTAAAGGGCCAGATTGTTGAATAACATTCTTAAAAAACTTTTGTTGTAATATTTCCTTTAGCTTATATATTTAAATGGTGAGTTGTTTTTATATGGTGAATTGTCATATATAAATTAAGAGGTTATGAAGAAATTTTGAAAATTATATTGACAAAATATTTTTTTTCTGTAAAATGAAAAACAATTCAAAAATATTTGTATAGAACAAAGGCTATGAAAAGAAATAGTATCAATTACTTTTACGAACAGAAAGTTACCGGTTGATGAGAGGTGCATGTAAAACGATTGAGAATTCATCTTGGAGCCGTGTACCGAAAAGATTATTCTAAGTAGGCTACGCCGGTAAGCACCCGTAATCATGTGCGAGAGTATCGTCAAATGACCGTACTTCTTAAGGTAAGTAATGTGAATTGCTTATAAATTAAAGGTGGTAACACGAGTTGAATCGTCCTTTTGGTTAATCCAAAAGGGCGTTTTTTTTTATTCCTTTTTTGAGCAAAGTATTTGAAAATCTAAACGTATTAGGAGAAAAACATTATGAATGACAATCATCAAGATTCACAGCTAAAACGCGGATTAAGTACTCGTCACATGCAACTAATTGCACTGGGCGGTTCCATTGGGGTCGGTTTATTTTATGGCTCGAGTTCAACGATTCAAATGGCTGGGCCATCTATTTTACTAGCTTATTTAATTGGCGGATTAGTTATTTTCACAATTATGCGTGCATTAGGCGAAATGGCAGTAGAGGAACCTGTATCAGGCTCGTTCAGTACGTACGCGAATAAATATTTAGGCCGCTTTGCAGGGTTCTTATCTGGTTGGACGTATTGGTTCATGTGGATTGTCGTTGGCATGGCAGAATTAACAGTAGTCGGTGTATACATTAACTACTGGTTCCCTGATATTCCACAATGGGTAACTGCCCTTGTAGTACTTTTTATTATGATGCTTGTAAACTTAGCAAATGTAAAAGCTTACGGAGAATTCGAATTCTGGTTTGCGATGATTAAAGTTGTTGCGATTATCGGTATGATCGTTCTAGGATTAGCCATTATTTTCTTCGGAGTCGGCAACCACGGTGAAGCAATTGGCTTCGATAATTTATGGGCACACGGTGGCTTCATGCCAAACGGTTTCCATGGTATTTTAATGTCACTAGTATTAGTAATGTTCTCATTCGGTGGGGTTGAATTAGTTGGTATTTCTGCAGGAGAAGCAAAAAATCCTAGCAAATCAATTCCTTCAGCTATTAACAACATCGTTTGGCGTATTTTAATTTTCTACATTGGTGCATTAGGTATTATGATGGTTATTTATCCTTGGAACGAAGTAGGTTCAGAAGGTAGCCCGTTCGTTCAAATTTTCGATTACGTCGGCATTCCTGCTGCGGCTCACATTATTAACTTTGTTGTAATTACAGCAGCAATGTCAGCATTTAATAGTGGTTTATACGGTTCAGGACGTATGCTACACAACTTATCGGTACAAAAAAATGCTCCAAAATATTTTAAAACAGTAAGTAAAAACGGTAGTCCGCGTAGAGGAATTTTATTTTCTTCAGCGGTGTTATTAATTGCAGTGGTCTTAAATTATATAGTACCTGAAAAAGTGTTCATCTATATTTCGGCTGTTGCGACTGTTGCAGTCATTACAAGCTGGATGATTATATTATTAGCACAATTGAAATTTAGAAAGTCAAAAACGAAAGAGGAAGTAGCCGAACTGAAATTCAAAATTCCGCTATATCCACTTTCTACGTATATTGCCATTGCATTCTTATTAATGGTTATTGTGTTAATGGCGTTTATTCCAGATATGCGTGTTGCCCTATATGTCGCACCAATTTGGTTTTTAATCTTATTTGTTGGATACAAAACAATAAATGCTAAAAAGTAGTTAAATCATTTCACTTTAACTGATACTTCTTCAACGAAGACATATATTAAAAAGTCCTTTTGGTTAACTCGATTGGTTACACCTATCTCTAGTTGGTTCTCAAGTTCAGGCGTTTATAGAAGTCGGAAAAAGAGATTCCTGCAGGAGCGTCTCGTAAAGCCTTACAGCCATAATGGCTGTAAGGCTTTTTATTTTTATACGTAGTTATGGATAGCTTAAAAATTTGCCTAAAATTTGTCCAAATCGATCTTCTTGGTTATAGGTTGAAGAAATGAGAACTTGCTCATTGGTCAGTTTCTTGAAAAAGGTAGCCATTAACATATCTAGACATAAATATGACTAGATACTATGATAAATAGAAAATGGGGGGCTCAAAATGGGGAGAAAACGATATTCATCAGATTTTAAATTAGAAATTGTTAAACAATATCGCCTCGGCACTGCTGTAAGTAAATTATCAAGCGAATATGGTATATCAGAGGTTACGATTTATAAATGGATTAAATTATACGCACCTATTGATGGTGTAGTCGACATGACTAAGGCAGAGGTATTAAGCGTACAAAAAGAAAACGAGCGCTTAAAACAAGAGGTTGATATTTTAAAAAAGGCTATAACCATATTCGCAACCAAATAGCTGAAATAGATATAATTGACTATATAGAACGAGAAAGTGAAAAATATGCTGTTAAAGTACTTTGTGCGCTACTAGACTTGCCGAAAAGTACTTATTACAGCGCTTTGCCAAAAAAAGCAACAGACATACCTCCAAAGTCAGCATCAGAGGTATTATTAGAGGAAATTGAGCAGATTTTTATTGAAGATGGACAACTTTACAATGGTGCACAGCTATATGAAAGATTAAAAAAGCGAGGCTTTCAGGGAAGTTTGCGGAAAGTACAGCGGGTGTTAAAAAAAGCTAAGGAAGTACAAGTAGTAGAAGCGCAGAAGCCAATAGTAAATAGGGGATTTGAAACAACAAGAGCGAACGAAAAGTGGGTAATCAATGTAAGTTATGTACCAACGTGGCATCAGGGTTGGGTTTATATGGCATCTATTATAGATGTACATACAAAGAAGTTAACAGGATTTAGCTTTGATCAATCAATGAATGAAAACTTAGTTGTACAGGCACTACAGAAAGCATATGCCCAATTTGCAATGCCAGTTGTATTGTATACAAGCCTACAACCAGCGTTTATTGAGCACTGCAAAGAAGCAAGTAAAGAAAAAGAATTGTTATTACCACCAATTGTTTATAAGGATTATTTGTATGATGAGGAATGTTTACAAGCAATTGTCCCTTTTTAACAGGTACGGAAAATCGACTGCGCCGAGGTCATGCTTCCATCAGCGATTTAAAATGAACATAATGAGAAGATGAAAGCTTCCTTACTTGGCATATATGATGCCATTTAAGGAAGCTTATTTTGTTAGGCATTATATGGTGTTATAAAAATTAACTAAATAGTGTCCTAAATATTGACGTTTTCTGAAAAATTAATTATATTTATGGTGTATTAGGATTTTGTAAGCCTAATCAAATTCTATTGAGAGAGGAGACATTCTAAATGAAAGCACTTGTATTTGCGGGACCAGGTAAAAAGGAATTGCGTGAAGTTGAAAAACCACGTGTAGTGAAAGACGGCGATGCAGTTGTTCGTCTTGTAAAAACAACAATTTGTGGTACGGACTTACACATTTTAGGCGGCGATGTACCTGCCGTTAAAGAGGGTACAATTTTAGGTCATGAAGGTATCGGAATCGTAGAAGAGGTAGGCGCAGGCGTATCAAACTTCAAAGTGGGCGATAAAGTAATTATTTCTTGCGTGACTTCATGTGGTAAATGTCATTATTGTAAAGAATCATTATATGCACACTGTGAAGACGGTGGCTGGATTTTAGGTCACTTAATCAATGGTACTCAAGCAGAATATGTTCATATACCACATGCAGATAATTCTCTTTATCACATTCCTAAAGGGATATCAGATGATGCAGCCGTAATGATTTCTGATATTTTACCAACTGGTTTGGAAATTGGTGTATTAAATGGTCAAGTATCACCTGGTGATGTAGTAGCCATTGTAGGTGCTGGCCCAATCGGTATGTCTGCATTATTAACTTCGCAATTTTATTCTCCTTCTAAAATCATTATGATAGATCTCGACGATAACCGTTTAGAAGAATCCAAGAAATTCGGTGCGACAGATACAATCAATTCACGTGATGCGCAAGCTGCAATTGATAAAATTTTTGACATTACCGATGGTCGTGGGGTGGACGTAGCAATTGAAGCTGTAGGTTATCCTGCAACATTCGATATTTGCCAACGTATTTTATCACCTGGAGGCCGTTTAGCAAACGTTGGTGTGCATGGCAAACCTGTCGATCTACATTTACAAGATCTATGGATTCGTAACGTTACAATTTCTACGGGCTTAGTTTCCACAAGCACAACGCCAATGTTAATTAAAACGTTGGAAACAGGGAAGATTAAGCCAGAGGGATTAGCAACACATCGTTTCAAATTTGATAAAATGATAGAAGCGTACGAAACATTCGCTAATGCTGCGAAAGAGAATGCTTTAAAAATCATTATTGATTTTGAATAATCGAGAATTATCTTAAAAAGTCCTTAAAGTTCAGTGGGGACAAGCTCCAAAAATTTGTTTTAAAAGTAAAGGAAAAAGGCTGTGCCCACAGGGGCCTAAATAAATATATATAGAAGAAATCTTCTAAAGTAGCATTTCAAGCTAGATGTTAACAGTTTAGTAAGCACCATATATATGTTTTTAACAATATGAAACCGTGTATGTCGTCGGTAGGTAGTGGAGTATAAGGTGCTACGTACATGGGAAGTTGTGAGAACGATTTAAAAAGGACTTGCATAGATGCGTATAAGTCATACATGCAAGTCCAATTGGTATTAAATTGACGCACCTGATAGCTCAAAATGCGAACTGGATGTCAAAAAAGATTGCTCGGTCCACTACGCATTCGTACGGTAGTTCACCCATGCAGGAAATTTTCAATCTTATTTCGTACTACTGCTGGGGGTATTAGTTGGATATGTTCACCTTTATCGTCACATGTGAAAATGCCTTTGAAAACTTCGGGCATGGCATCGTACTGATTCTCTAACTGTTCATTAAATTTCTTAAAACAGTCATAAGAATATTTTTCTAGCAGGTAGGGTAACAAAAAAGCTGACCTTAAGATTTCATATTCCTGATAATTATATGGTGTACTTTCGGGACGCTTCTTTAAGATTTCCAACATCTTATTCATTAAATGGACAACCTCTTCTTCGCTTGCAAATGCAGCATATCCTCTAACGGCAGTAAGCCGCATATCCAAATACCGTTCTTTTTTAAAGACTTTTAGAAAAAAGTCCTTTCCGTCCTCTGGCAAGTCAAATACTAATTGCTTTAATAAGGTATTACGTTTAGCAATATCCTTTGTCTTCAAATATGTTTCCATTTTTGTGCTTTTATCATCCATATAATTCACCTCCATTGCTGAGCTGTAAGCTTACATCTTTAGAAAGAATATGGTGAGGGAGCTTGATAGTTCTATTGCTTCGAGTGTTCCAATTTCCCTCTTTTAATCATCCCCTTTAGTATAACCTGTATTATTTCCAAAGTGCACCATGTGATGGATTTCTTCAACTAAGCATGGAAGTAGCAGTGAAAGGGTTTTGAGGCGATATATGCTCCCCTTTGATATCGAACCATAATCAATAAATAAAAATCTGCCAGTAAAAAAGGGAAAATTTACTTGACCCTCGTAAGATTTTCTGTTAATTTTGATAGTAACAAAATGTTATTAACAAATTGATACTAAGAAGAATTGTTTGTTCACTCTATGAACGAGTGGGAAAGCGGAGGGATGCAAGATGAAGAAGATGGCGGGTAGCTGGAATCTTTTTGAAATTACATGGTTAGTGCTGTTTACCTCAATCGCTGTCGGGTTTACGGTAATTTCAAAGGATTCTTTATTTGGATTTACAGTTTTTATTACCGGTGTGTTATGCGTGGTGCTTGCGGCGAAGGGGAACCTCATGAGTTATGTTTTCGGTATGTACAATACAGTTGGTTACACTTATTTGGCCTTTATTAATGGTTTGTTTGGAGAGGTGATGTTGAATCTGCTATTTTTCGTTCCAATGAATGTCATTGGCTTTTACATGTGGAAAAATAACCGCCAAGAAGACGGTAAGCTAGTCATGCGACAGATGAATCTAAGCGGTTTATTTCTCGTTGTAATGGTCAGTGTCATTGGCTGTTTGCTACTTGGATTGGGGCTTTCGTTCATTCCAGGTCAGAATTCGCCATACATCGATGCTACGACGACCGTGCTGTCCATTGTGGCAACCATTTTAATGGTTCGAAGATTCAAGGAACAATGGCTGGTCTATATTATGCTAAATCTCTTCACAGTGTTATTATGGGCGATTCGTATGCTGGATGGTAGCGGCGAAGGCTTACTGATGATTGTGATGTGGAGCGCGTATCTAGTCAACGCGGTTTATGGGTACTATACTTGGAATAAAGTGGTTAAGGAGGTGGCGGTATGAAAACACTAGGACTAACATTGGGGAAGTTTGCCCCGCTGCATAAAGGACATCAGTTGATGATCGAAACAGCACTACAAGAGGTTGATGAATTGATTGTAGTCATTTACGAAACAACGGTCAGCCCGATTCCGCTTCATATACGAGCAAATTGGATTCGCAAGCTTTATCCGCAAGTCCGTGTCATCGAAGCTTGGGATGGTCCGGACGGCTATTCGGATGATAGAGAGCATGAGATTCGAGAAGAACAGTATATACTCGGTTTGCTGGACGGAGAGCAAGTAACGCATTTTTACTCAAGCGAGTTTTACGGCGAGCATATGAGTCTCGCTTTGGGTGCGGTAGATCGACGTGTAGATGAAGCGCGCGAGCTAGTTCCAATTTCCGCGACGATGGTCCGTTCCAATCCATATAAGTACAGGAAGTTCGTAAGTGATATTGTGTACAGGGATTTAATCACGAAAGTCGTCTTTGTAGGCGCAATGTCGACGGGAAAATCGACAATCACAGAAGAGCTGGCACGGCGATATGGCACGACGTTCGCAAGCGAATATGGACGCGATTATTGGACTGAGCATCAGGTGGATCGCCGAATCAACTTAGAAGCGTTCGATGAAATTGCGGTGGGTCATATCGAGCGTGAAGAACAGGCATTGCTTGCGGCGAATCGCTATCTTTTTGTCGATACGAATGCGATTACGACGTATATGTTCGCTCTAGACTACCACGGGCGGGCTCCTGAGTTGTTAACACGGATTGCTTTGGAAAACGCGCAGCGCTACAATTTGTTCTTCCTGTGCGATGACGATATACCTTACGATGATACATGGGACCGCAGTGGAGATCAGAAGCGGCAGATTTTTCATAAACAGATTATTGCGGATTTAAAGGAGCGACGCATTCCTTATATTACGCTGCGGGGTAGCCTGGAGGAACGTATGCACAAGGTTGACGAGGTGCTAGCGAAGTTTGAGCCCTTTGGAAACTATTTCGGAGAGATGAATGGTTAACTTATTAAAATAGGAGGCGAACCCAATTGGATTTGTTAGATAAAGATGGGCTTACGGAACGAGAATTTTTACAGCAGTACAGTGCAGGAGATTACGAGCGGCCTTCATTGACGACGGATATGGTTATTTTCACTGTGACAGAAGAGGAGGCTGACAGTTATCGCAAACTGCCAGAAAAAGAGTTACGCGTTTTGCTTATTTGCCGGGCAGGGCACCCTTACTTAGGCAAATGGGCTCTACCAGGAGGCTTTGTCCGTTCGAATGAGACGACTGAGCAGGCAGCAGTAAGAGAACTATGCGAGGAAACAGGCGTGGAAGACGTTTATTTGGAGCAGCTATATACGTTCAGTGATATTGGGCGTGATCCAAGAACCTGGGTGATAAGTTGCAGCTATATGGCTTTAATCAATAGCGACAAGTTAGAGCTTAAGGCGGGAGATGATGCAGCAGACGCCGCCTGGTTCAAGGTATCCTATCGACCGCTACGGGAAGAAAAAGAGCTGATTGAGGACGGATACATTAAGAAGATGGAGTACGAACTCAAACTAAGCAGTGAAGAAGAAGAACTTTCGGCGGTTGTGGCGAGGACTATAACAGCGAAGACGACATCGACTGGGACAGATTATGAAATCGTATCGAATGACGGATTAGCATTCGACCATGCTAAAATCATCGCATGTGCTATTGAGCGATTGCGGGGAAAAGTAAATTATACCGATATTGCACTGCACTTGATGCCGAAGTTATTTACGCTAACGGAACTACAGCAAGTTTATGAGGTAGTGATGGATAAAGAGTTGTTGAAGGCGGCATTCCGACGTAAAGTGGTCGATCTTGTGTCGGAGACTGATCAATACACCGAAAATGCGGGGCATAGGCCATCTCGCCTGTATCGGAGAAATTGGGAGGATTAACGATGATTTACAATATAGATGAGTTGAAAAATGCATATAACGAGGGGAAGAAATTTAAATTCGTGTTTTTTTGGGGGCATACGCCGTCTAAGGACGGGCGTGTCGACAAAAGCTGCTTCAGCCAATGGTGGATGTGCCCGTTCACGGTAGAGGGAACGCAATACTCTTGCGCCGAGCAGTTTATGATGGCTGAGAAGGCAAGGTTGTTCGGTGATGCCGAAATGCTAGATTCTATCCTTCATGCTAAGCATCCGAAGGAGATGAAGGCTTTTGGACGCGCGGTTCGAAACTTTGACAAAGAAATTTGGGATAAGGAATGCTATGAGATTGTCAAAAGAGCCAGCTTGGCCAAATTTTCGCAAAATCCGAAGCTTGCTGATTATCTCAAATCGACGAAGAACCGCATACTTGTCGAGGCTAGCCCGCGGGACCATATTTGGGGGATCGGCATGGGTCAGTCCAATCCAGATGTGGAGAATCCAGTGAAATGGCGGGGCAATAATCTGCTTGGATTCGCGTTGACGGAAGCGCGAGACGAGTTGCTGCGGAGTGAGAAGTAAGATTTAAATCTTCTAAGTTCTAATAAATGGACATGAGGAATAAACGAAAGAATGAGTGATGACCTTGAGATACACAGAATATGTCCGTCTAAAAACAGGCAGATACCAATCTGTAGGAACATTTGGTGAAACTATTTATGCCTATGAGGTACTAACGGGGATAACTGACTCCCCAGAGTACCATCAGATTTCTAAGGATGAATTCGATTCATTTGAAACGTGGGCCCAAGAGAATATATCGGATCTTAAAAAAATGTATGAAATCATTAACCGCCCTGTTATTTGTAGCGGTTATTTGGGGAAAGAGGAATTGGATACGTCACTTTTTCGTGATTTATGAAAAACTAAGCTCCGACCACAAAGAGAATTTTTAGAATCGTGGATTTCTGAAGCTTCAATCATCTTCTTGAAGAATTCCATAAAGAAATAACTGAAAGCCATATTTTTTTAAATAGATTGATTGAGGTGAACCAGGTGTTACAACTGCCAGAAATAAAATATGAAGAGTTAAATAAGCTGGTTAAATTTCTTGATTTTTTTCAAAGACTAGACGCAATGACGAGTGAAAACGAAAAAAGAAATATGCTTGCATGTGAAGAAATTCGAGAATTCCACGATGAATTATGTAATACAGGGTTTCTCATTGTATTCGATTGGAAGAGTTGGTTGCATGAAAATGAAACTTATCAGCATATTGAAAATGATATAGAAGAGCATGTCATGAAAGCAGATTTAGCTACGCTTCGAAAATTGATGACCAGTTATATACGTGGAGATCGATTTACGGAAGGACTATTCCAAGGCGTAATTATAAATGGACATGTAACAAAGATACTAACAAGGCTTAGAGAGTTAATAGCAATGGAAGGCAATAGGAGGGACACAAATGAGTATCAGTAACTCTCAACAATGTAATTTAAATATATGGTATGACCTATCTGAAGAAGTATGGGATAAGGTAACGAATATATACGAGCGTATGCCAGGTTGGATAGGATATAAAAATGGTATTCCTTATTGGTTCGGACAGGAAGATGATGATGTTTTTATTATGGCATCAGTAGAACCAAGTGGGTTATCCTTTTTTGCACAGATGAATCAAGATGATTGGAGTTCTTGGATAGAGCGATTTAAAGTGGTAGCAACAAAAATATTAGGATTTGATGTCGGTGAACCTGAGGAAGGATTTATCTAATTATCGTAGTTAACAATGAAAATAACATATTGATAGATTTAATAAAAAGAAATGAGGGATAGCTATCAATAACAATATCATGAAAGAACATATTGAAGGGCTTTCAGAGAAATTGAAAGCTATATTACACAATGAATTATTGCTAGGGAATGTAATTACCGAGACTTGGGAAGGGTGGCCTCCTGATAGCATTGTTGTATTTTTGAAAGAGCCATTTAGGACAGATTTAAAAAAGATAGATAAAGAACTAGAGTATAGAGAAATTAATGATAGGCATTATTGGAAAGCAGAAATACATGATAGAAAGTCGAATCGTATATTGCTATGCGGATTTGATAATTAAGAATTAATAAATCTAGAAATATAGAGATAAACATTTTATCTAGGAAAATATCGGGGTGAAAGGGGTAATGACATGTCAATCTTACTAAAAGCCTCTTTTGTTTATTGTGGTATTGAGGATGAGACAATAGTAATTGGATTCGCAGATGATGAATTTGACACGAAGGACTATGTGTTATTTCAAAAGTCGTTATTTACTGATGACATACCCATTCTAAATAAGGTTCATATTACGCTTAATAGTGACAATAGAGCAGCATATGGAGGAATAGTAAGGATAATACTTAGCCAAAAATTAATTTCCATCATTTTATCAAAAGAGACTGCAAGTTCACTTGGCGTAGCTGATTCCATTGACATTGAGTATGATGTAGATAAAAAAGAATTTAATTCCTTAATAAGTCACTTTCATAAGCTGAATGTCGAGCAAGAAATGGTCATTGAAGTTAAGTAGATTCAAGCCTTCATTGAGCGAGTTTTGAATGTTATGAATGATGAAATGACAATGAAAGATAAAGTACTAAAGAACAGAGCCCTTCGTATGACCATCATATTTACGCCTCAGGCATGCTCCATCGATCCCTTATATTAAGGGAATCTCTCCATAAATATATTTATAACTATATAAGAGACTTGATGGTAGAGCTTCTCACCTTCGTAGGATGCTATATTTATGAGGGCAGGAAATAGTAGAAGAAATGAATGAGTGGTAAAATTTAGAGAATATGTAATTTTAAAATTTGAGGAAGGGAAATAAAACAACTATGAGCAAGAAGAAAAAGACCTTACCGAAAAATTTCGATGAACTAATTGAAGCAGGTGATATATTAGCATTAAAAGAGGTATTTATGAAATGCGAATTAAATGCTCGCGGCGGTTACAGCAAATCAACAGCCTTGAGCTTTTTCAATATACCGAATGAATTGGTTCACTGGCTTGTGGAACAGGGTGCTGATATAAATGCTAGTGATAGTTATGGAAGAACGCCGTTACATAAACATGCAATAAGTTCGAGCTGTACTACTGAAGTGCTAATTGATTTGGGTGCAGATATAGAAGCTAGTGATTATCAAGACGAGACACCTTTATTTGTCGCCGCAGGTTTTTGTAATCCAAATGCGGTTCACATATTGGTTGCCAAAGGGGCAAATATAAACGCAGAAAATAAGATGAAACAGACGCCTTTAGAAAAAGCTTTGGCAATATGTAAAAACATCGATATCGTCAACATGGCGAAAGTTGCCGATATTTTGCTTCATGCTGGAGTAACCGTAACGCAGGAAATGAAAAAATCTATTAAGCGAATTGGAACCGACTTTGAATTTCACAGAGAAGGCTTTAATAAAGAATATTTGAATCAAACAGATGAGGCACTTTTACATCTATATGAGCTATTTGATGTCCAACCAGTAGGGAAACGAAAGACTCACGATGGCGTCTCTCCAATAGAAGTAGTAACAGAGGGATGGCAAGCACAACATAATGAACTGTGGAGTTTATTAATTCCTTCACAAGGACATGCGAAAACTGTACAGGGTGAGGTTATCCGTATTACAGGTAAAGTATCATATGAAATTTTAGATAACGGCGGAATCAACTGGGATATTCAATATCGTAAAATGCTTAATAGCCTTAACCATTATTTTAGCTTGGGTACACCATTAAATGCTGCTGCACTTCAAGAGGCAGAAACATTAGTAAAGGAACTTCACAACGGCAACGGTAGTGATGAACCAGTGAGACTGTGCGAACTGGCAGTGCGCTGGGTACTCAGCAATTTGAATCCTATTACGTTAGAACAGCCCGACTATAAGCGATAACTTTAGTACGACGATGGTAGAAAATTAACATAAACGTATTTAAAGGGGATGCATTTCAGAATGAGTTATGATGTCCATGTTGGAAAGTTAATCAGTGGGAGAAGAAAATTGGAAGGTAGAGGGACGTATCTGCTTTGCACAACAGATCAAAGCATTCAGGAAATCTCGACATTTGGTCCCCATGAAGGAATATTCGTTAGCAGAAGCGATATTGAGAATGCGCTTTACGACTTCTGCAAATCTGCTATATCTAATTATATTGAAGAAGGAAGAAACAAGGATGTGTATACCTTCTCTATCTATACCGATAGCTATAACGGTAGTTATTTAGTGTACATGAATAATCAAGCTTCTTTAGACCACAATGTTGCTGATTGCTACGCAAATTATCAAGAAAGTTTCTCTAGAACTGGTGATGAAATCTATAATCAAACTAGAGAGCAGATATATAGTTCATGTAAATTTAGTGAAGGCGATTATCCCTTTATGTTTGAAGAAATGCCTGATTGCCTAGAAAGCTACCTTGAAATTTTTAGCTGTATTAGCCAAGAAACGCCCGAGTATTTAAGCAATGAGGAGAACTATATATTTGAGAAGACGATAATAGATTCGGAGCTCTTCTTAATCGCCATTGATGTTATTCATCGATTGGAGAACGACTTAAAACAATTGGACCGAACGGAGGACTTCATTGCCTACGTTTCAGCAGCGGATGGCGTTGGTGGTGATTATTTAACACTAAGCCAACTCGTAAGAAAATGTGTGCTCGAAGACCAATTGTATAAAGCAATGCCTGAATTAAAGATTAAAGACCATGAATTTCGGTCTGCTGTCGAAGCGCTACACCAACTCCCCCTTGTTCAGCAGATAAAACATTGGATCAATGTTATAGAAGGAGGAGAATTTGGTGAAGGTAGCATGAAAAGTTTCTGGAGAACAGATTATGAAGCCTATGAACAACTTGTTGAGCTTGGAGGTCAAGCCATCCCATATATTAAAGAATATTTGAACGGTGATCTTAAGAATGAGAGCAGGAATATTCTAAAGTTAGTATTAGAAAATCTGGACGAACAAGCTAATACCCGATAATACCGTTGCAAAATTGATTATGTAGGAAACAATGGATAGTCGAATAAACGATTCCGTAGAATGTAGGGATTATATTCATGAAGGAAACATATTAGTCTTTATTTTTTATCACCTTAAAGTATAGGGGAATTAATAGCACAAAGTTTAACAGACGAAGAAGGGAGACAAATTGAAAACTGATATTCAATTAAGTTTCCTCCAGATTTATTAAAGGTTCAGATCCTAGACCTATAAAATTTTAGGATGACTTGTTGGTTGAATTTGTCTTTCAAAAAAATCAAGGACTTAATAAAGGGGGGAATCCAAATATGACAGAACGAATACCATGTAAGATGGAAGGCTGCAGCGCAACAATTTTGCCGAGCACCGCAGCCAAAACAGGCGGAATCTGCATGCCCTGCCATCAAGAGCAGGAACGAAAAAAACAACAAGCATATATTGAGCAGCACCGAAAGACGGTCAATCTCTATGATGGATTAACAGATCGTATAGACATTCTCAAGGTGATGCATGCGCCGAGAAAGTATGAACCACTTATCCAGTATGTTTCGCATCCATTAAGCATGGAACAGATGTACTTATCATTATCAGACCAAGAAGCGGACTGTATGTTGAAATATGCATTGGAATTACTCGCTGTTAACAATGGAAGTGAAGCAGAAGATATATTATTATCTCTGGTGTGCTACCGAGATGATAATATATCAGATGCTTTGCCTGAGCTTATAGAGCGCGGCTTGTTTGATAACCCGATTCTTTATAAATATGCACCACAAGGCATACGAAATCTGCTTTTAGAGCAGGTGAAATGTGATGAAGACAATCGAAATCATCTCCTCCTAGTACTCAGCTGGATTGGTGATACTGTTGTTACAGAGCAGTTTCGGGAATGGCAAATGCAGCCACCAACATGGGCGGAGCAGTTGTTTGTAACGCCTGAAACGTACGCACTTGATGGAGGATGGGAGCTTACCCCAGACGGAAAGAAGCGTAATCTAATTAACCATTTATGTTATGCGATTAGGCAAGCAGACCAACAGTTGGATAATCTAAACGAAGACCATCATGCCCATTTTCTAGAGTCAAGCCATTCAACATGTCCATGGTGTAACAGGAAGTTAACGAAGTTGATGGACGTAGCTACCTCCCATCCTGCATTAAAATATCTACACTTGCAGATGGAGAACCTACAGGTCATAACCTGTGATGTTTGTGGAAGTTTTAGCACAATATACATGGAGTTGGACAATCATGGTGTGCCTGTTTGGAGCCGCCATAATCAAGAACCTGATTATCTCCCTGATATCGATGACCTAAGCAGTGAAGCGGAAACCGTACCTAGTTTAGTCCTTTCGCATGAACCGCAATCACCATATTATGCTGCTGTTTGGACGATGTCACAATTGGATTCGCAGATTGGCGGCCATCCAAGTTGGGTACAAGAGCCAGAGTATCCACTTTGTCCTTGTTGTGAACGAAGTATGCAGTATATCGGACAGATTGATTTTGCTGATTTCGACGAATATGCAGAAGGCATTTTTTATATGTTTATATGTCCAAAAGACAGAATAACAGCAACGGGATATCAGCAAAGTTGATTAACGTTCATGCTTTAAGGAATAAAGTAAACAAAAGAAGAAGAGACTGCTGTAAAAGCAGGCTCTTTTTATTATTAGGCATGAACCTAATCTGCAATTATGCATTTTTTAACGTATTAATTACTTCCTCTGTATAGGAATCAGTAAGGCGAATATTCCCGTGTTCCTGAACGATTCGACCTTCCTTCATTAGGTAATCAAGCCAATCCGTAATAAAGGCAGGGGCATACCCGCCTTGCCCAAATTCCCCGCCAAATGCGATGATGTCCTGATAAACTGATACATATTGATCGTAATTAGTGTTTGGATAAGACTTGGTATATAACCAAAACTGCACATCATACATATCATAGGATAATTCATCTGCATGAAAACTAAAATGGCCTTTCTCTTCGACAATTCGTGTACATAGGTTGCGAATTTTTTGTTCCACCTGAGCCACTTCAGATACCTGAGAGCACAACTCCTCTAGCAGAGGAGAAAATTTTCCGTGCGCTACTTTATCTAGTGCTTCTACTTTGTCCTCTTCAAAAGTATCGTATTGTTCTTCGCTCACTAAGCCTCTAATAAAGTCTTCAAAATTATCGGCAAGGAAGGTAATTTCATAATCATCTTCTTGATCGACATGAATAACTTCAGGTTCACCATTCCTACCGCAAGCTCGATAGTCTAACATTACGACATCATGACCGGCTGATGGACAATCGCAGATTACTACTCCAATGTCTGGATATCCCCATTCCTCAATCATAAACGGACTACCTAGATCTCCGCACAGGGAATAGCTTTTATCGCGTCCAATCCCCATGATACCGGTAATGGCAATATGATCCTCAGCCCAGGAAGTTGGCTCCTCTGTTGGAAAACAAGTGTTCCTCGGCACCCCACCATTTTGCTGCTTCATGAGATAAATATAAGAAGAGGGGAGCTTATAACCAAGTTCTTTTTCTATAGAATCAATGAGTTCGTCTGTAGGTGGCTCACATTGATAGGATGTTATTGCGTACTCGCTGTCATCCCAGAAATCAGTTAGAAACATGTCTGAAAAAGGAATCTTCTTCTCTACGGAGCCGCAACGCGCTAAGTAATCTTGCTTCTTTGCAAGCCGGAGTTCTTCTCTTTTCTGCTTCTTCGCTTTATGAGTACTCTGACTCAAAAAGTATTGTGTACTTTGTTCACCAGGCTTTAATTGATCAGACCTGCTGAAAGCTTGAGCTGCTTCATCATATCGGTTTAAATGATAAAGAGCAAAGCCCACCCGATAATGCCATAGAGAATCCTGTTTGCCAGCATCAGAAATTTTATCAAATTGATGGAGCGCTTCTTCATAAAGCCCCGAATTGTTATAGGCTCTAGCCAAAATGCTAATTAATTCATAGTCGCGCTCTTCTTCAGGAATTGCTAAAAGCGAATCGATAATTCGCTGATGTTCGTCTACTTCATGCCACTCATGCAATTGATTAATAAGCCTTTGTTCCATGTCTACCTCCAACTGATTATTTAATTAATAACTACATATGTTTCTAGTAGCCTCTACCTTAAAATAGTAACATCTATAAATGAAGGATTCTAGAATTTTCCTATAGGTTACAATTAAGCAGAAATTTAAGGGAATGAGTTTAATATTACATCGGACTCATACTTATTTTGCCTTGATACGTAATTGACTTACTCACTTTAACTACGAAGTGCCTTTTTATGATTCTTAAAATTTTTAGTTGATTACTTCATTCCCATTTGTCCCATGATATAGGTAGATGGGGGGTGTTGGCTTATGGATTATGAATATACAGTGAAGTTTCACTTCAACGAAAGTCGTGAAGAAGAATATAAAATCAAAAATAATATTGGACAAGAAACATTTGTAGAAGAAATTTTTAATGGGTTCAATGAAAAGTCCTGGTATTCATTTACTGAAACAGAAAATTATAAAACGATATTAATTAGTACAAAAGATGTTTATAAGGTATCGGTAGTACAAGATGTTGTAACCTTTGATTAATTTAATGAATTAAGCCACAACCATTTTTGGAGTGGCTTTTTATTATGATGAAGTTAGTCACCAGCAACGACAGGGAGTGATGTAGTACTACATTAGGCTAATCAGCTTTAGAAAAGTTATTTTTAGCGGGCTAATAGACATAATCGAGTATGATAGTGATAATATTAAGTTTTTTAAAAGGAGATTTAAATGAAAAATAGATTTTCAATTGGAGAAATGGCTAAGCTTCATAATACAACCATTAAAACTCTTAGATATTATGATGAAATTGACTTGTTAAAACCTGTACATACAGATAGCAACAACGGTTATAGATACTATTCGACGGAACAATTTGAACAAGTGAATACTATAAATTATTTAAAGGAATTAGGTCTTTCATTAAAGGAAATTAAAAGACATCTGGATCACAGGGATATCAACGGTTTTTTGCATCTTTTAGAGGAACAGCAACGATTAACTGAAGTAAAGATTAAAGAATTGGAACAAATTAACCGCAGATTTCAACATCGAATCAAGGATATAAAATTAGCACAAGAAATAAAGGAATTAGAAGTTCCATTCGTAAAGGAAATAAAAGAGAGAAAGATAGTAAGGTTAATGGAAAAAATTAGTTCAGAACCTCAACTGGAAGTTTCTCTGCGGCAGCTTGAGAATTCGTCCAATATGAATTCTTCTATATTTATTGGAGGAGTAGGTCTAACGATTAGTATTCGTAATCTATTGAATAACAAGTTCAATGAATATAACTCGATATTTATTTTAGTCGAGGAAAATGATATACAAAGTCCTTTAATAACAACTCTTTCAGAAGGAAAGTATGCGTGTATTTATTATAATGGAAATCATAACAATTCTCCTAAACATTATGAATCCTTGCTGAATTGTATAAAAGATAATGGCTTTCAAATTATTGGAGACTCCATTGAAAGGACAATCATTGACCATTATATTTCTGAAAGGAAAGAAGACTATCTGACAGAAATTCAAATACCAATAAAATGTTGACCCTCCCCATACAGGAGGGTTTATTTTTTACTTATGAACAATTTTCTAAAGGAGACATAACTATGTTTGGAACAATATTTAATACAATGATGATAATAATTGGAAGCATTGTCGGAAGCGTTTTTAAAAATGGGATAAAAGATGAATATCATAATATCCTTATGCAGGCTATGGGCTTAGCTGCTATGGGGTTAGGAATCAATGCACTCGTACAACATTTACCTTCCAGCAAATATCCGGTACTTTTTATAGTAAGTTTAGCTGTAGGGGGATTAATCGGCCAAAAACTTAATTTGGAATCAAAATTTAATGCTTTAGTTAATAAATATTCTAAAGGCAATTTAGCAGAAGGGTTATCGACTGCTATCTTATTATTTTGTATTGGCACATTATCTATATTAGGTCCGGTCGAGGCCGCGTTAAAGGGAGATTATACGTATTTACTTGCAAATGGTATATTAGATGGCATTACTTCAATTGTTTTAGCTACTACATTTGGTATTGGGATAGCTATATCAGGAATTGTGTTATTTGTATGGCAAGGTTCAATCTACCTAATTGCTATTTTAATGGGGAGCTCCATTAATAATGATCTTCTAAATGAATTGACTATTATAGGAGGTATATTGATATTAGCGTCAGGTTTAAGTATTTTGGGTATTAAAAAATTTAATACTTTAAATCTATTGCCAGCATTACTCATTCCTTTAATTGTATTTTTATTTATATATTAATGGCATTTATAATATTTGTAGAGGAATAAAAATGATTGATTTTTAGGTGAAAGGTACCTTAATTAAAAAAATAGATGTCAATTCTGCGATTTGATATAGAAAGAGTTATAATGCAGTGCCTCATAAATTTTTAGAGGCACTGCATTTTTATTTGAATAATTCATGTACGAGAATAGATTTTAATTTTTACAATTCAAGCTATAGATTGATTGTTCATCTTCATTTAAAATCGCAAAATAATATTTTGTTAATTCAAAAAGTACGTACAATTTTTAATTGACGGAATTTTTTGTTTGTAATATTATATGTGGTATACCACATACCAATAGGAGGAAAAATGAAAAAGATAGAGACAGTTATGCCGTTAAGAGATATTGCTTTTAGGGAAATTAAGAAATCAATTTTAAATTATGAACTTCTACCGGGACAACCAATCTATGAAAGAGAACTAAGTGAAAAATTAGGAATAAGTCGAACGCCTATAAGAGAATCTCTGTCTTTGTTAGAAAGGGAAAAGTGGATAATTTCAAAACCACGGGTTGGTACGTTTATTAAAGAAATTACAGAAGAAGATGTAATTGAAGTAATGGAAATACGAATGATTTTTGATCGTTTTGCACTTGAAAAAATATGTGGAAGTATTACTTTAGAACAAATAAATACTTTAGAAGAGTACGTTATAGAACAAGAAAAAAATAAAACAGACCACCAAAGATTTATTGAGTTGGATAAGGAGTTCCATTCTCAAATCGTTTTATTAACTAAAAATGAGCGATTAGAAAAATGGTTTGAGGAAATAGGAGATCAAATAAGATGGTTTGGGTTAAAAGCTATAACGGAAAAGTCTCGTATTGAGGAAACAATTTCTGAACATAAAGAAATTATTAAAGCTTTAAAATCACAAGATATAAATCAGATTTTGATAGCTTCAAATAACCATGTGGATAATACGAAAAAAGAACTTATTAATCAGTTAAGGAGCAATTTAAATGAAGATGGTAATTAATTTACACCTTATCAATGGTGAGGTTAAAAAACATGAAATTGAAATTAATAAAGTGATTGTTGTTGGCTATGGGGGAAGAAATATCGATAAAATTCAAGAACATATAGATGAATTACAAGAATTGGGGATTGCACCACCACCAAGTGTACCTATGATCTATCCACAAAATATTGAACAACTTAACTTTTCTAATGAATGTCATGGTAGCAAGTTTTCTTCTGGAGAGGCTGAATATGTATTATTCCATGATGGACAAGAATGGTTGTTTACCCTAGGTAGCGACCATACGGATAGAGAAGTCGAAAAAGAAAATATTTTAAAGTCTAAATTAATATGTGATAAACCGCTAGCATCTGATTTTTGGAGATTAGAGGATTTAAAAGAAGACTGGGATTCTATTATTTTACGTTCCTATGTTACTTCAAATAGTGAAAGATTTTTATATCAAGAAGACACTTTGGAAGCTCTTTTAGAGGTAGATACTTTACTAGAAAAACTAAACAAATTAGGGGAAAGAGATTTAGAACATACTGTTATTTATTCAGGTACTGTACCTACAAAAAATGGTTTTGTATTTGGAGAAAAATTTGAATACGAAGTTGAACAGCCGAAGTTAAACAGAAAAATTACACATCATTATTCGATAATCAATTAAGCAAGGGGGAGCTTTTTTGAAAGAAAAACCAACAAAAGTTAGATGGGGATTAGCATTCTTTTTCTTTATCATTGGTGTAATCGCTTACATGGATAGATCAAATATATCAATAATTGCAAAACCAATGATGGATGATTTAGGTTTAGATAAAGTACAGTTTGGTATGCTTGCATCATTATTCTCTTTAGGATATGCATTAGTACAAATTCCAGCAGGTCTACTGGCTGAAAAGTTTGGTCCAAGAAAAATGGTCACTTTTGCTCTTATATGGTGGTCAGTATTTACTGGTTTAACTGGTTTAGTTAAATCTCATGGTCTGTTGTATGCGGTGAGATTCTTATTTGGAGTAGGAGAAGGGCCAATGTTTCCGGCAAACGCGGTATTTAATACAAATTGGTTTAGACGAGATGAAAAGGCTAGAGCATCTAGTGCTTTATTAGCAGGTTCCTATTTTGGACCAGTTATAGCCCCTATCGTAACTGTATATATCTATCAATATTTTGGTTGGCAAGCTGTATTCTACATTTTTGGATTGGTAGGTATTATTATTGCGGGTGTATGGTGGGTTATAGCAAGAGACTATCCTGAAATTCATAAATTAGTTAATGAAAAAGAAAAAGAATATATATTAGAAGGCAGAGAAATTGTTAATACCACTAAAGCTAGAGCACCATGGAATACATTTTTGAAAAATTATAGATTTTGGGCAATAGGTTTGCAATATTTTGTTGTTTTGTATATCATTACATTCTTTTTAGTTTGGTTACCCACTTATTTACTAGAAGATAGAGGATTTTCACTAAGCAAGATGGGGTTTGCTGCAAGCCTACCTTGGTTAGCAATACTGATAACTGTAATGACTGGTGGTATTCTTTCTGACTACTTAGTACGTAAAGGTTTTTCAAAGCAAATATCAAGATCTTCTTTAGCTATATCAGGTTTAATCGTTTTCATTATTTCAATGTACTTGGCCGTTATGGCAGTATCGCCTTATATGAATGTTTTATGGTTATCATTATGCTTAGGTTCACTAGGATTCACAGTAGTGTGTTCATGGGCTTCTGCTACAGATTTAGGAAGAAACTTTTCTGGTTCTGTTTCAGGTTGGATGAATTTGTGGGGGAATTTAGGGGCATTCGTATCCCCATTGTTATGTGGTTGGTTAGCAGAAAAGTTTGGTTGGAATATCACATTAGGGGTGACTGTAATCCCAGTATTCATTGCAGCTATCTTATGGTTGTTTGTGAAACCAGATACTTCATTACTAAATTCACTTGAGGAGTGAGCAATATGAATTATTTAGTATTTCAAATGGAATTGGAAGTAGGAAATCCAGAAAAGAATAGGGAAATCATAGAACGGTGGTTAGAAGTTAACTACTATGATGACTTAGATGTTGTAGTTCTACCAGAAATGTGGTCAACGGGCTATGCATTGGAAGGATTAAAAGAAATATGCACAGTGGATGGCAATCAATCAATTGAATTTTTACAATTACTTAGTAAGAAGTTTAATGTAAATTTGGTGGGAGGTTCGATTGCTTATTTAGAAGGTCAAGATATCTTTAATCGAGCGATTATTGTAAATCGAATGGGTGAGATTGTTCATACATATGACAAGATGCACCTTGTTCCAATGTTAAATGAGCCAGAGTTTTTAACAGGTGGTCGCAATCAAGTTAATGTATTTGAGCTTGAAGGGGTAAAGATGGGTGTAATAATTTGCTACGATCTAAGATTTACTGAAATTATTCGGGACTTAGCATTACAGGGTATTCAAGTACTCCACATCGTGGCAGAATGGCCACTAGCAAGAGAAACACATTGGAATACCTTGCTTCGTGCACGCGCAATTGAGAACCAGATGTATGTTGTTGCATCAAACGTAACTGGGACAAAGTTAGGAGTAAAATTCGCAGGTTGCTCTCAAATTATTGACCCTTGGGGAGATATAGTTCAGAAATTAAATCAAGAAGTTGGTGAATTAAAAGCAACTTTAGATTTGGAGACAGTGCCGCAAGTCAGAAAAGATGTGCCTATCTTCAGTAGTCGTGTACCATCACTTTATAGGTCCAACCAAAGATTTTTCTTAGACGGAGTGGAGGGGAAATCGAGACCTGAAGTTGAATTTACAGACTATAAGAATTTTAAACTTGAACCAATTGATGGGCTGGTAGAAGGGCTGTCACAAAGGGTAATCTCAGAGAATTTATCAACACAGGAAATGGTTCGTATTTTGGAGTTCGCCCCTGGTACAGATACGACGCCTAATGGAGTTCAAGTGCATAATTATTGGGAAGAGCTATATGTCATTAAAGGCTCTGTCATAGATTTAACTTTAAATAAGACCTTCACTGCGGGAATGGTAGCTTCACGTCCCCCAGGAATGCAACATGGTCCATGGAAATCAACGGATGGTTGCGTAATGTTTGAAGTACGATACAGTCGATAATAAAGTGCTGAGAATTTGAGAATGACTGTAGTTTTTAATAACGGGTACCACTTATTTAGATGACAAAATGACGACAATCCAAAGGAAAGTTGTCATTTTTAACGATAATTGCGCATTTTATAATTGTTATTTTTCACTGCTAGGTTAAGTGAAAAATTTGTTTATAAATTCCCATTTTAAAAAGTTTAAGCTTTATTTTCTATATTATATTTTAAATAATATTGAGACACAGTCCATTTTGGAAGGTGTCTTTTTATTTTTATGTTTTGAAAATTCTTCGCATATCCCATTCAACTTTTAACCCAGCTCACATTCTCCCCTACAATTATAAAAATTTTTATTCCGCTAATCATTGCCAACTCACAAATGTTACCTCGACGTTACTATGAAACAAAATTGTGCGTACTTTTTTTTGCTCTTTCGAGACTACATAATGAGAAAGCAATCAAGTAAACACACATTGGAGGAATAAAATTAATGGATCATTTACAAGATACAATCACATTAAATAACGGGTTACAAATGCCTGGTATAGGTTTAGGCGTTTTTCAAGTAGAGAATGATGCTACTGCAGAGATGGTTAAAAACGCTATCGAGGTTGGATATCGAAGCATCGATACTGCTGCTATTTATGGCAATGAAGCGGGCGTAGGGGAAGGTATAAAACTAGCGCTAGCATCTACTGGTTTACGTCGTGAAGACTTGTTTATTACATCAAAAGTATGGAATGACGGATTAAACTATGACGAAACAATTGCTGCATATGAAGAGAGTCTACAAAAATTAGGGTTAGATTATTTAGATCTTTACCTTATTCATTGGCCAGGTAAAGATAAGTATGCTGAATCTTGGAGAGCGCTTGAAGATTTATATGAACAAGGCAAGATTAAAGCAATTGGCGTATGTAACTTTACTGTAGCACACTTGGAAAAATTATTATCATTTGCTCGTATTAAACCTGTTATCAATCAAGTGGAATTCCACCCACGCTTACAGCAAGTGGAGCTGCGTTCAATTTGTGACAAGCACCAAATTCAACTAGAAGCATGGGCTCCATTAATGCAAGGTGGGCTTCTTGAAGATGAAACGATTTCTAAAATCGCTACAAAATATGGGAAATCGATTGCTCAAGTTATTTTGCGTTGGGATGTCCAAAATGGAGTGATCACAATTCCAAAATCTGTGCGTAGAGAACGCATGATGCAAAATGCCGATATTTTTGACTTTCATTTAACAGACGAAGAAATGGCTACTATCAATTCAATGAACCTTGAACAACGTGTTGGACCAAACCCAGATGAATTTGACTTTGCTCTATAAGCATTAAAAAGGAAAAGAGACTGTCTAGTGTGTGACAGTCTCTTTCTTCCCTCATTATGATGTTTGCTGCATAGCGATAGCGATATCTTCATCGCGTTGTTTTAAAACGACATCTTCGCCTTTTTCCTGTAATACTTCAATATGATTTTCGCCCCAAGTGCAAAGCATGTTTAAAATAGGTTCCATTCCTTCTCCATATGGCGTTAAGGAATATTCAACTTTGGGCGGTACTTGATTAAAGACCTTGCGATCGATTAGTCCAGCTTGCTCTAACTCTCGTAATTGGCTTGTAAGCATTTTTTGAGAAATTTTTGGAATCAATCGTCGAAACTCATTTGTTCGAATTTTACCATGGTGGTTTAAATGACAAAGAATAATCGGTTTCCATTTTCCACCGATTACTTCAAGCGTCGCTTCAACACCAATATTATATAATTTTTGCATTGTAGCCTCCGTAGTATACAAAAGTAACTAAAAGTACTCTATAGGTCATTTAGGTATGTACTGAATGTTACTACACATGCAAAGAAAAATCAAAGGAGATAGTATTCGTATGTCACAAACAAAAAAGCCAAATGCTAAATTAACTTTGTTAGCACTTGCAATTAGTGCATTTGGTATAGGGTCCACTGAATTTATCAGTGTTGGCCTTCTACCATTAATAAAAGATAACTTTGGTATATCGTTAAGCACAGCAGGCTTAACCGTTTCTATATATGCACTAGGTGTAACGATTGGGGCTCCATTATTAACAGCCTTTACATCACGCCTCAGTCGCAAAACAGTTTTATTGCTTGTTATGACCATTTTTATTATTGGTAATTTAATAGCAGCATTAGCACCTATTTTCTCCATCCTGATTATAGGACGCATAATTTCAGCATTAGCACACGGTGTGTTTATGTCCATCGCCTCTGTCATTGCGGCAGATGTAGTTGAACCAAATAAACGAGCAAGCGCTATTGCCTTTATGTTTACAGGTTTAACATTAGCTACTGTAACAGGCGTCCCACTTGGTACATTTATTGGACAAGTAATGGACTGGCGTATGTCCTTCATGTCTATTGTCGTAATTGGGGTTATCGGTTTAATTAGTAATGCGATGTTAGTCCCTAGCCAATTATCGAAAGGCAACCCAATCTCATTACGTGATATTAGCAAAGTATTAGGTAATATCCGCATGTTATTAATACTTTTCATTACTGCAATTGGTTACGGTGGTGTCTTTGTTGTTTATACGTTTGTTTCGCCGATTTTAGAGCAATATATGGGGTACTCACCACATGCTGTTGTTGTGATTTTAGTTGTCTATGGTATTTGTGTTGCAATTGGTAATACATTAGGCGGTCATTTCGCTAATAAAAATCCGCTTCGTTCAATCTTTATTATTTTTGTTGGGCTTGCCTTAGCATTACTTGGCATTAGCTTTACGCTTGAATCACCAATTATCGGATTAATCATGGTGCTGCTAATGGGGTTATTTATGTTCATGAATGTCCCAGGCTTGCAATTATATGCGGTTATTTTGTCTGAAAAATATGTGCCATCAGCTATTTCCATGGCTTCCGCATTAAATATTTCTGCTTTTAACATTGGGATATTTCTAGGATCATATATTGGAGGCATTATTATTCGCCATCAATCGTTAGCGCATACACCACTTTACGGATTCTTAATGGTGATGCTTGCAGCGGTTGTTACACTACTATGGTTTCTTTTTGATAAAAAGAAAGTGGATTAATTTTAGGCGTGAGTAATAATGTGGAGATAAATAAAAAAGGAAGCACATTATGGTTTCCTTTCAGGTTATAGACAAACTCGAAAAAACTCGAGTTTGTCTATAGTCTTTTTTATTTACAACAAATATTGTTGGCTACTGCCGTTGATTTCCGTTTCGTGCGAACGCTTTCCGCGGACACACCATAAGAAGCAACCCTTGCTAGCGTGCGGTTTGTTATGTCTTTCTTTCTGTGCATACCCGCAGGAGTCGCCACCCTTCACTCCAATCATAGTTTCCTATCTTCTATTTATATCAATCTAAGTGAAAGTAGCTCAATTGTACTTTAATTATTACATGCTAATTGCCATTCCTTTAAATAGCCTTGACTTCTAGCTTGGTTTTTAGTTTTATTATAAGTATATAAATTAATTCTTTTAACTAATTGCTCTCAAATTTAAAAACAAAATTATGAATCATTTAGCTAATTTTAAAATGCAATGAACAAAGTTTTTTTGGTTACGTATAGGTAGGACCTCTAGTGTATAGATGGTCTTTTTTTGTGGGCTCATATCGGCTATACAAATCTGGGAGGACATTAAATAACCTAGAACTTGCTTTCCACCCAAGTTCTAATGTAGTTTGTTGTTAAAGAGAATCGTTTTATCGAGGACACGTGTATGCTTATAGAACAATTTGTTGAGATGAAATATTGATTGAAAGAGGTTATGTACAACATGAAACAAGGAGTTACTGCCAAAGATGTAGCAAAATTGGCTGGTGTTTCACAATCTTCGGTATCAAGAGTGTATTTTGAAGGTGCGTCAGTATCTGCGAAAACTAGAGAAAAGGTTTTAGCAGCAGCACAAGAGCTTGGCTATAGACCGAATGAATTTGCACGAAGCTTAATTACAAATCAATCCAAAATTATTGGTTTAGTGATGAAAGGTGTTCAAAATCCTTTCTACCCCCAAGTATTAAAGCTATTTACGACTTCCCTTAAAAAACATGGCTATAGCGTACTATTCGTCTACACCAATAATGATGAAATCCAAAAAGAAGATATCGAAATATTATTTAATTATAATGTTGCGGGTGTAGTTATTACCGATGCATCACTTTCTTTGTCGGTAACAGAAGATTTCATAAAGTATCAAATACCGTTAGTTCTGTTTAATCGAAAAATAGATAATAATAAATTTTATTCTGTATGTTGTAACAACTTTGAGGCAAGTAAAAAGATTGCAGAATATCTATTAAGTATCGGTTGCACAAAGATGATTTATATTTCAGGAAATGAAAATACATCTACTAGTAGAGAACGGGAAAAAGGATTTAGTGCTATGTTACAGGGGGAAGAAGTGCACTATCAGAAATACAGTTCTGATTACACTTATGAAGGTGGGTATAATATTACTCGTAAAATTATATTAGAAAAGCAATTGCCGGATGCGTTCTTTGTGGCCAATGATATTATGGCGTTAGGAGTAGTGGATGCATTAAAGGACAATAATATCGCTATCCCGAATGAAACGAAAGTAATTGGTTTTGATAATATTGAAATGGCAGCTTGGCCTACATACAATCTAACAACATGGGAGCAACCAATTACAGAAATGGTGGAAGAGACTGTGAAGTATTTGCTTAATGAACTAGAAGAATATTCAGGTGAAGCTAAAAATCTCGAAATTGACGGAGCCCTTATTTTGCGAAAAACAACATAGTGTAAAAAGGTCGTAAAGACTTATTCCATAGGCATCATGCTATATCAAAATAGGATGCATACAGCAATATGTATGTGTATCTTATGAGAGATAGTGTGATGCTTTTATTATTTTCTCATTAGTTATGGTAAATATTTATTAAAAATAACGAAAATAAATACCTGTTGACAACCTTTTATTTTTCGAATAATCTTACTTATATAATTTCTGCATACGTATGCAAAAATGAAATACTAAACAAAAAGGGGTAATAACAATGGCTAAAGTATTGAAATCTGGAAAATCAAAAGAAGAAGTAAGCATAAATGACTCGCAGGTCTCTCAAATTGTAGCGGAAGCAATTAAGGACATAGAAAAGCGAGGAGATCAAGCAGTTCGTGAACTATCTGAAAAATTCGATAAATGGTCTCCAGAAGCGTTCCGTTTAACTGACAAGCAAATAAATGAAATCGTATCCAAAGTGCCTAGCGAAGTAATTGAGGACATTAAATTTGCTCAAAAAAATATTCGCGAATTTGCAGAAGCGCAATTAGCTTCATTACATGATGTGGAAGTCGAAAATATTCCTGGGGTAATTTTAGGTCACAAAAATATTCCAGTTAACAGTGTTGGATGTTACATACCTGGTGGTCGCTATCCAATGGTTGCATCTGCGCATATGAGTGTTTTAACGGCTAAAGTGGCAGGCGTAAAACGAGTAATTGCTTGTACGCCACCTATTAACGGAGAAATTCCACATGCCACAATTGCAGCAATGTCATTAGCAGGTGCTGATGAAATTTACCTTCTAGGTGGTATTCAAGCAATGGCTGCGATGGCAATTGGTACAGAAACAATCGAATCTGTAGATATGATTGTTGGACCAGGGAATGCCTTCGTTGCCGAAGCAAAAAGACAATTGTATGGTCGCGTAGGAATTGACTTGTTTGCAGGTCCAACAGAAACATTAGTAGTTGCTGACCATACGGCAGATGCCGAAATGATAGCAACGGACCTTCTTGGACAAGGGGAGCATGGACCAACATCACCTGGAGCGCTTATTACAACATCTGAAAAATTGGCAGAAGAAACTGTAAAAGAAATTGAACGTCAATTGCAAACGTTACCAACTGCTGATGTTGCACGTGTATCTTGGGAAGATTATGGTCAAATCCTTTTAGTAGATTCTATTGAGGAAGCTAGAGTTGAAGCAGATCGACTTGCTTTTGAGCATGTAGAGATATTAACGGAAGATCCTAATTACTTCCTTGAAAAGATGACGAACTATGGTTGCTTATTCTTAGGCCCTGAGACAAATGTTGCTTATGGAGACAAAGTAATTGGCACAAATCATACATTACCGACTAAGGGTGCTGCTCGTTATACAGGTGGATTATGGGTAGGGAAATTTATTAAGACTGTTACCTATCAAAAAGTAACACCAGAGGCAAGTGCCTACATTGGGGAATATGCAGCACGTCTTTGTCAGTTAGAAAACTTTGCTGGTCATGCAGAGCAAGCTCTTCTACGTGTGAGAAGATACGGTAAAAAGAATGATTAATGCTAGGTATGACGGCAAATAATTGAAGGTTAATAAAGCGCAAAAAGGGGATTCGGGGGGAACAATATGTTAGGGATGATTGGGTTATTTGGCGGATTGGCACTATTAATATATTTAACAATGAGAGGTATGAACTTACTCATTGCTGCACCTATCACTGCATTGCTTGTAGGGCTATTAAATGGGCTGCCGCTTTTCCCGCAGCTTGCAGAAAATGATGCTGCAAACTTTTTAACTAATTATATGTCTGGTTTCACAGGCTTTATCGCATCTTGGTATTTAATGTTTTTAACAGGGGCTATATTTGGTAAAGTAATGGAAGATAGTGGAGCTGCGGACAGTGTTTCGCAATGGATTGTCAGTAAAATCGGCATGAAACAAGCTGCATTAGCGATTGTAGTTGCCTGTGCGGTTTTAACTTATGGTGGTGTGAGCTTGTTTGTTGTAGCCTTTTCTGTTTATCCTATGGCACTTAGCCTATTTAAACAGGCAGATTTACCAAGACGCTTTATTCCAGCGGCTCTTGGTTTTGGTTCCACAACGTTTACGATGACATCTGCAGGATCGCCTGAAATACAAAACTGGATTCCAATTCAGTTTTTAGGTACCTCACCATATGCAGGATGGGAAGTTAGTTTTATTGTCGCCGTATTTATGTTAGCGTTCGGTTATTGGTGGCTCAAAAAGATGATCAAAAAAGCTATGGCGAATGGAGAACGATTTGTTAGTAGAGAGACGGATATATTGACAACAACTCGGACAGATTTACCAAATCCGATTTTAAGTATTGTTCCACTATTTGTGGTATTAATTATTTCTTTTACCTTCCATAATTCATTAGGAACGTCTGCATTGATCATCGCGTTAACGGGCGGTATATTAGCAAGTTACCTCATCAACAGAAAGTTCTTTCAAAATTTTGGTGCAGCAGTAGGAGAAGGGGCAATGGGCGCTATTGTTGCGATTGCGAATACAGCTGCGGTTGTTGGCTTTGGGGGTGTCGTAAAAGCAACACCTGCTTTTGAATCTGCTGTAAAGGTTATGACAGATATTCCAGGAAGTCCATTAGTCGGTGGTGCATTAGCGGTAGCAGTTATTGCAGGATTAACGGGTTCGTCATCTGGTGGACAAGCCATCGCATTACCATTATTAGCACCACATTATTTAGATTTAGGTGTCAATCCGGAGGCGTTACACCGAACAGTTGCCATTTCTTCGGGGTCACTTGACTCGCTTCCACAAGGAGGATATGTTGTTACGACTATTCGTTCAATCTGTGGAGAAACACATAAAGATGCGTACCCAGCATTTGGTGCATTAACAGTTGTAGTGCCGGCATTAGGAGTAATATTAGCCGTAATTTTATTCTCATTAGGTTTGGGCATTTAAACGATATATGAAAACAGAAACCCAACAAATGATGATCATCGTTTGTTGGGTTTCTTTGCTTATAAAATAAAAGGAAACTTACTTGAGTATAGTTCTGCAATCGTTTTATTTCATCATAGCCAAATGTTAGTTAACGGTGTATCGTATTTTCTGTTTCATACTGTATATTTAATTTAATTTTGTTCAAGTCCCTATCAATTTTGGAAATTAACATATGTAATTCTTCATTTTCTGGAGCGTTAAACGTTTCTCCTCTTCGTTTGCTTAAAGTGACTGTTTGATTAATCAATCGCAAACAGGATTTAATTAGAGCCAAATCAGTTTTGATTGCTTCTTTGTTTATAATGTCTATTTCATCCATTAATAATCACCCCTACAAACATAATACAATATTAGTAATCATTATCCAATACGATGAAGTGTATGATACATCGTTAGATAATGTGCCTATGATTTAAAGCGTACCATTTATATTCATTTACCACTTTGAAAATGGGTTAAACAACATAATAGAGGGAGTGTATTTATGTTTGGTTGCAGTAGCTTATCAATTCATACAACAGATAAGAAAACATTATTTGCTCGGACAATGGATTTTACAATGGAACCAGATAGTAAAGTAGTTATTGTCCCACGCAAATATGGCATTCGATTGCTTGAAGAAAAAAATAAGGTGACCATTAGCAATCCATACGCGTTTATTGGAATGGGCAGCACGGATCTCGCATCTCCTGTTCTCTACGACGGTGTAAACGAAAAGGGTTTGATGGGAGCGATGCTTTACTATGCCACATTTGCGACTTATTCAGACGAACCTAAAGAAGGCACAAGAGGTATTAATCCGATTTATGTTGTTTCACAAGTTTTGGGAAGCTGTGTAACAGTCGACGATGTCGTTGAAAAATTAGGCGCTTTTACATTATTGAATGAAGCAAATAATATACTTGGCTTCGCACCACCTCTTCACTATACATTTACGGATGCTAGTGGTGAAACGATTGTCATTGAACCTGATAGAACAGGCATCACTATTCATCGCCAAACAATAGGGGTCATGACCAATAGCCCTGGTTACGAATGGCATCAGACAAATTTAAGAGCTTATATTGGTGTCACGCCTAATCCTCCCCAAGACATTACAATGGGAAATTTGAAATTAACACCGTTTGGGCAAGGGGCAGGCGGGTTAGGATTACCAGGTGATTTCACACCATCTGCACGATTTCTTCGGGTCGCTTATTGGAAGAAGTATACGGAACAAGCGAAAAATGAAATTGAGGGGGTAACTGCCTTGTTTCATATTCTATCTTCGGTTAATATTCCGAAAGGAGTTGTCTTAAATAAAGAGGGGAAGGCGGACTATACAATATATACTTCGGCAATGTGTGCGCAAAGCAAAAACTATTACTTTAAACTTTATGACAATAGTCGAATTTCAGCTGTTTCATTATTTGCCGAGGATTTGAATAGCCATAAATTAATTACATTTGAGTGGAACCGTAAACAGGATATTAAACAGTTGAATGTGACAAGCTGATATAGTACCAGGCGCTTATTACGAAGTATGAGCACCTGGTCTTTTTATGTCTTTAATAATCTCAGAAACTCATTAGTGATAGAGATTGGATTTTTTAGTGGATGGCTAAAATAACATAGTAGTGGCTGGTTCATGACAAGCAAACTTAGATTAATATATAATCTTTTAGCTTGTATAAAACTGCTAAAAGATGAAAGCATGTTTGATAGAATATTATGAGGTGAGTAGATATGGATTGGAAACCAGATAGAAAAGCAAAGAAAGCTATCTATAAACAACTCGCAGAATATATTGAAAAGGGGATTGCTGATGGTACATTCCCACCTGATAAACCATTACCCTCTGAGAGATATTTGGCTAGTACATTGCATTTAAATAGAAGTACGGTCGTTCATGCATATGACGAATTAGAATCTTTAGGGCTAATTGACAGAACTAGAGGTAGCGGTACTACCATAAGTAAAGATATATGGGGTATAACAAAAAAGCGGATTCCGAGCTGGAATCGATATATTGAGGCAGGTTCTTTTTTACCTAGTCTACCTGTAACACAAAAAATAAGAAAAGAAGCAGTTGAACATAAATTAATCAATTTAGCTTCCGGTGAATTGTCAGAAGATCTTTTCCCTAAAAGATTTTTAAGCGAGATTACTTCAACGCGTTCTTTTATTGGAAGCTTAGGGTACGATCATCCACAAGGGAATGAGATCCTTAGAAGTACACTTACAAAACATGTGAAAATAAGTCGAGGAATCGAAACAAACCCTTCTTCAATACTTATAACATCTGGAGCGCAACAAGCATTACATTTAATTGTTCAATGTTTGTTAAAGCCTGGCGATGCAATTGCTATAGAAGATCCTTCATATAATTACAATCTTCCTACTTTTAAATCAGCAGGTATCCAAATACATTATTTACCTGTAGGGAAAGATGGGGTTAATCCAGAAGATTTGCAAATGTTATATAAAAAGCACCGAATAAAAATGATTTTTTTAAATCCATATTTTCAAAATCCGACTGGCTCCTTAATGAATCAAAAGAAAAAAGAAGCGATTTTAGACATATCCTCTAAGCTTGGAATTCCTGTTGTAGAAGACGATCCTTACAGTTTAACTGCTTTTTCTGGAGAAAAAATTTCAACCCTTAAATCAATGGATAAGAATGGCAATGTTTTATATATTAGCTCATTGTCTAAAATTGTCGCTTCAGGACTAAGAATAGGGTGGATTATAGGCCCAACATCAGTGATTGAAAGATTGTCCGATGCGAAGCAACAATTAGACTTTGGTCATTCAAGCTATACACAATGGATAGCCAATGATTTTTTGGAATCAGAAAATTTCCTTTCGCATATTAAAAGTTTAATTAAGGAATTAGAAAAAAGAAGAAATACAATTATTAAAAGTCTTGATACCTATTTAAGAGGGCTTGTGGAATATTCGATTCCGCAAGGTGGTATTCATATATGGTGTAAAATACTAAAAAGCTTTAATGAAACCCAATTACTTGAAGAGTCCATTAAGCAAGGCGTCATTTATGCTCCAGGCTCTACATTGGGTTCCAAAGAAAGCTTTGTTCGTTTTACTTTCGCAAGGGAAGATGAAGATTCGATTGATGAAGGTATTAAAAGGTTTGCACAAGCTCTTCATAGTTTGTAGTTAATTGGATGACTAAAAATAAGCAAGAGTGGATGGTTTAAACGATATAGAAAACCTATATGATCGTAATAAGGGAAGTTAGCATCGTCCCTTAAAAGCATTAGCTGCTGATGAGAAAAACTCAAGGTAGCTACCTTTTATTATATTTTATATCGCGTTCATTTTATGCTTTAGAGTTATTCCCACTCTAAGCTTAAAATGAAAGAAAATAGAGTAACCCTCCAATCCTCAGGTTGGAGAATTGCTCTATTTTTATTATGTCACAATACTTTCATTTGATATTCAAATCTTGTATGGTATGGTGTTGAATGGAGCTTTTCATGAAATCCAATTACTCAATGAATGTAGCGAAAAGATCATTATATTTATTTTTAAAATAAATGGATGGTCAAAAAAGTATCAAATTGGATGGTTATAATCACTATAATTCCTTTATCATTGAGAAGTGGATGATGAGACATTCATCTAGGCATTTAGTGAAAATATCGCAATGAAGGTGATAATAAATTATTTGCTATAAAAATGATAAAATTATTGAAAGAGTTGATATGATATGACATGGGGTTTAATTATTACAATAGTGATTGGATCTATTGTTAAATTGTTAATGAGTCCTCCAAGTATCGTTGTGGCATGGACTGTAAGTAAATTTGAACTTCATAAAAAACTGGATTCAAAAGATGTTACGGTAACCTATAACGGAAAGAATTTAGAAGAGGTAGAAAAAAACAGATTTACCGACTATTTTAATGAAGCTTCCTTTTTAAAAAAGCATTATATCTTCCCAGGCAATGAAAAATTATTTCTAGAGCCAGAATCGAATGTGACGCCATTTGTCATAAACGTAAAAAAGGGTAAAAAAGAAGATGTTAATTTCTTTGTTTTTAATTATGATAATCACGTTGATGTAGTGAAGAAATACAAGGAGAAAGTGGTTTCTTATAGTATAAGTTCTGAACATCTACAAAAATTTTCTTTGTCTCCTAATGGATTAATTTAAAGGGGATAAAAATCCCTTACTATACAATTACAAAATCATTTATCCAGCCAGTTGTCGGTATTGTACCGATAACTGGTTGTTTTAAGTTTTGCTTGTATTCGAAAATGAAGTTTTGACCGCTTGTTCTATATAACTTAATTTATTCGTCTATCAGCTTAAAATCTTTACTAGAGAATGATGGGAATAATAAATAACTTCAGCTTTTTTTGAGACACATTTCATGATGGTAAATGGAGGATGGGTAAACTACCAGCCACAACAATTATGAATAAAGATAAAAAACGGTTAATATAAATTTTGCTTTTTTCATATAGAACCCTCTTTATCCTTTTTCAATAATTATAATATGACAGCAAGTAGTTGAAAACGAAGAAGAAACAGGTTATTTTATATAGATAAATGAGCGTGTTTTTCAAGGTGGAATTAATGAATTGATAGAAGATTTACTTGCAGCATTCATACCTAATGGTAGTATTGCTTTAGATACGAGAAAAATCGATAGAAATATTGGATTGTTAAAAAATGAATTATGGTTTGAAGATATTTATAATGAAGAAAAATATCGAAAGTTATTTTTCGTAAATAGAAAAGTAAGGAGATATCTACAAAATACTCATCGTGTGAAAAGAATGATAAAAAAGGAAAAAATTCAAAATGTATTTATAGCCTTTTTAAATAAACAACTATGACAATTAATATGGGGGAAACGAATATGCCAAACAAAGAGTTATCACTTGAGCAGCATGAGGAACTACTAAAAACATTGCAAGACCGATTTGAGAAAAATATGAACCGCCATCAAGGTCTTGACTGGGCTAAAGTACAAGCTAAGCTTGTAGCTAATACGGAAAAACTTTGGTCGCTTAATGAAATGGAAGTGACAGGCGGCGAGCCGGATGTTGTCGAGTATGACGAAAATACGGACGAGTACATTTTTTATGATTGTGCAACGGAAAGTCCTAAAGGTCGTAGAAGCTTTTGTTACGATCGTGAAGCGTTGGAATCAAGAAAGAAGCATCAACCAGAAAATACAGTAATCGATATGGCAACTACCATGGGCATAGAACTGTTAACGGAGGAACAATACCGAAAATTGCAGGAACTAGGGAATTTCGATTTGAAAACATCAAGCTGGGTGCAAACTCCTGCAAATATTAGAAAACTTGGCGGGGCTATCTTTTGTGATCGTCGCTACGGTACGGTCTTTATGTATCATAATGGAGCAGATTCCTACTATGCTGCAAGAGGCTTCCGTGGCTCGCTTAAAGTCTAAGTGATTAGAGCTGTTTAGACAGCTCTTTTTTATTTCTTAATATTAACATAGCAAATTAGTTAGAACCATAATGAAAACAGTCATCAATGCAACATTTGCAATGGTGACTGTTTTCGATATAAGTATTATAAAAACTTTAGCTAGTCTATTTTGAGTTACTTCTTACCGGATTAAGGATTAGATTAAAAGGGTCACCAGGCTGGGAGCAACCCTTTGATTTAGAGAGGTGCATTCCATCTAGTATGATAGTATTAACAATCTTCTCCAGAACTTATGAAAGTAGCGCCGACAATAATTAAAAGAATAAATAGCACAACGATTAGCACAAATGTTGAACCGTTATTGTTATTACCGTAATCATAGTTATTTACTCCACAACAATTATTGTTCCAATTGCCTGCATTTCCGTAGTATCCCATGGAAAAATCCCTCCTTTCTTCAATGTATAATATGTATTCTGCAAAGAAGTGGGGGGGTGTTTATCCATTAAAAATTTAAACTAGTTATATTTTGTGGGAGAAGACAAAAAGAGGTGTCGACGGAAATGCTACTCTATATATGAAATTTGCAAGCCATCTTCAACAAGTTTCATAAGGAGCCTTTAGTTTGTGAAATAGCGACCACTTTATAAACTTTCATGTAAGTTTTCCATAGGAAATAGCCTAAAACACTACTAATAAGATTTAGTAGAATATCATCAATATCAAAACTACCTAAATAAAGAATTAACTGAAGTCCCTCTATACTAAGTGACCTTTATTAATCGGAAATCGCCGATAAAATCTACAGAATCGCCGATAAGGCATGAAAAATCGCCGATAAAACTGTTTCAATCGCCGATAAGGCACTACGAATGTATCTTAGGGAGAATACTGATATAAAAAAAATCCACTAGCTTTCCGCGGGCACAACGTAAGCCGCAACCCTCGCTATGCGCGGTGTTAAGTCTTACGCTACGTGCGTTCCCGCAGGAGTCACCGTGGATTTTTACCTAAAGACCGAAAATTCAAAATTGTTTGAGTGACTGGCACTTTTCGTTACATTGCTACCCAGTGATCTTTAGAAACTTCCACAAGTTGTGTGTTGTCTATATTAAAACGATTAATCATCAACTCTTCCTCGGACATGACCTGACGTTTCTTTTGTTTTTCAATTGCTGGGTCCGGTATTGGAATGGATTGTAGTAGCATTTTTGTATAGGGATGCTGTGGGTTTGCATAGAGTTCTTCGCTTTCGGCTAATTCCACAATTTTTCCTCCGTACATCACGGCTACGCGATCACTAATATGCTTCACCATCGACAAATCATGTGCGATAAATAAATAAGTCAAACCTAGTCGTTGTTGTAATTCTTTCAATAAGTCTACAACTTGTTTTTGAATCGAAACATCTAGGGCAGAGAGTGGTTCATCACATACAATAAAATTCGGCTCGACAGCTAAAGCACGGGCAATACCAATACGTTGTCGTTGCCCCCCGCTAAATTCATGTGGATAGCGTAATGCATGCTCCTTTTTTAAGCCTACTAGTTCGAGTAATTTCTCTATACGTGCGCGACGTTCCTCAGCTGATCTCGCCAATTTATGTACATCGAGTGCCTCCCCAATAATATCAAGAACCTTTTTACGAGGATTTAATGATGAGTATGGATCCTGGAAAATGATTTGCATATGTCGTCGCATACTTTTTAATTCACTTTTAGATAAGCGTGTGACAGGAACCCCTTTATACAATACTTCACCATCAGTTGGTTCATGGAGCTGTAAAATTGTCCGTCCTGTTGTCGATTTACCTGAACCAGATTCGCCTACGAGCCCGAGTGTCTCACCAGGATAAATACGGAACGATAAATCATCTACTGCTTTCAATAGTTCACCTTTTTTTAAATCGAAATGCTTAGATAAATTCCGTACTTCAATTAACGGTACGTTTAAATCTGTACCTTCTTCGATATTAGGAGGCTGTTTTGGTTCTTTCTTTTCATGAAGCTTCGGCAGTGCATTTAATAGTTTCTTCGTATAAGGATGTTGCGGATTTGCAAATATCTCTTCCGTAGTTCCTTCCTCTACAATTTCTCCCTCTTTCATGACAATGACACGATCGCACATACCTGCAACAACACCTAAATCATGCGTAATTAAAATGATTGATGTTCCTAGACGTTCTTGCATTTGCTTCATGATGCTTAAAATTTGTGCTTGAATTGTGACATCCAGCGCAGTTGTTGGTTCGTCTGCAATCAAGAGGGAAGGGTTACATGCAAGGGCCATCGTAATCATGACCCGTTGACGCATACCACCACTAAATTCATGTGGGTACTGCTGGTAACGCTCTTCACTATTTTTAATGCCAACTAATTTTAATAATTCGATCGTTTTTTCGTAAGCTTGCTTCTTGGACATTTTTTGATGCTTCATTAAACCTTCAGCAATTTGCTCACCGACACGTATTGTTGGGTTAGTAGAAGTCATCGGGTCTTGGAAAATCATACTGATGTCTTTACCACGGATGGCTTCCATTTGTTTTTCCGATTGTGTCACTAAATTTTCCCCTTGGAAAAGGATTGTACCTGACTTTAAAAAAGAGGGCGGTGATGGGAGAAGACGCATAATGGAACGAGCGGTTACACTTTTTCCACTTCCTGATTCTCCAACAATGCCAACTGTTTCTCCTTTATTGACATAAAAGTTAACACCTTTTACTGCTTCAAATTCGCTTTCTCCCGTAATAAAAGAAACGCGTAAATCTTGTATTTCAAGAATTTTTTCACTCATCGAATACTCATCCTTTAATAAATTTCAAATATTCTTATTGACGAACTGTAGTCGTTCATACATACTATACTATACAGGTAGGTATTGTACAATATAGAGTGTGATGTAAATTTTATCATTTTATTTTCATACCTTACTACTATAGTAAGCGAAGAAAGGAGGAAATACATGAATAATTTTCAGAATATTAGAAAGCTTAATAAAAGTTACTACTTTAAGCAAATTTTTAATGAAATGACGAGGAAAAATAGTTATTCTTTTGTGTTATTTTTACTAGGATTTCCAGTGCAGATTGTTACATATTTTTTATATTTGTTAAAAAAAGATAAACATTCATATGCTCAAATGTTTGCACAAACGAAAGAACGATTTATTTCGCAAGGGAAAATTCAAGCATGGGAAGCGGAATATAGGCAGCAAGAACAAACGAAGGCAGCATTTTTTAATAAATCGCTGAATGAACAGCAACTTGCATCAGTAGTTAATCAACTAACGGAACAAAAGCTTAATAGAGAAGTAGAAAATATACTAATAAACGAAGGTATTGCAAAACAATCCTACAAAAAGTATTTTAGTGGACTACTCGAAAATCCGATTTTTTTAGCTGTGTCATTTATTCCGGGTATTTTAATGTATTGTTTCCTAATTCTATGCAGTAATGCGTTTAGTCGATTTATCGTTGAACGCTTATTCCAAAGTGCATTTGTCATTGTTGGTGTGGCGACATTAGTATTTACTATTTTATATTTATCGCCATTTGATCCAGCGCGTAATTTGCTAGGTATCGAGGCAACACCTGAACAAGTTGCAAATTTTAATAAAATTTATGGATTAGATCAGCCATATTTAGTGCAGCTCTGGCATTCCTTATCTGGACTATTTACGTTTGACTTAGGAAATTCTTTTGAAGGCAAAGAAAATATTACGCAAAGTATTATGAATAAGTTTCCAGTAACATTGGAGATTGCGCTATTTTCATTACTGATGGCGGTGGCGATTGCAATTCCTGTTGGGATTATTTCAGCGGTTCGACCGAATTCATTTGCAGATTATGCGTTTATGTTTATCGCACTTATTGGTTTATCGATACCAAGCTTCTGGCAAGGACTCATTTTTATTTTAACGTTTTCATTAAAATTACAATGGTTCCCTGCTACGTATAATCCGAATAATTGGTTATCCATTGTTATGCCAGTTGTGGTATTAGGTACTTCAATTACTGCGTCGATTGCACGAATGACAAGATCAAGCATGCTTGAGGTCATTCATGAGGATTATATTATTACGGCAAAAGCGAAAGGGTTGAGTGAGCGCAAAGTCATTACAAAGCATGCGATTCGCAATGCAATGATTCCGATTGTTACCGTAATTGGTCTTTTATTTGGTGGTATGCTTGGCGGTGCTTCTGTTACTGAAAAAGTATTTAATATTAGTGGAATTGGAAGTTATATAGTAGATAAGCAATTCATTCCGGATATTCCTGCTATCCTTGGCGGGGTAGTTTATATTGCCATTACCATTTCGATTGTCAATATGGTGATTGATGTGCTATATGCGTTTTTTGATCCACGCATTCGTTCAAAAATGAAGAAATCTTAGGAGAGGGTACATTGTGAAATTCATATCGAATGTAAAACTGCTTATGAAAATAACGCAAGAATATGTCAATGCACAGTTTACCATTGCCTTTTCTGCTATTTTTTCAGTGTTGTTTTTACTAAATAGTTTTGATTTTGTAAATGGCGTATGGCGACCTTATATCCTTACGATATTTGTTATTTATGCCTGTACGACATTGTATATATGGTTTACAACTTTTCAAATAAAAAAGGATTTAGCAAAAGAACGAGAAATCCAAACACGTACACGACTGCTTGGTTATCCATTAATGCTAACAGTCCTAGTGGGCAATGTATTTGCAGCAGGCTTCGGCTTTATGCTAGCTACGAAAAATAAAACTGCAGAATATACTTTTGCTATATATGCATTTATTACTCAGATTTTTATAATTCTTATTTCGGCATTGAATCTATTTAAGCCATATGTGGTGGATACGTTTTTATTAGCAATGGGAGCATTTTTAGTACTCGCGGTCTTTTATGCAGTAATGGCTGTACTTGTAGCTCGATACGTTACAGTAAGCGATGCCCCTAAATGGATGATACCACTTGGAGTAGTATTGCTTTTACCAGCCCTAACAGGAAATCTTTTCTCATTCCTACTTGGCTGGACATTAATTAAAAAAGCCCGAAATACGGATCCATCTGCCGTTGAAAAGTGGCAAAAAATATGGAATAAAATATTGCGTAATACGATGGCGGTATTCGGTATGTTCTTCATTATATTTATGTTCTCGCTATCGGTCGTTAGTTCATGGACATTTGATTACGATTTTGCAGTGCAAAATAATTATAGTGCGTTACTTCAAACACCTTCTTTGGATTATCCACTAGGGACGGATAACTTTGGTAGAGATTTATTTTCAAGAATCGTGTTTGGTGCTCAAATCTCCTTAATTGTTGGTTTCTTTTCAACTATTATCCCAGCTGTAATAGGAGGAGCACTTGGCGCATTTTCAGGCTATTACGGAAAAAATACAGATAACATCATTATGCGTTTACTTGATATTTTATATGCTATCCCAGGTATCTTACTGGCGATTGCAATCATTGCAGCATTTGGTGCAAACACAGTAAATTTAATTATTGCATTGAGCGTAGGGGCAATCCCGACATACGCAAGAACGATGCGTGCGAATGTCATGCAAATTGCCAATTTTGAATTTGTTGAATCAGCAAGGGCACTCGGTGTATCTGATGCTGCCATTATTTTCAAGCATATCGTACCGAACTCTCTCGCTCCGATGATAGTGAAAGCGACTTTGACAATTGGTGGAGCGGTTATTTCAACTAGTAGTTTAAGCTTTCTTGGACTTGGAATTGAGCCACATATACCAGAGTGGGGCAATATTTTAAAAGTAGGCAGTACGTATTTAGAAACAAATTCTTATGTAGCTATTTTCCCAGGTTTATGCATAATGCTACTCGTTTTATCGTTTAACTTTTTCGGTGATGGGTTACGTGATGCACTTGATCCTAAAACAAACTAAATTTATTTATTGGAGGAATAGAGAGATGAACAAAAAATTATTTACAATTGCTGCATCAGCAACCGTTGCGGCGGTCGCTTTGGCAGGGTGTGTAGAAACGAAATCGAATGTTGAAAATAAAGGTGATAAAACAGATACAGCGAGTACAAAGCCCGTTATTGAAGTGCTAGGTATGGCAGCTCAAGAACAAGATATGAATATTGTGCGCGACCAATTAGTGAAAAATGGCTTTGAAGTAAAATTAAATATTCAACCAGACTTCGGTTCATATTCAGCACAAAAAGATGCTGGCAACTATGATGTGGCCATTTCTAGCTGGACGACTGTAACAGGAAATCCAGACTACGCAGTACGTGGGTTATTTAAAACTGGTGGAGATTATAGTGTGACTGCAGATGCTACAGTCGATAAATTAATTGATGAAGCTAGTACTTTAACTGGCGATGCTGCTAAAGAGAAATATAAAGAGCTTGAGCAAGCATTAGTATTTGATAATGCTTATATTGCACCGTTATACATTTCTCAAAAATTCCAAGGTATTTATTCGAAAAAAGTAAATCCAGATACTGTACGTTTACCAAAATCACGTGCTCAGGCATGGGAATCAATTGCATTTAATGATACTGCCAAAAATGCGACAGACACTTTAGTATTGCATCAATCAATTGGCTCATTAACTTCTCTAGACCCGATTAAAGGGAATGACGGTTCCATTAATACATTAAATACGAATATGTATGTTCGATTAGTGAATTTATCTGATACCGATGAAGTAGTATCTGACGGCTCATTATCTTATAATCATGCTATTTCTGAAAATAACCAAGAGTACTATTTCGTATTACGTGATGATATTAATTTTGCTAAAGTGGAAAATGGCAAAGCAGTGGATACTGGTGATCTAGTATCGGCTGAGGATGTTGTATTCTCATTAGAACGTGCGAAAGATCAAAATTCGGTACCAGACCACCGCACATATTCTATTCATGAAAATATAGATTCTGTAGAGGTAGTTTCAGATATTACTTCACTTGAATCAGTGAAAACAGCTGACGGAAAGTCAGTTTTAGATGAACTGTCAGATAAACTACCAGCAGCAATTGCTCAAGTCGTAACAGATGAAGCGAACGTAGATAATGCAGCAGGTAAATATCAAGTTGTGAAAATTACAACACCAAATCCGTTCCCTCAAGTGCTGAATTATTTAGCTCATCAATCGGGAGGAATCGTGTCTGAAGCAGCGGTTAAAGCGGTTAATACTTTTGACGTAGCAAGCTATGATCCAAATGTAAATGTTGCATACGGTGACCAAGCAACTGTTACAGAAGGTGCAACTTATGCTAACCATTTAGCAGCTTCTGGTCCTTACATTTTAGTTCAAAAAAATGATTACGAAGCAACATTTGTTAAAAACCCTGCATACCAAGCTGGTACTGACAATGAGCCGAAAATTAATAACATAAGTGTTCGTTTCATTGAAGATAATGACAGTGCGCTATCTGCACTTCGTAATGGTGAAATTGACGTATTACAATCAGTACCAGAAACTAAAATTGATGTAGTAAAGGGCGATGCAAACTTAACGTTAAAAACAGCCGATAGCAACGCTGTCTCTTATTTACTAGTTAATCCAAAAGGTCGTGAAGTATCGAAATCGGTAGACTTACGTAAAGCAATCCTTTACTCTATCAACCAAGATGAATTTATTAGCTACTACCAAGGCAATAAAAAACCAGCGGTATCAACAGTTTCTCCACTTGTTGACACAGGCTTAAAGCTAACAGCAGATAGCTCAAAAGTAAAAGAATTCTTAAGTGCTTATAAAGCTAGCAAATAAAGTGTCAGGCAGATGAATTGAAGTGCTTCAAATCCTAATCTAAGGGTTTGAAGTGCTTTTTTTTTGAGTGCCTGGCACCTTTTTGTTTAAATTTGGAACTTAAACCAATTTTAAACGTATGTAAAGGAAAAGAATATAAGGGGAGTTGTATATGCGAAAGAAAGATTACATCATTATGATTGTCACATTGTTTGTTGAAGCGATTATTACGTACTTTATTGCATCATTTTTCTCGGTTAGATTTATCGAAATAATGTTCTTTATTGGCTTTGCAATTGCTGGTGGTATTTTTTACTTTTCGAGTAGTGGAGGCCCAATGGCTAGATTCAATGAAGTGCAAGTTACTGCTCAAACAGGGATCATTCATAAAAGCGAGCAATATATCGCAAAGAAAGGACCGATTTTTTTTGCCTCCGTACTATTTTGCTTAATAGGACTAGTTTTCTTTCTCCTTCTAATTGCAGGAATAATTCCACCTAAAGAAATTTAAATATTTGTTATTTAGAAGAGAGCATACGGCTGACGCAGCTCTCTGCAAAATAAAAAGCCTTTCTAATTTTTCAAGGATTAGAGAGGCTTGTTGTTGTTTACGAGAGGATTAGAGATTCAACAAGTATAGGTAAAAAATCACAGCGTTTTTAATCAACGTAACGAATAAATTGCATAATATTTGGAAAGTACTTTATGTAAAAAAGTTGGAGTTGATTTGTTTGGAATTTATTAAAGATAAAGAGCTTTACTGCTATAGCTGTCGCAAAAAGACGGTCTTTACATGTAAAGATGGACATCATAAAAGTGGCGTAGAAAGTCATTGTAGCGAATGTAGTGGTATTTGGTTTGAATGGCAAAATCGAGCAGTTGAAAGAGAAATGGAAAAATGGGTTGAATATAACCAAAGAATCGTAAATTAATACAAGCGCTTCACAATTTATGTTATTCTACCTTGTAAATTATTATATTAAAAGAAAGATTTTACCTTAAATTATTGCGATAATTTGCTTAAAAGTGATACAAATTATCCAAATAGTTCACTTACTTAGAACTTAAGGCTTCCGAATATAGACTATGTCCGATTTAGTTGTATATAATGGAATAAAGTTAAAGTGTGAAGGTGATATATTTGGACGACATAGTCATAACAGGATATGGCATTAAAGCTCCTGGAATTTTAGATAAATTTAGCTTTTTAAATGTATTAGAAAAAGGTATTTGTACTCAGGGCATATTAAACTATGCTCATCAGCCTCACACTAATATCGTAGCGGGTTTGATTGAAGATAGCTTCTTGGAGATAAATGGGGTAAGTTATCATCGCCATCCGCGTTCTGTAAGAATGGCAATTGCCGCTGCATTGGATGCATCTGAAATGTCAAATTTAAAAGATTTTAAATCACATCGAATTGCAGTAATTATGGGAACATCCGCTGGAGCAATTCTTGAAATCGAAAAATACGCTACAGATGCTTTTGATTTAAGGAAATTTCCGATTCATGGGGTTTCCTTAGTTGATACGCATACACTTTCAAGCTCTGTTGCCGAAGCAATCGGTTCGTGTGGTTCTGCATTTACAGTAACAACAGGCTGTAGTGCTAGTTTAGATGCTATATTAATAGGGAAACAGCTATTGGAGTCTGGAAGTGTAGATGCTTGTATTGTAGGAGGAACAGAGGCTCCATTAGGCCAATGGACAATTAATGGCTTTAAAAAAATAAGGTCACTTTCTACGGAGAGTTCTATCGAAAAAGCTGGTGTACCGTTTTCAACTCAGCATCGCGGCTTTGTTTTATCCGAGGGAGCTGGGGTAATGGTTTTAGAGCGTAGACAATCAGCAATTACAAGAGGACAGAAGATATATGGAAAAGTTGAACGTGTTGTTTCAAGAAATGAAGGGCAAAAACTATTAACCTCTGATATTACAGGTAGACATATGCTGGACGTTTTTCAAGAAACAGTCGGAGATACTATACCAAGCTATATAAACAGTCAGGCGTTAGGTATAGAGTTAAATGATCAGATAGAACGTTTTACTCTGAAAGAAACATTTGGCTCTAAAGTGCCTATTACTTCAATTAAAGGAATGATAGGTCACACATTTGGAGCAATGGGTGCGATGCAAATTATTGCATCTTTATTATCAATGGAATACGGGTTTATACCTCCAACGATTAAAACATCAGGTCATGGGTTTGAAGACATACCTATTGTTTATGAAACTAGACATCAAGCGGTAGAGTCTGTATGTATTACTACTCATGGGAGTAGCGGGAATAATGCTTGTCTATTACTGACACATACATAGGAGGCTCTTTATATGTTTTTTATATTTTTAATTTTATTATCTTTTATTCCCGTTTGTGTTGGGATTACGATTTTAGTGTTATTCAAAAAAAATAAACTTTCTAAAATTATTTTTTTATTCCTTCTTTTAGCCTCATTTTGGCACATAGATGTTTCGTTTTTGTACGCATATCGACTGTTTACCGAAGAAACTATAATGTTCTTTTTCAAGCTTTTTCGATTTGGGTCCATCATGGTCACACCAACGATTTTTTATATTGGTTATACCATTGTTCAAGAAATACTCCCTAATGAGTATCAAAAAAAGTGGCGCTATCTAGTTAATCGTACGACCGTTTTTATATCTTACGCATTTGCTCTTCTTGGTTACATAATCGGTTGGAGTTCAAAAGGGATTAGTAAATTAGAACTTATTAAAATGGATAGTAGTATATTTTATTTTCCAGTGGATGGCGAGCTGTCATGGATTTTTAATTTTAATGTACTTCTATTTATAGTATGTATCATTATTAGTTTGTTGATTAGTTTAGATGTACAAAATAAGAGTGAACGTTCGTTTTTGTTATATTTTAATATTTTCACGGCCATTGGGTTTACCATTGGCTACTTAAATATGTTTCCTAGTTCAAGATTGTATCCTAGCTCGATTGCCGTTTTAGTCTTTGCAATTTCTATATTAATTCTTTCGAGTCGCATGCATCTGGAAATCGTAAACAATATGAATAAAAAGCTATATGAGCAAAAGCAGTTTTTATTTAGGGTCATTGATTTAAATCCTAACTACATTTATGCGCAAGATGAAAATGGTCGTTATACTTTGATGAATAAATCCTATGCGCAGTTAATGGGCATGAGCTTTCAAGATATGATTGGGAAAACGGACACTGATTTACTAATCGATTTGTCTGATGAGGAAGAGAGCCTCAATCAAGAGGAAGGGATGTTCAATCTACCCGAAAAACATTTTATAAAAGAGGAAGCTATTACAGCTGCATCGGGAGAAGTCGTATGGGTCCAAACTGTCAAAGTACCTATTCACTTACATGAAAGTTCTACATTACTTGCTGTATCAACTGATATTACCGAACGCAAGCAGTATGAAGATGAAATTAAATTTCAAGCAAATCATGATGCCTTAACGGGGTTACCGAATAGAAGAATGTTTAATGATGATTTAATTGCCCTTTTAGAAAAGGCTAAAGCGGAGGGTAGTCAGAATGCAATATTGTTCTTCGATTTAGATCGTTTTAAATATATCAATGACACACTTGGTCATGATGTAGGAGATTTATTATTAGTAGAAGTTTCAAGACGTATTGAAATGCTATTAGAAGAAAAACATAACAGGGCCAACATCTATCGACTTGGTGGAGATGAATTTACAATCTTATTACCCTATTATGATGCCACTGAAAGTGAGGCATTTGCTAAAGACTTATTAGCACAATTTATTACAGGCTTTTGGATCGATGGAAGTGAATATTTCATAACACCGAGTATTGGCATTAGTACGTTCCCAAATGATGGCTATGATGCTAATACATTAATTAAGCATGCAGATACAGCCATGTACTATGTAAAAGAAAGAGGGAAAAATAACTATCAATTATTCACTTCAGAAATGCAACAACATTTCTATAGAAAAATGATGATTGAAAAGCAATTACGTACAGCTCTCGATAATGAGGAATTTGAACTTTACTATCAGCCTATTATGGATGTGAAAACGAATGAAATTATCGGTATGGAATCTTTAATCAGATGGAACAATGAAGTACTTGGACAAGTTACCCCAGATGAATTCATTTCCATTATGGAAGAGACTGGAATGATTATTCCTATCGGTAAATGGGTATTGAATACGGCAATTGCACAAACTGCTCGTTGGCATCGTGAAACAAATAAGCGATTAAAAATAAGTATAAATGTCTCAGTGAAGCAGTTACTCGAATCAACATTTGTAGATAGTGTGCAACTTGCAATAGAGAATGCAAAATTTGATGCGACCGATGTTGTATTAGAGATAACGGAAAGTATCGCAATGTATGCTGAGTCGATGATAGAAAAATTATGTGCTTTAAAAAAACTAGGTATAAGTCTATCAATGGATGATTTCGGAACAGGGTATTCATCACTTAGTTATTTAAATAAATATCCACTTGATTCTTTGAAAATTGATAAATCATTTGTTATCGGCATGAATCAAGATGATGAGAACAAAGCACTCGTAAAAACGATTATAGCAATCGCCAAACAACTCGATTTGAAAGTGATAGCTGAAGGCGTAGAAGGTAAAGAAGAATATAACTTCTTAGCTGAGATTGGCTGTGATTATGCTCAAGGGTACTTGATTAGCCGTCCAATCCCAGTTGCAGAATTTAAAGGAAAATGGCTTATAGATACTGACGTCTCGCATAAATAGTATATTCATTTAAATGATAAAGAAAAAATTGGTAGCGAGGCTTTCTCTTCATGAGGAAGCCTTTGCTTGTGGGCAACTATTTGATTTAGTAACGCCAACAACTGTGCTGTTGTTGGCGGGCAATGGGTATCATCGATAGGCATGAGCCTGAGCCTTTTTATTAATGTATCGTTTTGCTTTCTTATAGAAGTTCCATACGGGTCTTACTTCGTACAATGGACGTTGTCTACCTCTTTTCAGGGAATGGAGTAAAATGCTACGTTACAATGTTATTAAAATAGATTAGAAGGAGTGGTAGTAGATATGAAAAAGTGGATTGTATTATTTACTTTCATCTTGTGTGTAAGCTTCCAATCAAATACTGAAGCAAAAGTTATATGGGATGGAGCGGAGATTACAAAAGGACAAACGGGTAAATTAACATTTTCTAAAGACGTGAAAATATATAAAAAAAATGCCGACGGTACGTTTATTTCGCTCGTTGTGAAAAAAGGGGAGTTTTATCGCGTATATGGCCATGAGTATTCGACTGTTGGCAAAGTTTATAAAATGAGTGGCGGCTATCGTGTACAAGCAACGGATTTAGTTATTTATAAGGAAGTGCCGTTAGCTATCCAACAACAAGTATCAGGTGTGAAGTTTACTGTAGGTACGCCTGTTTTTGCTAATTCTGCAAAAGGCGTGTCCATTAAAGAAGCCCCGAATAGTACAGCTAAAACTATTTTGCATACACCTTATGGGGCTGTTTTTAAAGTGGTCGAGATAAGCGGTGATTATGTGAAAGTAGAATACAATCCAAGAACTGATACGACAATCGATTATGTATGGGGATATGTACCTCAAGACTATGTGTCGAACTTACCTGAAGGAACAATTCAATATGTGAAACAAATTGTTGATCTATCCGTTCGCCCTGGATGGCAAAGTCAGTCATTAAAGACTGGCACATCTGTTACAGTCTATTTCACAACTGCAGATGGGCGCGCATATGTGTCTTCAAATAAAGTATATGGATACCTCCCTGATAGTGCTTTATCAAAGACTCCAATTATTGACAAGGAACTGCAAACATTAGCGGAACCGTCGAGTTTATTATTTGATGCAACTAAAAAAATTTCCTTATCAGAAACAGCACCCTATTACTATTTAGCCGAGTTTTCACCGACTTCTAGTAATCGTTGGCAAGGACATATGCAACTTGTAAATGACGACGAAATTAACGGGGGCAAACAAATAGAAGGTTCACTTAGCTACACACTCGTTAATAAGAAGCTAACTTATCATCTAGAAAGCGAACTCCATGACCAAAGAATTATGATTCAGTTCCCGCTAAAAGTGAATGATTCAATTTATGTAAATGGACAACCGCAAAAGGTTACAAAAATTTATGAGCAACTGGCATTAAATATAAGAGGTAGTTATGAGTCATTTAAAAATGTAGTAATAGCTGGCGATTATATAATTGCTAAAGGATTAGTCAAGGGACGTTACGATTATTGGGTGCAATCTTAAGTACGAAGTGGAAGAGGAGTGAAGATAATAAAATGATATATCGATTTTTATTGATACTAGCTACATTAATCTTTATATTTAATTTATTTGTCCTTCCAACATTTTTTGATATTGAATCAGATGATACGGGTACTTTTATCGGTTTAATGATAATCATGGTTATTATCAATCATCTATTAAAAAACAATATTAAAAATTGATTTACTCAAAATATTACTTCGTGCAGCGCATTTGAAGGAACATGTGCTGCACGATTTTTTTATGAAAATAACGTTATTACATGGAATCTAGATGCATTAGATTACCTATTATTTCACTTTTTAAAGACAGTAAATGTATTTATTTTAAAAAAATGAACAAAAAAATTAAAAAAATGCACTCATTGACCAAATTAATGGTACAGTTAGTAAGTATATTTTAATAGTGAGTAGGAGACAAAACATGATTGAAATTAAAACATCTCCATTAAGCGATGGAGAATTCAATAGAGGGGTATTTGCTACATGTGATATCCAAAAAGGAGCGCTTTTACACGAAGCACCTGTTATTTCGTATCCAAATGAAGAGCATCAATACATTGAGCAAACATTGCTTGCGGATTATGCTTTTGAATATGGAATAGGTCGATCCGCTATTCTTCTTGGCTACGGCATGTTGTTTAATCATTCTTATGAACCGAATGCAACATATGAGATTAATTTTAGAAACCAGACATTCGATTTCTTTGCTTACAAAGATATCAAAGCGGGGGAAGAAATATTAATCAATTATAATGGCGATGTCGATAATCAAGATCAACTATGGTTTAACGAGGAATAAAAAAGAATTAAAAGCTAGACAGCCCCGTACAAGTAACTTGTATGGGGCATTTTTTGATGCCATACGGAGTAAAGAAAACATAATAATAAAGAAAAATAAAAACATTTTATATTAGTGGTAGACAAATGAGATTTTGTATTATATAATAAATGTAATAACATCGTTTGCGAAGAACAATGAATTCACATGTTACAAAGAGTAATCGTGGTTTATTCGGTACTTTTTGTAATATGTGAATTTTTTTCTTTTGAGGAAATCGGATATTATTAAATACAAATTAATGGAGGTCATTTAAATGACACAACAAGGTACAGTAAAATGGTTTAACGCAGAAAAAGGTTTTGGTTTCATCGAAGTAGAAGGCGGAAACGACGTATTCGCTCACTTCTCAGCTATCCAAGGTGATGGTTTCAAATCACTTGACGAAGGTCAAAAAGTTGAATTCTCAGTAGAAGATGGCCAACGCGGACCTCAAGCTACAAACATCGTAAAACTTTAATTTTTTATTAAGCTAACGATACACACAATAGGCAAACTCAAAGAAATTTGAGTTTGCCTATTTTTTTTTGAATGAAATTTATGTAGTAGCCTTTGATTACGTCACTATAAATTATACTTGACTGTCCTTAAAAGCGTCTAGAATACGTGTAAAGTAACAAAGCCTTATACGTGGAAACACACTTCTATTATGGAGATAAAGCGCCTTAAAAGCTTGCTAAGAAGCTTATGAACGATTTGTAAATCTAACTTTGTATTTCATTGCTGTTAAAAAGTACTTGAGTTTGTATTGGATTTCCGTTATATTAAATGAGACTAAAGGGTATCTTTTTTGGAGGTGCACATGAAAAAAGGTGAAATAACAAGGCTTAATATTATTCGAAAATCTGCTACAATTTTTAACAAAAAGGGTTATATGACAACGACGATGAGCGACATTATTCAAGAAACAAATATTCAAAAAGGGGGGATATATCGACACTTTAAAGATAAAGAACAACTGATGCTCGAATCTTTTCAGTTCTCAACCGAAACAATGAAAAACCATCTAATGTCAAGTGTTGCTCAACACGACCATGCAACGGACAAATTACTTGCATTTGTGGAGGGCTTTTTACAATTAAGTGAAGGAGAACCAATCGTAGGAGGGTGCCCTATTTTTAACGCAGCAACCGAAATGGATGATCTAGAAGGAAGTGCGTTGCTTCCATCGATTACAGAAGCAATGGATATGATGGTCATGTGGTTGGTAAAAATAATAAAGGATGGTATGAGACATCAGCAGTTGAAGCAAACGATCCAACCATATGAAACAGCAATATTTATTGTGTCGACACTTGAAGGTGGACTCGTTTTAGATAGATTAAAAAAGGATGAGCATTTAACGGAGGTCTTAATAAATCATTTAAGGCAATATATTTCAATGATAGCTACAGAGCGGCAATAAAGCCGTCTTTTTTATAATTAAAAAGAGACTGTTTGGTATCTTTTTGGAGGGATTAGAATGAGCTATTTATTATTCTTTGCTTTCTTCGTTCTTATTTTATTTTTGAGAAGCTATATCATTTTGCATATTTTTACACCAAAACGAAAAAAGGATAAAAAATATCCACAATCAACTTTTGAAAATATCGAATTTAGGATGGAAATAGGAGCTGTCAGAGGTTGGCTTATAAGAAGCGACATGGGGAAGGGATGTTTTCTACTAATTCACGGGTGGGGCTCTAATAAGTCTGATATGTTGCGATATGTAGATCCAATAGTAGCTAGCGGCTATGACATTGTAATGGTAGATGTACTTGGTCACGGGCAAAGTGACTCCGTGCAAAAACAAGTAAGTATTGAATCGTTTGTCCAAACGATAACATCCACGATTGATTATGTGACAGAAAGGCCAGATATCAACAGTAAGTCTATTTATGTTTTAGGGCATTCAATGGGAGGAATAGCAGCAAGTATTGTAAATGCACAAGATGCAAGAATACAAGCTCTTATCACGGATTCAATGCCTACATCACTAAAAAGTATTAGCAATTCAATGGCGGAAAAAATAACACTACCTTATATGCCAATTGGTTGGCTATTTGTCAGTTGGTTTTTATTAAGAGGAGGTGTTTTTATAAAAGCTAGAAAAGAATGGCGTCTTGAAAAAATATTAAAAAACCAACAGTCACCGTCTCTTGCTATCCACTCAATGCAAGATAAAAAAGTGCCTGTTTCAAATGCGGAAGTATTAAAAAATGCTAGCAACTTTAAACAAATAATTAAAGTGGAAACTAAGGGTCACCATAATTGTGTGAAAGATCCGTTTTTTTGGAATTACGTTTTTCAATTTATAGAGAGTAATAAGGGGGATATAGTAAATGAAGAATATTGATACACTCGTGATAGGTGCAGGTCCTGGAGGGTATGTAGCGGCTATTCGTGCTACTCAAATGGGGCAAAATGTAACCATTATAGAGAGAGAATTTTTAGGAGGAGTATGCTCGAATGTCGGTTGTATTCCATCCAAAGTATTGATTTCTGTAGGTCATCGTTTTGAGCAAGCAAAGCATTCAGAGGATATGGGGGTAGTTGTCCAAGAAGTAAAACTAGACTGGACAAAAGTACAACAGTTCAAAAAGGGAATCGTTTCTAAATTAGTAGGCGGCGTTGAAATTCTGCTAAAAGGCAACAAAATCGACATAGTGAAGGGGCAGGCATACTTTTTAGATAAACATACTGTCCGTGTCATCGAGGGGGATAGTACAGAAACTTACACATTTAACAATGTGATTATCGCAACAGGTTCTCGTCCAGTTGAAATTCCAACTTTTAAATTCTCTGATCGTGTCCTAAACTCTACTGGCGCACTTTCTTTACAAGAAGTACCTGGTAAATTAGTTGTGATCGGCGGAGGCTACATCGGAACAGAACTTGGCTCAGCTTATGCAAACCTAGGTTCACAAGTAACGATTATCGAAGGTGGCAAAGACATTTTAGCTGGTTTCGAAAAACAAATGACACAAATCGTGAAAAAAGGCCTTAAAAAGAAAGGCGTTGAAATTGAAGTAAACGCATCTGCAAAAGGCGTTGAAGAAACAGAAAACGGCGTAGTTGTAACATATGAAGTTGGCGGAGAAGAGAAAAAAGTCGAAGCTGATTATGTATTAGTAACAGTTGGTCGTCGTCCAAATACAGATGAAATGGGTCTTGAAGGTGTTGGAATTGAATTCGGCGAACGTGGTCTAATTAATGTTGACAAACAATGCCGTACAAACATTCCAAACATCTATGCAATTGGTGACATCGTAGCGGGTCCACAGCTTGCACACAAAGCTTCTTATGAAGGTAAAGTTGCTGCTGAAGCAATCGCTGGCGAGAAATCAATCGTAGATTATTTAGCTGTTCCTGCTGTATGCTTCACTGATCCAGAAATGGCGACAGTGGGCTATAACGAAGATCAAGCTAAAGCGGAAGGTATTGAATATACTGCAGCAAAATTCCCATTCGCAGTTAATGGTCGTGCTCTTGCTCTGAATCAAACGGAAGGTTTTGTGAAACTAGTCGCGCGTAAAGAAGATGGCATATTAATCGGTGCTCACATCGTAGGTGCTGGGGCTTCTGATATGATTGCTGAACTGACGCTTGCAATTGAATCGGGTATGACAGCAGAAGATGTTGCATGCACGATACACGCTCACCCAACATTAGGAGAAATGACCATGGAGGCAGCTGAAGTAATAATAGGGAGACCAATTCATATGATAAAAGCCTGATATTGGAGCTATAAAGGAGAGCCTGTTTTGAGCACTTTGTTCAAACAGGTTTTATCATATGTGCAGAATTAAATGAACGAGCGACATAGTAATTCAAATCATGTCGTATAAGTTGTTTGTATTTTGTCACTTTAGGATAGACTGAAATCAAGAGTAAAGGAGGGCATGCAATTGTTACAAATTGAATCTAATATTGTCGGAAAAGAAATTAGCTTTGGCTATTTACGTGATCAAATCGAGAGGCATGGTTTTACAATTGGAGGCAATTGGGAGTATCACAAGGGTAGCTTTGATACGATTTTATCGAGCGATGGAGGCGAAACAATTTATTTACGCGTACCGTTTATCGTGACACAGGGTGAACTAGATTTTTATGATGCGCAAATCCGCTTTCAAAACCCCTTTGTTATTAAACATGTCACAAATGTTGGGTTAGATTATGATGAAGGATCATTGCTTGATGCTACGGGTGCTAGTCAATTCCAAACACCGCTTGATAAAGATGGTCATATACATGATAAAAGCAAATGGATACAAGTTGGTGAAAAGGTAGTAGCTGATAAAGTTCTTCCATATTTTCACTAGCCATTACACCAACATTATTACGTTAGTCACACTTTTAATAAGTAGTGGCTTTTATTATGCTTAAAACTTTAACAATATTAAATAATAAGCTAGCAGTCTGCAGTCATGCGTAAGGAAAGCATCCTTGCTATAGCGTGCCTTCGTAGTTATAGAGAGCATGATTTTGATAGAGATTAGCAATTCCACCTATATAATACGGCATTCTAGTGCTGGCTATATCAATAGGTGCCCATTCAATGTGAGAAATTTCATCAGGTAATGTTATTTCTTCTACACCTTCTACTATTTGCGCTTCAAAAGTGAAAAATAATGCATGATGATCCCTAACAGTAAATTTTGCCTCATTAACTGCGAGTAACTTTCCTATTTCAACAATATAGCCTGTTTCTTCTTTGACTTCACGGATTGCCGCTTCAAATAGTGTTTCATCTGCCTCAACTTTCCCACCTGGAAGCGACCAATGACCTTCGTGGTTATGAACCATAAGAATTTGATTCTCGAGATTTTTAATTAAAGCATAGACGACTTTTACTTCCTCCATGTCTCTCTCCTTTTAATATCATTTTTTAGTTAAATATGTACATAATAGTTTAATGATATTTATATGGAAAGTAAATATTTTATTATCTAGTAACATAGGAAGTTGGTATGTTGAAGAAAACTTTAAGAAAAGAGGGAAAGCGATTGAAGAAAAAAATTTACTTTTTGTTTTTCATCATAATTTTGATGACGGGGTGTTCCACAAATACACAACAACAGCCTACGAAGCACAGGCAGGAGAATGTTACAGATAATCTAGCACAAAGCGATAATTTAGAAATAGTAGCAGATAATTTAGATATACCATGGGCAATCGAAAAATACAAAAATATGTTTTACGTTACAGAGAGAGCAGGGCATATTGTGAAAATTAAAGAGGGAGAAGTGGAGAGACAACGAGTCAATTTAAAAAAAGAGCTAGCGACAGCTGCTGAAGCAGGATTACTAGGGTTTGTACTTGCACCAGATTTTGTAGATTCTAAACTTGCGTATGCTTATTATACGTATGTGGATGGAGATAAACAGTTTAATCGCATTGTGACACTTCGACAAAAGGGAGATGTTTGGCATGAAGAGCATTTGCTCCTTGATCGTATAGTAAGTGGTACCTTCCATCATGGAGGAAGGCTTAAAATTGGGCCGGACGGCAATCTTTATGCAACTGTAGGGGATGCGTTGCAATCGTCTGTAGCGCAAGACCCGTCTGCGTTAGAAGGGAAAATTTTACGTATTCATTTAGATGGGACTGTTCCCTCTGATAATCCATTTCCAAATTCATTTGTTTATAGTTATGGACACCGTAATCCACAAGGGTTGACGTGGTCGTTAGATGGCACATTATTCGCAAGTGAGCATGGCAACAGCGCCAATGATGAAATAAACAAAATCGAAGCAGGACAAAACTATGGTTGGCCAATCATAGAAGGGTATGAGACACGACAACTGATGAAAGCACCGTTATTTACATCAGGAAGTAGCACAACTTGGGCTCCGTCTGGCATCGGTTATTATGATAATAAATTGTACGTAGCTACATTAAGAGGAGCAGCTGTTTTGGAATTTGATCTTGAAACGAGCAATGAAAGGGAAATAATATCGGGGCTTGGAAGAATTCGAGATATACTCGTGGACGAGCAATATCTTTATTTTGTTAGCAATAATACCGATGGTCGTGGGAATCCATTAAATAATGACGATAAACTATATCGAATACCATTATGATATAATGATTTTGAAAACTTTGAATTGGTTGGAAAAGATGAGGAGGGTAATGATGACTACGAATTATAAGACAATCGCTGTAGCAATAGATTTTTCAGAGCAGTCGTTGAAAGCCTATGAGCGAGCAGTAAAATTGGCAATAGAGTATGGGGCAACATTACAATTAGTGAATGTCATTGACACGAAGTCGTTCGGGGCTGTTACGGCATATGACTTGAAGTATGCTGAGAAATTGAAAGAAGAGAATTTTATTAAAATAGAGAAGTTAAGAAAAGAAGCTCAAACAGCAGGTGTTATAGAAGTTTTAGTTAATGTGGAAACAGGTTCACCGAAAAGTATTCTTTCACAACTACCGGCTGTAGACTTACTTGTATGTGGTGCAACGGGGTTAAATCAATTAGAAAAGATGGTACTCGGCTCAGTAGCGGAGCGTATCGTCCGATTAGCATCATGTGATGTGTTGATTGTTCGCTAATTCAGATAAAAATAATCATATAATATTAGAAACTAGTGAGAAATAATTTTTGACAAGAGGAAGCGAATCTTTGAGATTTCGATGGTTGGCTTTTTTGCTAGATTTAAATAAAAAAGGCCGAGAAAATGATTTCATTTTCTCGGCTCTTTTTATTAGTAACCCCAGATCATTGCGAATAATGTACCAAGGATTGTCACAACAGCTACGAACACTGAATATAAAATTGTTGTATATAATGTTTTTTTATCTTCAGATTCACCGATGTGCATGAATAATACTAATTGAACAGTTGCTTGTGCAAGTGCAGTCACTAATAGGATAGCAAATGCCATATTGTAAGACATATCAAATTTCACAACTGCTAAAGCGATAATAGTTAGTAATAGTGAGAAGCCGAAGCCCATCACATGTTGTTTTGGGAATAGTTCCTTCATCAGCTAATCAGTCCTTTCAAGTAGACGAAGCTGAAGATGAAAATCCAAACAACGTCTAGGAAGTGCCAGTACAGTGAGAAGATAAACGCTTTGTTAGCCGTTTGTGGGTTTAAGCCACGTCTTGCTACTTGGATTAAAATTGCAACGCCCCAGAAGAAACCAAATGTTACGTGGGCACCGTGCGTACCAAGTAAAGTCATTAATGAAGATAAAAATGCACTTGTTGTAATTGTAGCACCTTCATGAACATAAGTGACGAACTCATCAATCTCAATACCTAAGAAGCCAAGACCTAAAATAAGTGTAATGATGAAGAATGTCATCATTGCTTTTTTATTACCAAGACGCATAGCATGTACGCCAAGACCGATTGTAAAACTACTTGCTAGTAGTAAAAATGTTTCTAATAATACTGGTGTTAACTCGAAAATCTCAGCACCATCTGGGCCGCTACCTGTACGAGTGTGGAGCGTAAAATAGACAGCAAAGAGTGTAGCGAATAACATGATTTCGGCTCCAAGGAAGATCCAGAAACCAAAAATCTTTAAGCGGTTTTCCTCTGTACTATATTCTAATGGAAGTGAAGAATCGATTTTCATATTATTTATCACCTCTCAAACTTTTTTCAGTTTCCATAATTTCTTCAACTGAAATGTAACGACCATGATCATTTTCAAATGAACGATGAGCCATAAAGCCAAATACAGCAAGCATGCTGATGATGGCAGGAATCCATAGACTAAATACAGCAAAGAATGCTGCTAGGAATAAGAATCCACTTGTCCAGAAAGGAGTACCTGTGTTGTTAGGCATGTGGATTTTTTCAATTTTACCTGCAGTAATATCGCGACCTTCTTTTTTAGCGAACCAGAATTCGTCTAAACGTGACACATTTGGTACTACTGCAAAGTTGTATTCAGGAACTGGAGAATGAGTAGCCCATTCTAATGAACGACCATCCCAAACATCTGCTTTCTCGTTACGAGGCATATGTTTCCAGCTGTAGTAAATGTTATAACAGATTAACGCAAAGCCTACTGCAAGTCCAAGTGCACCGACGAACGATAGCATGTTTAATGGACCGTAACCAGTTGAAGCTGAGTATGTGTACATACGACGAGCATAACCATCTAAACCTAAGATGAATAGAGGGAAGAACGTTACATTGAAGCTGATAGCGATGAACCAGAAACCAGCTTTCCCTAATTTTTCATTTAAACGGAAACCGAACATTTTTGGCCACCAGAAATGGTAACCTGCAAGTACACCAAATACTGTACCTGGAATTAATACATAGTGGAAGTGGGCAACTAAGAACATCGTATTATGATATTGATAGTCAGCACTTGCCATTGCTAGCATTACACCTGTAACCCCACCAATTGTGAAGATTGGGATAAAGCCAAGTGCATAAAGCATTGGGGTAGTGAATTGAATCTTACCGTGCCTCATTGTGAGCAACCAGTTGAACATTTTAACCCCGGTTGGAACAGCAATCGCCATTGTTGTAATAGAGAATACACTGTTTACCATAACGCCGTGACCCATTGTGTAGAAATGGTGGGCCCATACTAAGAATGATAGTAATGAAATGACAACCATACTCATTACCATTGATTTGTAACCGTATAAGTTTTTACGTGCAAAAGTTGCAATAACTTCTGAGAAAATACCGAACGCTGGTAGGATAACGATGTAAACTTCAGGATGTCCCCAAACCCAGAATAGGTTGGCCCAAAGCATATCCATACCGCCGTCTGTCATTGCAAAGAATTTTGTACCGAATTGACGGTCTAACATCATTAATGCAAGTGCTACAGTTAACACTGGGAACGCAAATACGATAATAACGTTTGTAATTAAAATTGACCAAGAGAACATTGGCATTTTCATTAATGTCATACCAGGAGCACGCATTTTAAAGATCGTTGTGATAAAGTTCACACCCGTCAATAGCGTACCAATCCCAGATAATTGTAGTGCTAATGAATAGTAGTTGTTCCCAACAGTTGGACTAAAATCAGTACTTGCTAATGGGAAGTAAGCTGTCCAACCTGCATCTGGTGAACCACCAATAATGAATGATAGGTTCAGCAAGCCACAACCTGCTGCGAATGCCCAGAAGCTGACTGCATTAAGACGTGGGAATGCAACGTCACGTGCCCCGATTTGTAATGGAATAACAATGTTCATTAAACCGATAACAAATGGCATCGCCATAAATAAAATCATGATTAAACCATGTGTAGTAAAAATCTCGTTATAGTGTTGTGCATCAAGAAGTCCGTTATCAGGAACGGCTGTTTGTGCACGCATTAAAAGTGCGTCGATACCACCGCGGAATAGCATTAAAAGTGCTACGGCGATATACATAATACCGATCTTTTTATGATCGACTGTTGATAGCCAGTTTTTATAGAAGTAGCCCCATTTTTTAAAATAAGTAAGGCCTGCTACGACAACAACTGCACCAACTACGATACTGATAGCTGCCGCTAAAATCATCGGTTCTTGCAGTGGATGGAATAATTCTTCCATACTCATAGGATGCGCTCCTTTCAAATTTGAAAATTAGTGTGAATGTGTTGATTCGGCATCAGTGTTTGAATGGTCCATATCTTCATGATTCATGTCTTCGTCAGACATATCCATGTCACTATGGTCCATACCCCCCATATCCATATCACCATGTGCCATTGGTGCTGGGCTGAAATCTAAGTGAGTAGATGAGTAGCTTGAACGACCTACGTGTTCAGCTGCTAATAATTCTTTGAATTTCTCTTCAGTTAATGGTTTTTCGTTCGCTTTTACATCAGAAACCCATTGATCGAAGTCTGCTTGTGTCATAGATTGTGCTTCGAATTCCATTTCCGCAAATCCACGACCGTTAAAGTTTGAGTTACGACCCATGAAAGAGCCAACCTCATCAGCTGCAAGGTGAATAGTTGTTAACATGTCACTCATCGCATATTTTTGACCAGCTAACTGTGGAATCCAGAAACTTGTGATTGGTCCGAATGAATACAATTTGAACTCAATTGGACGATCAGTTGGAATGTTTACATAGTTCACAGTCTCAATACCCTCTTCTGGATAGCTGAAATGCCATTTCCAGTTTGAAGATGCTGCATAAATAACAAGTGGTTCTTTATTGTCATAACCTTCTGGTGTTGTTTCTACCGTACTAGTTGATTTAACAGTAACAATTGCTAGGAATGCTACGATAATAATAGGAATAACTGTCCACGTAATTTCAAGTACGTGACTACCTTCTTCATGAGGTGGCTCATAATCGGCAGATGCTTTTGATGCGCGGTATTTTGTTAGCATAAACGCAAAAAGCACATACACGACTAGTAAAATAACTGCCATTGTAATAATGGATAAAATAATTGTGTTTGATAATGTTTGAGCATTCGGTCCTTTTGGATTGAAAACTGTTAATGGTTCACAACCAGACAGGATTGCGATAGCGCCAAATGCTAAAAACATTAAGCTTAATTTTTTATTCATGTTTGACTCCTTTCTATAAAACGGCTATTCATAAATTTCATGTGTAGTAGTATTGATTCACATTTATAAATAGTGGGTATTGAGGTCACCTCTTTTATCTGATGTACCAATCAAGTACAGTTGCATTTACAATGACAATGGCATGGTTCAATATGAAACATAATGTCTTGTAATTGATTGGTCTGATGCAAGCGTTCACATACATGATGATTTATGCACCATAAATTGGACAAAATTTTAATGTCGATGGTCGCATCATGTCTTTGTTTGCATATAGGATTATACGCCCGCTTCACTAAAAAAAAAAATAATTAATTATAAATATGATAATGAAAGGGGGGTGAATATGAACATTTTTTGAACAAAAAAAGCTATTTTGCTATTGGTATTTTTAGGTTTTGTTAATTAAGCACTGTATAAACGTTGAAAATACTGAGTTTATCGTATTTAACTAAGTAAATAAATTATTTGTGAAAAATCCTATTTCACATTTTAGACGACGATTTGTAATAAAGTCCTTGTCATGCCTCTGTTTTTAATTCTTTTTAGTTGCGTTTTTTTTAAAAAAGGAGTATACGAAAAGACCGTTTTCTGAAGATTAAAGGATAAATTTTCTATGTAAGGGATGATTAGAGAGAGGATATTGGAACAATGATAAAATTATGTTAACATAATTAAGCGCTTTCAATATTTAACAAAAATTAGTATATCAATATTAGTGGTTCGTGAAAAAAGAACATCCAATGAGATTTGGATGCTCTATCATTAGTTAAGAACCGAGCTTCAGCCACTTTGCTACTTGGATATACAGTGTGTTTTGAAGTTTAGGTGCTTGATTATTCATTTTTAAAGCGAAATACAATGTCTTCATCACGTTTAATGTGCAAGTACGTCCGCTAAAAAAGCTTTCGTTATAACCTTGCGTTACTAAATGCATTTCGAATTTATCAAAAGCTTGCTCTACCCATTCTGATAAGGCTTCTTCAGAATAGTCCCTGGCTAATAATGCCTCAATGATATTTACAAAGCGTTCTTCCTCATCGTTTACATAGACAACATCTTTCCAAGTTGCCAATTTCAGTGCGTGTAAAATGGATGGTGCATATTGCAAGTCAAACTTAGGATGTTTAATTGTCATGGCAGCTAAATCGGCCCCATGTGCAATACTGTGTGCCCAACCTTTACCTTCGACGTGACCTCTTGTATCCTTTTCAAGTAACAAATAACGACCGATTTTTTTAAAGAAAGATTGTAAGCTTGTCTCATTTAAAATAAGGAGCTCACTATCTTTTGCAAGAATGCTTGCTACAAGTAACGCTGAAAAGGAGCGTGTGAATACACTATCTTCCATTTGTTCCCCAATTTTTGCATATAAGTAATCGTCACCTATTGCTGTATCGAACAAATGTTGGAGTTGCTGTGAATTTAGTAAGTTATCACTGAGCAGGTCGATAAATGTGCGATATATAAGGTGATCTCGTAGCTTTTCATCAGTTGAACCGATGTGCGTTAACATTTCATCCAATAGCCAGTCGCCTTCTTTTTCAAAAAACGCTTGTCTTGCTGTAAGTGTCATTGAAGAAAATGTTTGTAATGCTTCTTTTATATCCATAATAATTGCCTCCAATAATAAATCTATTTTTTTATTATACCTTCTTTATTGAAGAAATTTGTCGGATGTGATTTTTTTAATGGTTACTTTCGCAATAGGAATACCGGAATCTATCGAAAGCTGATATGATTATAGCGCAACGAATGAAGGATTAGTGTTTGATTCATGACAAAAAGACATACTTTTCAAGTATGCCTCAGACTTAACAATAGTTTATGGGCTAGTCGGTTTCAAAAGCATCCTCTACATAAAAGGTTTTTGTTTAGCTTCCTATAATATAACAGCAGACTTTATGCCGAGCGGCCATTCGATAAATGTGTTTTGATTCGTTTTTAATTCAACAAGAATACTTGCATTTTTGATGGCATCTAAAAGCCACTCACTATAATAGAGCGTTGGGTTGGAATGCTGTAAAATGCGCTCCATATCTTTTGTGTCAATATGCAAAATCTTATAATTGCATTCAATGTGCACACTTTGGGGAATAATATAAAGTGATTCCTGATGATGCCCAATTGAGATGGAACCAGGTATAGTTCCTTGAATACTCGAGATATGTGTCGTTGCTTCTTTTGTAAACGTATTAATTTTTGTATGCGTAAAAAATTCGAAGTCAATTGAATAATCTTGTAGCGGACCGTGTGCTGTTGTAATCGATATAACTTTAATTGATAGTGCCTCGAAAGCGGGGGAGATGCGACTATCGAATTCAATGATTGTATCCATTAATGGCATGTATTACACTCCTTGTGAACAACTTGTTTTCGTCTAGCTGGCAATGACTATGGTTGAAGCGCTTTCTATCAATAAGGTAAATTATGTTAGGTATTATTAATTATAATTCAATTCATTACAAAATATGAATATAAATTCAATTATTTTTGTTAAAAATAAACAATTATGAATTAGTGAGCTAAAAGAGGTGAGAAAAATGACAAAGCAAAAGCGCCATGTTATTAAACATGACAATATTGTTGTTTTTCCAGGTGCAACCCAAACGTTAATTCGTGAGGGCCATATGTATGTGGGGAAATACCAATATGAAGAGGCTGTCGCATGTTTTGAAAAGGCGTTTTTATATGACCAAGGAGATGAAAAAGCCTTAAGTGCCTATGCGTATGCTTTATATGAGCTGAAACTATATGTGAAAGCTAAAGAAGTATGTGAGCAATTGCTAGCTATGGGCACTTCTATGTATGTTGAAGTGATGGAGCTATACATTACAATTTGCATGCAGTTAAAGGAATACCATCAAGTTGAATCTATAATAACTACGTTAATAGAGGAAAACGTTCTTCCAGAAGCACAGCTAGAAAAATTTGAACGCTTAAAAAGTATAAATAGTGAAGTCGCTAAAAAACTTCAACAACGAGAAGATGTACAAGAACTGATTGAAGCGCAAGAATATGAATTGGTAAAATTTACCTCGCTTACACCGAATGAACAATCGTTGGGATTACACCGGCTAATGGATACGAATGTAAGGCAGTTAAAAATGCCGTTAAAGGCTATTATCGAATGTTCAGATATCCATCCATTTGTGCAGAGTCTTGCACTTATTTTGCTAGTAGAGCAAGAAGTGTCATTCGAAGTTACTGTTACAAAATTTGAGCAAACAAAAACTATTAATCCGATTAATCTTGCGTTACCTAATCAATTACAGCAGTATGGTGAAATAAAAAAAATTATAGAATCTAAATTAGAACAAGACCCATCAACATTAGAAATGGTACAATATTTAATGGCTAAGCATGCAATAGTTACGTATCCGTTTGAATGGCATCCGTTTGCAGCCGATGATATTGCATATAGTTATATTGATTTTGTAAAAGCGATGCTTGGTAAGGTGCAGGAAATGGACTACGAAATCATCGACTTTTTACAAATGTTAGAAAAACTAACAGAACTCCATGAAGTATGAAATAAGTTGAAACTATGCGCATCTATGATATACTAAAATGGTTGTCAAAATCGTAGTTACGAATAAATTGTCTAACATTTAAACTTGATTCAACCGAAGTCCCCTACTTAACAAGTAGGTGGATGAATGTCAAAGGTCTTTACTATTTAGTAGGGGATTAAAACTTTAACTAAATGCAAAGTCTTTGACACAAGTTGCGGATTTACAAAAAATTATCGAGAAATCGAAATCCGAACACAATTACGTCATACGTAATTGAAACTAGATTATTTTGGAGGTATTTATACATGTCAGCAAAATGGGAAAAACAAGAAGGAAATATCGGTACTCTTACAATCGAAGTACCAGCTACTGAAGTAGATGCAGCGATGGACCAAGCGTTCAAAAAAGTTGTGAAACAAATTAACGTACCAGGTTTCCGTAAAGGTAAAATGCCTCGTAAAATGTTTGAACAACGCTTTGGAATTGAATCTTTATATCAAGATGCATTAGAAATCATTGTTCCAGATTCTTATGCAAAAGCAATCGACGAAGCTGGTATTATGCCAGTTGATTACCCAGAAATTTCTGGTACAGAAAACTTCGTTCATGGTCAAGACTTCTCATTCACTGCTCAAGTAACAGTGAAACCAGAACCAAAACTTGGCGACTACAAAGGCTTAGAAGTTACGAAACTTCCAGTTGAAGTAACAGACGAAGAAGTTGAAGCTCAAATTCAAGAACAATTAGCACGTAAAGCTGAACTTGAAATTAAAGAAGATGAAGCTATCGTAGAAGGCGACACAGCGGTAATTGACTTTGAAGGTTTCGTAGGCGAAGAAGCTTTCGAAGGCGGAAAAGGCGAAGACTACCCATTAGAAATCGGTTCAGGTTCATTCATTCCTGGATTTGAAGAGCAATTAGTTGGCGTAAAAGCTGGCGAAGAGAAAGACGTTACTGTAACTTTCCCAGAAGAATATCACGCTGCTGAATTAGCTGGTAAAGAAGCTACTTTCAAAGTAACTGTTAAAGAAGTAAAAACAAAAGTACTTCCTGAACTAAACGATGAGTTTGCAAAAGAATTAGATCCTGAAGTTGAAGGCGTAGAAGCATTACGTGCAAAAATTAAAGAACAAACTGCTACTCAAAAACAAGCAGAATCAGACGCTACACTTCGCGACGAATTAGTAGAAAAAGCTGCTGACAATGCAGAATTCGAAGTACCAGCTGGCATGGTTAACTCTGAAACAGATCGTATGCTACAAGAGTTTGGCCAACGCTTACAAACACAAGGTATGAACTTAGACCTTTACTACCAATTCTCTGGTCAATCAGAAGAAGATTTACGCGGTCAAATGAAAGAAGAAGCTGAAAGCCGTGTACGTGTTTCATTAACTCTTGAAGCAATCGCTGATGCAGAAAAAATTGAAGCTACTGAAGCTGATATTGAAGCTGAATTAGAAAAAATGGCTGCTCAATTCAATATGACAAAAGAACAAATTACTGGTGCTCTAGGCGGTACTGCTGTTCTTGAAAATGACATTAAAATCCAAAAAACAGTTGAATTTTTAGTGGAAAACGCTAAAATTACTGAATAAGATTTTTTACGTAACTAGATAGAAAAATTAAGAGGACAAGGTACGGCGCTAAACCGTGCCTTGTTTTATCACACATAGCTTTTTAGTTTAGGCTAAAGGGGCCCCAACCTCTCAAGGTCAAGGACGACAAAAAGTAAGTCTGATTTTTACTAACTGTTATACTTTTGGAGGCCACTTTAGTTAATATACTTATACATAGTATTGTTGTTTAACTTTTTACACGATGCTAAATTTTAACTTCATTGTAGTAGAGCCGAAAAGTAGCAGTAATTATAGCGCCCCCATTATAATGGAAGAAGTGCGCACATAGGTTTTACGAGTGAGGGAACTAAACCTCGAAGGAATGAAGCTAAACAATCAATCAGTGGTCATGGGTTATCTGAATGGTCGCATCAACACGAATTATTTGGATAAAAACGAGCAGGCAGAAGTTAATGTTTTTAGCGAGGATGACTGCCGATTCTTAGCTTACTGTCCTCGTGCTTGAAGACTTTGAAAATAATTGAAAATCTAGCTGCATTTGCGCCATGACGTAAATGTTGCAATCAATTTATTTGATAATGGTTCAATAATCTTGTAAGATTGTAGCTTGAATAGGGGTGAAACATATTGTTCAAATTTAATGATGAAAAAGGCAATTTAAAATGCTCATTCTGTGGTAAGCCACAAGAACAAGTACGTAAATTAGTTGCAGGTCCTGGTGTTTATATTTGTGATGAATGTATCGAACTTTGTTCAGAAATCGTTGTAGAAGAACTAGGTGTTGAGGAAGAAATCGATTTCCAAGATATTCCGAAACCAAAAGAAATCCAATCGATTTTAAATGAGTATGTAATTGGACAAGAGCGTGCTAAAAAAGCCTTAGCAGTTGCGGTTTACAATCACTACAAACGCATCAATACGAATAGTAAAATCGATGATGTGGAATTAGCAAAATCGAACATTGTGTTAATCGGCCCAACTGGTAGCGGTAAAACATTATTAGCTCAAACATTAGCACGTATACTAAACGTTCCTTTCGCAATTGCAGATGCTACTTCTTTAACAGAAGCAGGTTATGTAGGTGAAGACGTTGAAAATATTTTATTAAAATTAATCCAATCAGCAGATTATGATATTGAACGTGCAGAAAAAGGAATCATCTATATTGATGAAATCGATAAAGTTGCACGTAAATCAGAAAATCCGTCGATAACTCGAGATGTTTCTGGTGAAGGGGTCCAACAGGCGTTGCTAAAAATTTTAGAAGGCACTGTTGCAAGTGTACCTCCACAGGGTGGACGTAAGCATCCGCACCAAGAATTTTTACAAATTGATACAACAAATATTTTATTTATCGTAGGCGGAGCATTTGATGGTATTGAATCCATTATTAAACGTCGTCAAGGTGAAAAAGTAATTGGTTTCGGTTCAGATCCTAATAAAGTAGAAGTGGACGAAGGTTCATTAATGGCGAAATTGATTCCTGAAGATTTGTTGAAATTTGGTTTAATTCCAGAATTCATCGGTCGATTACCAGTACTTGCAAGCCTAGAGCAATTAAACGAGGCAGCACTTGTACAAATTTTGACGGAACCAAAAAATGCGCTTGCGAAGCAGTATCAAAAAATGCTTGAACTAGATGGTGTTGAGCTTGAGTTTGATGAAGGTGCCCTTTCTGAAATTGCAAAGGAAGCAATTGAGCGTAAAACAGGTGCACGTGGTCTTCGTTCAATTATTGAGTCAACAATGCTTGATGTAATGTACGAATTACCTTCACGTGATGACGTGAAAAAATGTATCATTACTGCAAAAACAATTACGGAAAAAGAAAAACCGAAATTGCTTCTTGAAGATGGCACTGAACTCGATGAAGGTAGCGACACAAAAACTTCGGCATAATAAACAGACGTAGCGTCTATTGTTATGAGAAAAAGAGTAACTTAGCTGACTTCGATTGTGCAATGTTCGCACATATCGGGAGTCAGCTTTTTATTCATACATAAAGCTGACGACTGTAAATAGATGAAATTTTTGGCTCGTTTGAATAGATAGTGTGAATCGGTTTTTTAAACACATACTAGAAGCGCGGGATTGTGAACAAGAAAATTTTGACGGAGGTGAATACCCGCATGGTAACAATTCAAAAAACAACAAATGTACCATTATTGCCTTTACGTGGACTTTTAGTATACCCGTCGATGGTGTTACATATTGATGTGGGTAGAAATCGTTCTGTAGCGGCGCTAGAACAAGCGATGTTAGAGGACCAATTGATTTTATTGGTAACACAAAAAGAAATGCACGATGAACAGCCAGAAGAGCAGGATTTATATCAAGTTGGTACAATGGCTTTTGTAAAGCAAATGCTAAAGTTACCAAATGGTACGCTACGTATTTTAGTGGAAGGTGTAGCGCGTGCAACATGGTCCAACTATCAAGCGTTAGAGAAATATACAGTTGTTGATATTGATGTTAAAGAGGAGAAAATCGATAAAGATGTGGAAACACAGGCCTTAATGCGTACATTGTTAACGTATTTTGAAAGATACGCGAAATCCTCCAACAAAATAACAACAGAAACAATTAATACAGTTGCAGACATTGAAGAACCAAGTCGTCTTGCTGATATTATTGCCTCGCATTTACCAATCAAAATTGCGGATAAACAAGAAGTTTTAGAAATGCTAAATGTTAAGAAACGCTTAGATCATTTAATTATTCGCCTGCATGATGAGCAAGAGGTCCTGGATCTGGAAAAGAAAATTAATTCAAAAGTAAAGCAATCAATGGAGCGTACGCAAAAGGAATATTACTTACGCGAACAAATGAAAGCTATCCAAACGGAGCTTGGGGACCGAGAAGGTAAAACGGGTGAAGTAACTGAATTACGTAAGCTCATTGATGAAACAGGTATGCCTGAATCTGCAAAAGAAGCAGCGCTAAAAGAACTTGATCGTTATGAAAAACTACCTAGCGCAAGTGCGGAAAGTGGAGTAATTCGAAACTATATTGACTGGTTAGTGTCTTTACCTTGGACGAAGTCGACTGAAGATCGAATGAATATTGCTCATGCTGAGGAAATTTTAAACAGAGATCATGCTGGACTAGATAAAGTAAAGGAGCGCGTGCTTGAATATTTAGCTGTGCGTCAGTTGAAAAATTCATTACGTGGACCAATTCTATGTTTAGCTGGTCCTCCAGGAGTAGGTAAAACATCGTTAGCACGCTCAATTGCCGAAAGTTTAGATCGTAAATTTATTCGTATTTCTTTAGGTGGGGTGCGAGATGAATCCGAAATTCGAGGACATCGTCGTACGTATGTAGGTGCGATGCCAGGTCGTATTATTCAAGGAATGAAAAAAGCAGGTACGATTAATCCTGTATTTTTACTTGATGAAATCGATAAAATGTCAAATGATTTCCGAGGAGATCCTGCAGCTGCAATGTTAGAAGTGCTGGATCCTGCACAAAACAATACGTTTAGCGATCACTATATCGAAGAACCGTATGACTTATCTAACGTATTATTTATAGCTACAGCTAATGATTTAAGTACGATTCCTGGACCTTTATTAGATCGTATGGAAGTAATTTCGATTGCAGGCTATACAGAAATCGAAAAGGCGCAAATTACAAAAAATCATTTGATACCAAAGCAATTAAAAGAACATGGCTTGAAGAAAACGCAAGTAGTTATCAAAGATGAAGCAGTGCTGGACATTATTCGTTATTATACACGTGAAGCAGGTGTCCGAGGTCTAGAGCGACAAATAGCAACACTTTGTCGTAAAATTGCTAAAATTATTGTTTCTGGAGAAAAGAAACGTGTAACAGTAAATTCAAAATCCGTAATCGAATATCTTGGTAAGCACCGTTTCCGCTATGGACAAGCGGAAGAGGAAAACCAGATTGGTGTAGCAACAGGACTAGCATATACAACTGTTGGTGGTGACACATTACAAATTGAAGTTTCCTTAACTCCTGGTAAGGGCAAAATTCAGTTAACAGGGAAACTCGGAGATGTTATGAAGGAATCCGCGCAAACAGCATTATCGTTTGTCCGAACTAAAATAGAGGAACTCAATGTAGACTCAGAATATTTTGATACACATGATATCCACATCCATGTACCTGAGGGAGCAGTACCAAAAGATGGCCCATCTGCAGGTATTACGATGGCGACAGCAATTGTTTCGGCTATTTTACATCGTCCGATTCGTCGTGAAGTAGGAATGACTGGTGAAATTACGTTACGTGGTCGTGTACTACCAATCGGCGGCTTGAAAGAAAAAACATTAAGCGCACACAGAGCAGGTTTAACAACAATCATTTGTCCAAAAGATAATGAGCGTGATATTGAAGATATTCCTGAAAGTGTACGCGAACAACTCACATTTAAACTAGTGTCATCTGCTGATGAAGTATTAGCAATTGCACTGGACGGAGGTTTTTAAGGAAATGAAAGTCCATAATGTCGAAATGGTCATTAGTGCAGTAAGACCGGACCAATACCCAGAAGATGGACTGCCAGAGTTTGCATTAGCAGGTCGCTCAAATGTTGGGAAGTCATCATTTATTAACCGTATGATTGGGCGTAAGGCGTTAGCGCGTATTTCTTCTAAACCTGGGAAGACACAAACGCTAAATTTTTACAAAATTGAAGAACAGCTGTTTTTCGTTGATGTTCCGGGATATGGTTATGCCAAAGTCTCAAAAACAGAGCGTGAAGCATGGGGAAAAATGATTGAACGTTACATCACTGGCCGTGAAGAATTAAAAGCGGTAGTTCAAATTGTTGATTTACGTCATCCTCCAACTGCTGATGATCGAATGATGTATGACTTTTTAAAACATTACAATATCCCTTGTATTGTCATTGCAACGAAGGCAGATAAAATTCCAAAAGGTAAATGGGATAAGCACAAAAAAGTTGTCAAGGAAACTCTAGATATGGATAAAAATGATCCACTTATTGTGTTCTCTTCTGAAAAGGGTCTCGGTTTTGAAGAAGCTTGGCGTACCATTGAAAATAAAATGTAATCAAAAAACATCTATTGCGTTTAGGAGCACAGTAGATGTTTTTTTATTGCCTAATATTAGAACTGCACACAATATTTTTATGCTCTCTTTATATGAAAAGAAGTGAATATGCTTTTCTGCTGCTAGTCTGAAAGTTATGGATAAATATGAGGAAATTACTTTATGAATGGCAAGTTTAGCCGATAAATTAAATAGGAGGTGGACTAAAAATGGATATCGCAGCTTTATCAATTGCAATGCATCAATCAAATCTTATGCAAAATGTATCTTTAGCTGTTACAAAGCAAGCAATGGACATGCAACAGCAAAATACTGAACAGCTTGTTGAGATGCTAGATGCTCCACATCCAACTGCTGGACATACAATTGACATCCAAGTATGAAGATGGCGAGGTAGCTTGAAATTGGAAGCTACCTCTATCTTTCTGTCTAATGGTAGATTCAAAAAAATATTAAAACACGTTAAAATGTAACTTTTTGAATAAGAAAAACTACCAATAATACGATATACTATTTATAAATAACAATTTTTTAAGGAGGCGGGAATTGTTGAAGAAGATTCCATACATATTGATTGCCCTGTTTTTAATGGCACTTAGCTTGCCATCAATACCAACTGTTCATGCCGCACAGTTAGTAACAGGAACCTTCGTTGATGTAACCTATTCAGAATACACAAATTCAAACGGAGAAGTAGAAAGGCAACTTAGTAAAATTACATTAGAAAATGCTAGTGGTCGTCAAGTAACATACAATATTAACAATAATGCCCGCCTATACATTAATAACACTGAAACTACGATTGATGGCTTTAAGATGGGCATGAAAGTAGAGGCTGAAATCAACCTTCGTAGTGTGGTTGAGCTCCGCGGTACTTCCAATACCACTGAGGAATCAACGACAGTTGCTCAAAATCCTAGAGTAATTGCTGGCGTAATCACAAGTATCGACCCAAAAGGTTTGTTTATAATTGTGAAGCCGGATATTGGAAAAGAAACTACCTATTATTTGAATAAGGATACTGCTTTTCAAAAGGGTTCTTCATCGGTAGATATTAGTGGGATGTATGTAGGTGATCGTGTAAAGCTTAATTTAAAAAATAAAAGTACATCGATTGTCACAAAAGTAGATATTAGTGAGACTGGAACATTAGTTGAAAATCTATACAAAGGTGAAATTCAAGCGGTTAATATCAATGCCAACAAATTAACAGTAAAAAATCAAAATGCCTTTGTGAACTGGCAATTTGGTTCAGCGTCAACAACTGCTCTTTCAACGATGAATTTTTCAACAAAGGTACCAATTTACGTTGGAAATACGAAAATTGAAAAGGGCCAATTGAAAAATTATATTGGCAGCGAAGCATATTATGCAACGGTGAAGCAATTTGGTAAAGAAGTTATTGAAAAGATTGTCGTGTTGAAAAACAATGAACGTACTTACTACGAGCCGATGATTGCTGTCGATACAGATTATCAATTGTTAAAGCTTAAATCTGCTGGCACACTATACTTCCATGATGGGTCAATTTTAATTCGAAATGGTCGTTTTATTCAACCAACAGGATTATTGGCATATGGTACGGCGTTTGTCATTACAGATGGTACAGCGCGTGATCATTATGCGCAAGTAGTAGAAGTTACAAGTGATAGCTTTATGTCACCAAATTTAGCTTCGCATGAATTATATTATGGCCGTTTAGCTCAAGCAGATGGCTACTTAATTGAAATTGATGATGCAATGAAGATTGAATCAAATGTTTTCAAAAAAACAGCTAGTACCATACTATCTGTTAGTAATACAACAAAAGCAATGGTAGACGATGGTAATAAAACGTACAGCGTAATGCCAGATATTGAACTGTATTTATCGGAAGGCGATTATGGTTACTTCTATGTAAACAACGGGCATGTGCAGGCTCTTCACATGTTAGATAATGCAAAACCTGTTGCCCCATTAATGCTAGTCGGAAAACTACAGTCAGTAAAATCGACATATCCAGCTACTATTAATGTGAAAAGTGTGAGTCAATGGCAAAATGGCCGTTGGTATGAAGCAGGCCAAATGGTCGATATGAATATTGATCAAGCTACGCTGATTAAAGCAGGGAAAGTCATTCAACCATCTGATTTGAATCCTTCTGATCGTTTAGTCGTATTATCTGACCGATTTGTAAAAGCACATTTCATTTTAGTTGATTAACAAGATAGAAGCTATCTCTACAATACGAGATAGCTTCATCTGTGCATATGCGAAGAAAGAGAGGGGAAAAGAACAGATGCGAAACCATTTATATAAAGTAATGGTAGCCATTCTAATGGTGTTCGTTTTGGGGACGAGTATTCTAGTAGATGCCTCCGCTGCATCGGTGGAAACAACAGGTGCTGTGAAAAATGAATATACATATGAAGAAGCAGTGTTCATTACTGGAACACCGATCATTTTTAAAGGTACGAGTAAAGATATTAAAATTACACAAAAAGAAACAAAAGGTAAATTAACAGAAACCTATAATTTAAAACTAACAGCAAGTAATGGGGCAACATTAACAAGAAATATTGCCTATGAATCTGATGTTGTTAATTATGCTACGATTGGGCAAAAAACATCCAATGGAGTTGTTAAAAAATACACTGAAAAAATTGTTGATGGAAAAATTACGTATACATTAGCAGACTACCAATTTTCACAAGGTACTGTAACGGATAATCGTGCAGCTTCTGATTATTTTTCAGGTAATGTTATTTCAAGAAAAACATATACCTATCAAACTGGCTCAGGAAAGAATGCAAAAACAAATACGGTAACAATAGATATTGATAGTCGTCATGCAGGCTACGAAAATTTCTGGGGCGCAACTGAAACGCAAATTACAGAATCTATTTATACGTACAGTGATGGTACAACTAGCCATGTGAAAAACCGTTTATCAACAAGTAAATCACGTGTCCTCAATTATGAGGAAAACCCAGGTAGTTTAGGTAGCTTCGATGGGGGCTATGCGGTCGTTAGTGAAAAAGACGTAATTTCAGAATATACGTATGACTTAGCTTCTGGCAAAAAAGGCAAAGTTGATTTGGATACTGAATTTACGCCAACAATCGAACGTCTAATAATTCCGAAGTTCCGAGATTTATCTAATCATTATGCTAAAGGTGCTATCGAAAAACTATATTCTTTAGGGATCTATTCAGATACAAGTAATTTCTTTTCCCCAAACACACCGATGAAGCGAATTGACTTTACAATAGCGATTGGTAAAGCAGTGGATCTCCGTGTAATGGAAGAAAAGAATACAAAAAAAACATCCACAAGTGTCTTTAAGGATGTTAAGCGTACTGTGAAAGATTATCCATATATTGAATCAGCAGTAAATAAAGGCATTATTAAAGGTGTGACACCAGATTATTTTAAACCTGATAATGCAATTACTCGTGCGCAAGCAGCTGCAATATTTGTACGTGCATTAGGGCTTGAAAATAAAGCACCAGAACCTGGCTATGTGACGGAATTTAAAGATGATGCACTAATTCCTGACTATTCAAGAGACGGAATTTATATCGTCAATGAGCTTGGTCTAATGACAGGTGACCCTGTAACTGGGCGTTTTAATCCAAACCAACCGTTAACGCGTGCACAAGCATCTGTTGTGCTTGAACGATTCTTAAACTATTTAGAAAGTGATTTAAAACAAAACTATCGAGATGATATTTTATTCTTTAACTAATGAAAGGATTGAAACGAATGAAGTATGCGAAAAAGGCATTGCTTTTACTTGCCTGTTTTGTACTAGCCTTTATGACTTTAACACCATCAGTAACACTGGCTGCTACAACGATTCAAGATGTACCAACATCTAATAGTAAATACAAAGCCATCTCTTGGGCTGTCGATAATGATTTACTATCGTTAAATAGTGCGAATAACTTTTTACCAAACGAACAAGTAACTGAGCGAGAGCTAGTAACAATGTTTGCTAAACTTGATAAAAACTATGCGTTATCTTATAACGAGAATGTTGCCTATAATTTTTATAGTGATTTTTATTTACCGTTTGATGGAACACATGTCATGGCGAATCGTTCAAAATCTATAACTCGAGGTCATTTTGCACGTATCTATGCTGCATTTCAAGGTTTAGACTTGGATGAGCCGCAAGCCGTACAATATTTATATACAAATGATATTTCAACTGGTAATACCGGCAAAAAAACATTTGCTGATTTTAATCCCTCTACGAAACTATCTCGCGGCGATGCAGCTGAGTTCTTATATCGTATTGTGCAAAACAATGCCTTTGCTGTACAAGGATTGAAACGATCTGCAGCTGGGCGTGATAATGACAAAATAACTTTGCCAGCAGGTTTTATGGGCTCTAATAGTGGTGAGTTTGAAGAGCCAACAGATAATGAAAATGATTTTACTGGTCCCGACTATGTTAATAATGCATTACAAAGTATTGAAGTTGAAAAACCAGATTTAATTGCGAATGGTGAGGATATGACGCCAATTACTGTATCTTTAAAGGCATGTAATGGTGACCCTATTGCCGATGATAAGTCATATACGTTCCGTGTGACTTCTTCAAATGGAGCGGATATTGTAAATGCAGCTGGAGAAGCTGTTCGTAATGTACAATCTGACGGCTCAACAGTAACAGCATTTGTTAAAGCGAAAAAGCTAACGAAATCAGTGCGTGATACGATTACTTTTGAGCTTATTAACAATACAGATCCTAGTATGAAATGTCTTGGTGGAGAAAAAATAAATGCACACGTTCGTTACTTACCACAGCCAGAATTGCGCATTGATTTTAAAGTGTATGACCCAACGAACACGGATGATAACGGAAGTGTAACACCACCATATGTACAATATGAAAAGCCACCTGAGTTTTTCACCGAAAATTTGATTGATGTATATGGTCCTGTGCCATTAAATCCAGATGCAGATGAAAAGAAATTCAGCATTGGGCAACAAACAAATGTTACAAATGCTCTTGGTCAAGTAGAAAATATCTACTTACAATATGGTGGCTCAGATCCGAAGTATCCAGCACTCGGATACGAGAATGCGATTTTACAATTTGAAAACTACAATATTTCGGTATATTTATTTGAAAAAATACTGAATGATCGACTAAAAGACTCAGTGACGACGCCAGCTAAGACTGAGATTATGTACATGATTTCTGAAGATGGTCGTCCGATTTATCGCATCCAAGGAATCGATGATAATATTGCGTCACAAGTTGAAAACATCAATCCGGTTGGTGCAATCATTCAATTAATGAGTCCAAAATACATGCCGGAAGAAAAGAATTTGACATTAGAGCATTATGATAGTGTTATGAAAATTTATGCGATTTTAACGAGCCTAAGTAATTATGAGCGTACAGTATTATTGAAATACCAAGGCGGTAAATTACTAGGACAAGTAGAAGCATATAAGAAACGTGTAGAGGCGTTAAAAGAAAGTGCTGACGCTGCAGCAAGACCAACTGGTAAGGATCGATATACACAAGTAATGGTGACGTTAGTGAGTCCAGGTGGAGAAATTATTACCGACTATCAAGGAACTGTAAAGATCAAATTTGATGGTGTTGAGAAAACTGCTTCCTTTGTCACGAATACTTCGGATTATTTGAATAATACAGGTGGTCCTGGAACTGCGGTCGCTTATTTTGACTCAATCATTTATGGAAAGTCTAAAATAGAAGCAACGCTCGTCAATAAAATTGATCCGCGTTATGCCACAATATTGAAGCCACTTACAGATAAAACGATTGCGAAAGAAATTTTTACAAATCCTTACTTTAGTAAAAATGCTTGTTCATTAGCAACTGAAGTCGCATATGTAGTCGATTACTCATCTTCTATGAAACGAATTGATCAAACGAATTATCGTGGCCAAAAAATGATGGAAATGATTAATCAAATACAAGCTAAAAATAATATTGTCATTGAGACTAATACAAGTGCGAATGTATTGGGAGAAGGCAGTACAGATAATGTCTTAAAGAAAGACCTATATCGTACTTCCAAGGATAAGGGTGCTACAGATATCTTTGCGGGTATAGAGTTGGCTCTTACTAAATTCTCAAACGATACAAAAACTTCTAAATCTATTGTTGTTGTGTCTGATGGTAAAACAAGCAAATCAAAAATGACAAAAGTAATCAATGATGCGAAAAAGAAAGGCATTAAAATTTACACTGTAAGTATGGGCAAGAAAAATCAAATTAATGAAGCAATCCTTACACAAATAGCTACGGAAACTGGTGGTATTTACTATCATGCTATTGATAATTTGCAATTCCATCAGGTTGCTCAAAAAATAATTGATTCGATTTTATGTAAAACTTCGCCTTCAAGTTGTATTAATCCAGAGGACATATTTGAAGAAGCTGAAGTAACATTACGAAAAGGTTATATTACAATGAATGCAAGAATTGATGGTAATTGTTCAAATGTTGCAAATGTCATTGTTCGTTATTCTTCTGTCAGCGGGGATGTTCAATTTGAACTTAAAAAGCGTAGTGATAGTGTGTTTATGTTGACTAAAAATGTGCAAACTATGTATGACTTTAAAGTTAATGGCGACATCGAGTTTCTAGCATATGATAAAGACGGAAATGTAATTTCGCAGCAAACTGTGAAAATTACAAATTAATAATATTGCTCTTATATAGAGCGATTCTAGACTGTAGATGGACTCAAATGCTTTTTTGAGTCGTCTACAGTCTATTTATATTTTGTTGTGAAGTAGAGTTAAAAGTCATTTCTATTTAAACCATCACAATCATCTGTATTTTCCTTATTTTCGACACAAGATGCTACTGCATATTTGAGTCCAGTTTTTAAATTTGAAACAAGCAGTATAATTTGTTAAACTTAGTTTATAATAATTCTAATGTAGAAAATGAATTATAGTTCTTCATGACATGTTCACAAATTATAGATGAACTATTGTCGAACTGTGCTATAATGAGATTTGTGAATTAGAACGTGTGAGGTGTTATTCATGCATACCATCGTAGTAGGCTTGAATTATAAATCAGCGCCAGTTGAAATTCGTGAAAAGCTATCTTTCATAGAGAGCGAGCTACCACAAGCAATGGAAGCGCTGCAAAAACAAAAAAGTATATTGGAAAACGTCATAGTTTCGACTTGTAATCGGACAGAAATATATGCAGTAGTTGATCAATTGCATACTGGCCGACACTATGTAAAGCAATTTTTAGCAGATTGGTTTAACTTGCCTGTGGAGACTTTTTCTTCTTATTTAACAATTCGAGAAGAAGATGAGGCATTAGAGCATTTGTTTAAAGTAACAGCTGGAATTGATTCAATGGTACTTGGTGAAACTCAAATTTTAGGACAAGTGAAGAAAAGCTTCTTAAATGGACAAGAGATTGGGACGACAGGTACGGTCTACAATCAGTTATTTAAACAAGCAGTCACATTTGCGAAGCGAGCACATAACGAAACAGCTATCGGAGAGAATGCGGTATCTGTTTCATATGCAGCAGTAGAATTAGCAAAGAAAATTTTTGGATCTTTACAGCGCAAGCATGTTGCTATTTTAGGTGCAGGTAAAATGGGCGAACTTGCCATTGAAAATTTATATGGCAATGGAGTAGGAAAAGTAACGGTTATTAACCGTACTTTTGAAAAAGCAGAGACTTTAGCTGCTAAATTCCAGGGCGAAGCAAAATCAATGAGGGAATTACAATGCTCGTTACTTGAGGCGGACATTTTAATTACGTCTACAGGGGCAACAGATTTTGTTATTGATTATGAATTAATGCAACTTGTTGAACGTTTACGTAAAGGAAAACCATTATTTATGGTAGATATTGCGGTACCACGTGATATTGATCCACGTGTTGGGGACTTACCAAACGTTTTCTTATATGATATCGATGATTTACAAGGTATTGTAGAAGCAAACTTAGCAGAGCGTGAACGTGCAGCAGCAGAAATTACACAAATGATTGGTAAAGAAGTTGTACAATTTAAAGATTGGTTTGCAACGCTAGGTGTCGTGCCAGTTATCTCGGCTTTACGTAAAAAAGCAAACCAAATTCAAGAAGAAACAATGATCAGTATTGAAAATAAAATGCCAGAGTTAACGGATCGTGAACGTAAGATTTTAAGCAAGCATACAAAATCAATTATTAATCAATTGTTAAAAGAGCCTATCTTACAAGCTAAAGAAATGGCAAATTCATCAAAAGCAAATGAACAGTTACGTTTATTCCAACAAATTTTTGGCATTGAAGATGCTGTGGAAGTAGAAGTAGATATGATGAGCAAGCAAGAGCTTGAGCGTAAAGAACGTTTACAGTCATCGCAAACACCTACCGAACCAAAGTATTCTTTCTAGATATGTCTAGACATTCAAGCTCCACAATCGCTTGAGGTTCACGATGTGAGTCATGTAGCAATAGCGCTAATTGCGCAGTTTTGCTGACGTGTGCGAACTTGAAATTACATGAGGCGTTTTCGTATCTGTATGGTAAACTAAAGATACGAAAACGTCTTTTTTTAGGCTGGGATACTGTTTATAGTAACTTTAGCACTTTTTGAAATAAAGAAGGGATGTCCATTGGCTGATTTGACAATGACAAGGCTCTATGAAGTAATGATCGTCTTGTACGCGATCAGTCTAGTGTTTTACTTTACTGATTACTTTTATAAGCAAGTACGAGCAAGGCGTATTGCTTTTTGGCTTGTTTCATTTGTATGGGTAATTCAAAGTGCCATTATTATATTAACTTTTGTAGAAACAAAACGATTCCCGATTTTATCCTTGTATGAGGGGATTCTTTTCTATTCCTGGTTACTTGTGTCACTGTCGATTATTCTCCATTGTATAGCGAGAGTCGATTTACCAGTATTTATTATCAATATATTAGGATTTGTATTTGCTAGTATATTCACATTTATGCCGAAAAGACCAACGGGTGCAGTAGGAGAGACTTTAATTTCTGAAATGCTCTTTATCCATATTTCATTTGCGATTTTATCGTATGCTGCTTTTACATTAACTTTTGTATTTGCGATATTGTACTTAATCTTATATCGCTTATTAAAAAAGAAAAAGTGGTCACAACTATGGACACGTTTGCCGTCATTACAGCAAACGAGCAATTGGATGAACATATCATTTTTTGTTGGTATTCCAATGCTATTCATAAGTTTAATTTTAGGGTTTGAATGGGCATTATTAAGATTAGAGAGTTTATCTATCTTTGATGCGAAGATAATAGGGTCCTTTATTATTTTAGTATTATATTGCTGTATTTTATATGTGAATCGTAAAAGTAAGCTGACAGGCACTAATTATGCGTGGGTACATATTTATGCTTATTTATTAGTTGTCGTAAACTTCTTTTTAGGGAGTAGCTTATCTCGATTCCATTTATGGTATTAGAAGAAAGGTTGGAGACTGTTGAGAAAAATTATTGTAGGTTCTAGGAGAAGTAAATTAGCATTAACGCAAACAAATTGGTTCATCAATGAGCTAAAGGCAGCAGGTGCGCCGTTTGAATTTGAAGTAAAAGAAATTGTGACAAAAGGCGATCAAATTTTAGATGTCCAACTTTCTAAAGTTGGCGGTAAAGGGCTTTTTGTAAAAGAAATTGAACAGGCACTTTTTGATAAGGAAATTGACTTTGCTGTTCATTCTATGAAAGATATGCCTGCGGTACTACCTGAAGGTTTAGTCATTGGTTGTATTCCACCACGTGAAGATGCGCGTGATGCATTTATTTCTAAAGGTCATGTGAAGTTTGCAGATCTTCCTGCAGGAGCGGTAGTAGGGACAAGTTCTCTACGACGTAGCGCTCAACTCTTAACGATGCGTCCAGATATTGAAATAAAATGGATTCGTGGAAATGTAGATACACGTTTAGCAAAACTTGAAACAGAAGAATATGATGCAATTATTTTAGCTGCTGCAGGGTTAAAACGACTTGGCTGGAGCGATGATGTCGTAACAGAATTTTTATCAGTTGAAAATTGCCTGCCAGCAGTAGCGCAAGGTTCTTTAGGGATTGAATGCCGTAGTGATGACGCTGAATTATTAGCTGAGCTAGCAAAATTAACTGACAATGCTACATGGCAAGAGGCACATACAGAACGTGCCTTCTTAGCAGCTATGGATGGCGGTTGCCAAGTACCTATCGCAGGGTATGCAAAGCTTAATGGGGAAGAAATTACACTTACAGGGTTAGTTGCTGCACCAGATGCATCTGTAATTTATAAAGAGACTGTAAATGGTATTGATGCCGAAACAATAGGCAAAGAACTTGCTGAGATATTAACGAAGCAAGGTGCCTATGATTTAATTCAACGTGTTAAGGCAGAGCAAGATGCAAAATAGTTTACCTTTACAGGGTAAAACAATCGTTTTAACAGGAACATCTAAAACAGCAACAGTTGTAGAAGATATTTCCTCTTTAGGTGGTCAGGCAGTTTTTGCCCCTTTGATAGAAACTTGCGAAATTATCGATATAAATGATGGCGTACATTTAGAATGTGCGCGTCAATTTAACTGGCTAATCTTTACGAGTCAAAATGCGGTAGATGCTTTTGCTAAGAAGATGAATCGCAGTCATTTACGTGCAAGTCATTTTCAAGGGAAAATTGCATCTATTGGAGCTAAAACGACTGAGGCATTAGAAAAGTTAGGTTTTCAAGTTAGCTTCATGCCTTCAGTATTTAGTGCTGATGTATTTGTTAAAGAGTTTCCAAATATTGTAGGGGGAAATCCAACTTGTTTATTTATTCGTGGGGAAAAAGCGAAAAAAACATTAAAGGAAGGTTTGCCCTTTAAACTTAAAGAATGGACTGTTTATGAAACGATTGAGCGCCACGACCAAAAACAAGTAATTATTGATTGCATTCAGAAGCATGCAGATGTCACAGTAATATTTGCAAGTCCTTCAGCTGTGGACGTATATGCAATGGATGTAGCATCAATCGTTGGTTGGGAAATGGTACGTGTGGCAGCAATCGGTCATATTACAGAAGCAGCTATTTTAAACCACGGTGCTACTGTAGACATTAAGCCGAGTGTTTATACAATGCAAGCAGTCATCGAGGAATTAACGAAAGTAGAGGAAAGAAAATGACAAATTTACAATTTCAAAGACATCGTCGTTTACGCGCAAATGCAACGATTCGATCTATGGTAAAAGAAACTTATTTACACAAAGAGGACTTAATTTATCCGATTTTCGTTATTGAAGGCGAAAATATTAAAAATGAAGTTCCGTCTATGCCAGGTGTTTTTCAATTTTCATTAGATAACCTAGGTACTGAAGTTGATGAAGTGGTTGCTTTAGGTATACCTGCTGTTATTTTATTCGGTTTACCAGCGGAAAAAGATGCGGTTGGTACAGGTGCTTTCCATGATCATGGTATTGTACAAGAAGCTACACGCCTTATTAAAGAACGTTATCCAGATCTTTTAGTTATTGCAGATACATGCCTTTGTGAATTTACAGACCATGGTCATTGTGGCTTAATCGAGGGCGATCAGATTTTAAATGACGCTTCTCTTGATGTTTTAGCACGCACTGCTGTATCTCAAGCACAAGCAGGGGCAGATATTATTGCACCATCGAATATGATGGATGGCTTTGTTGCTGCAATCCGTACTGGTCTTGACGAAGCTGGATTTGAAAATGTACCGATTATGTCTTATGCCGTAAAATATGCATCAAGCTACTATGGTCCTTTCCGTGATGCGGCTGATGGAGCACCGCAATTTGGTGATCGCAAATCGTACCAAATGGATCCTTCAAATCGTATGGAAGCTTTCCGTGAGGCGGAATCTGATATCGAAGAAGGTGCAGATTTCTTAATCGTGAAGCCAGCTCTTAGCTATTTAGATATTATTCGAGATATGAAAAATAACTATACATTACCGATTGTTGCCTATAACGTATCTGGTGAATATGCAATGATTAAAGCTGCAGCTATTAATGGCTGGATTGAAGAGAAAAAAGTCGTGCTTGAAACATTGCTAGGCATGAAGCGAGCAGGCACTGATTTAATTATCACATATCATGCTAAAGATGTAGCACGTTGGTTGGAGGAGAAATAAATGGCGCGTTCTTATGAAAAATCAAAGCAAGCATATGCAGAAGCTATTAACTTAATGCCAGGTGGGGTTAGTAGCCCAGTTCGTGCATTTAAATCTGTAAATATGGACCCGATATTTATGGAATCTGGTCACGGTGCAATTATTAAAGACATTGATGGCAATGAATATATCGACTACGTATTATCATGGGGGCCTTTAATTTTAGGTCATACTCATCCAGACGTTGTAAAAGCTATTGCTGAAACTGCAGCAAAAGGCTCTTCATTTGGCGCACCTAGTTATACAGAAAATCGATTAGCTAAATTAGTATTGGATCGTCTGCCTGGTATGGAGATGATTCGCTTCGTATCATCTGGAACAGAGGCAACGATGTCAGCATTACGTGTAGCGCGCGGTGTAACAGGACGCGATAAAATTTTGAAATTTGAAGGATCCTATCATGGTCATGGTGACTCATTACTTATTAAAGCTGGCTCAGGTGTCGCAACATTAGGCTTACCTGATAGCCCTGGTGTACCTGCAGATATTGCACGTAATACACTAACGGTTGCCTATAATGATTTAGAAGGTGCTCAACAAGTATTCGAAAAATTTGGTGCAGAGCTAGCTGCAGTTATCGTTGAACCAGTGGCAGGTAATATGGGCGTTGTACCGCCGCAACCAGGTTTCCTAGAAGGTTTACGTGAGTTAACAACTAAACATGGTGCATTGTTAATCTTTGATGAAGTAATGACGGGCTTCCGTGTTGACTATGGCTGTGCTCAAGGTTACTTTGGTGTGACACCTGATATGACAACGCTAGGAAAAGTAATTGGTGGTGGGCTTCCTGTAGGTGCGTTTGCTGGTAAAAAGGAAGTTATGGAGCAAGTAGCACCAGCTGGTCCGATTTATCAAGCTGGCACACTATCAGGTAATCCATTAGCAATGACAGCAGGCTATGAAACTTTATCACGCCTTGATGCAAACTCCTATGAGTATTTTAAAAAATTAGGAGATCAATTAGAGGAAGGTTTCCGAGCAGCTGCTACAAAATACAATATTCCCCATACTGTTAATCGTGCAGGCTCAATGATTGGTTTCTTCTTTACCAATGAAAATGTAATAGATTTTGCTTCAGCAAAAACGTCTGACTTACAATTATTTGCGGAATATTTCCGCTTAATGGCAGAGGAAGGTATTTTCTTACCACCTTCACAATTTGAAGGATTATTTATTTCGACTGCACATACAGAGGAGCATATCGCGAAAACTGTCGCTGCTTTCCATAAAGTGTTTGAACAATTAGCAAAATAACATAAAGCCATCCATTTAGGGTGGCTTTTTTATTAAAATTATAACTTTCAGCATAGCCAAATTGTGGGCGTTTTAGTTTATAATAAAAACTATTCATAATAGAAAGTAGTGAATTAAAATGGCAACAGGCACACATTCAGTAGAAGTACCCGTAGCAATCGAGCATGTATGGGAATTTGTTAGCGATATGGAGAAATGGGCAAAGCTTGTCCCAGGCTATAGTGCACATACAATGATAGATGATAAGCAATCTACATGGACATTTAAAGGTAATGTTGGCGTACTGAAAAAAACAGTAGAAGTAGAAATTACAATTTTAGAGTGGACAGCACCATCAAAAGTAACGTTCAATTTAAAAGGGTTATCAGATAATTTCACAGGAAACGGATATTTCCTTGCTGAAAGCATTGATGCAGACAATACAAAAATGACAGGCTTTTTAGAGGTAACAGCAGGGGGCTTAGCTGGTCCTGTTTTAAACCCTATCTTTAAGCCAATCGTTCCAAAAGCTACCCAAGTTTTAACTGATCGTGTAGCAAATAAAATTAAAATGGTTAACGTCTAAGCATAAAAAGCATGCCTGATTAAATTCGGGCATGCTTTTTATATGAAAGCTAACTTGCTAGTTGTCTAGCATACATTCCAATTGCAATTCATATGATGCAAAGGGAGGGATTATTATCGAAAAGAAAACTTGGAATATGCGTGAGACATTTTGTTTTCCGGGGTACGGTTGCCCAACAGAAATTGCTGCTGTACAGATAAAGCCACAATGGCAGTCAATGCAGTTAGAAGATTCTCTAAGATTAAATGGTATTTATCATATTACAGCGCATGTACGCTTTGATTTTCAAAACATGCAAACTTTCATGGATGCTGAAGACTTAATAAGTATTGATGCACTTGATGTTCAAGGAGACACAGGTTATTTTGAGTATGCGGTCCCATTAAATGTTGATTTACCAAAAGATGCAGCAATTGAGGATTTAATGGTAAAAGACATTCGTCCGATACTTTCCAATCAAAAGTGCCAACTAGAATGGACAGTGACAAGTACGTTTAGCGAATCGGTGCCAGTAGTCGAACAGGTCGATGCTTTAGAAGAAAAGCTTGTAGAAGCTGCACATGTTGCAGTAGAAGAGTCTACATTTGTTGCGCAATCTGTTCAAGTAAAGCAACCGACAACAGTAGAAGCTAGTGCAGCTACTTCAAAATCTAAACAATCGGCACCTGCCGAGCAAAAAATCGTCCTTAGAGAGTCTTCAAGCCTTACTGCTGTAAGAGAATCAAGTTCCTGGCATGAAGTGCCGACGATGATATGGGATTTAACAGAAGGGTATACACCACTTAAAGTTCGTGTATCAAATGATATCTTTCAAAAGTAAATAGCATAGAAGCAGTAAAAGTAATAAGATGATAAGGTCGCCAGAAGTTGGGATGATTATGACACGTATAAACTGAAAACCACAAATCGGTACAATAATTGTTCTACAATAAAATCGGAATTGTCGTAGCCAAGGTGGTAAAAGCCAAGGGTTATACTTACGTCGTCGCATATGAATAGTCACTTCCTTTTCTATTTACTTTTTAAGACTAGCTGAAATTGACGAAATCACTTGAAAAAATATATGAATTTGCGGTACAATGTGTAAAATCGAATATGGATGCTATGACAGGGAAGAGTAGATTATTTGTGCATTTATAGAGAGGAAACGGTAGCTGAAAAGTTTCTAATTGTGCGTAATTGAACGTAGCCCTCGAGCAGCTTTAGTGAACTAGTAGTAGTTAAAGCCGGTTAAACACCGTTAACGAATTGAGAGCCAGCTGTAATAAGCTTAAGTAAATCAAGCATGAATCATAATTTTGAGATGATAAGGGCATTTAGAGCACTTATTAAATGACAAATAGTGATGTGTAAGAGTACTAATCTTAAAAAGCTGGAATTAAAGGTGGTACCGCGAACTTAAACTCCTTCGTCCTTTTGTTGACGATAGGAGTTTTTTTATTTGCTAAAAAGATGTATGCATTTTATTAGCGAATAAGCCACGTGCAATTGTCACGGATTTACTCGGTGTGAATACACTGAAAAATCAAGACGAGTGGTTATCTAGTTTGCCAAAGCTGACGTATGTCAAAATTATTTACCAACAGGAGGAGACAATATGACAGAAAACATTTCAATGCCAACGAAATATGATCCACAATCAATTGAAACGGGTCGCTATGAATGGTGGTTACAAGGTAAATTTTTCGAAGCACAACCTGAAAGCGGAAAGGAACCATATTCCATTGTAATTCCACCGCCGAACGTAACAGGTAAATTACACCTTGGTCACGCGTGGGATACAACGCTACAAGATATTTTAATCCGTATGAAGCGTATGCAAGGTTATGATGCACTTTGGTTACCAGGAATGGACCATGCAGGTATTGCAACTCAAGCAAAAGTAGAAGCAAAACTGCGTGAGGATAATATTACACGTTATGATTTAGGACGTGAAAAATTCCTAGAAAAAACTTGGGAGTGGAAAGAAGAGTATGCTGGGCACATTCGCTCACAATGGGCGAAGCTTGGCCTTGCATTAGACTACTCTCGTGAACGATTCACACTCGATACAGGTCTATCAGATGCTGTTAAAACGGTTTTCGTTCAATTATATGAAAAAGGCTTAATCTATCGCGGTGAGCGTATTATTAACTGGGACCCAGCAGCGAAAACAGCCTTATCGGATATTGAAGTAATCTATCAGGATGTTCAAGGTGCATTCTACCATATGAAATACCCGTTAGCAGATGGCTCGGGCTATGTGGAAGTTGCAACAACACGCCCTGAAACAATGCTTGGTGACTCTGGAGTAGCAGTGCACCCGAAAGATGAGCGTTATCAACACCTAATTGGTAAAACAGTTATTTTACCAATTGTGGGCCGTGAAATTCCAATCGTAGCAGATGATTATGTTGATATGGAATTCGGTACAGGCGTTGTAAAAATGACTCCAGCCCATGATCCGAATGACTTTGAAGTTGGTAACCGCCATAACTTAGAACGAATTCTTGTTATGAACGAAGATGGCACAATGAATGAGCTTGCTGGTAAATACAATGGCATGGATCGTTTTGAATGTCGTAAACAAATCGTAGCAGATTTACAAGAAGCGGGTGTCTTAATCAATATTGAAGAGCACATGCACTCTGTAGGGCACTCTGAACGTTCTGGAGCGGTTGTAGAGCCTTACCTATCAGCACAATGGTTCGTTAAAATGCAACCACTTGCAGATGCCTCTTTAGAGCTTCAAAAAGACGAGGAAGGTAAAGTGAATTTCGTTCCATCACGTTTTGAAAACACATATTCTCGTTGGATGGAGAATATCCGTGACTGGTGTATCTCTCGCCAATTATGGTGGGGACACCAAATTCCTGCCTGGTATCACAATGAAACAGGCGAGATTTACGTAGGGAAAGAAGCTCCTGCTGATGCAGAAAATTGGACACAAGATGAAGATGTATTAGATACATGGTTCTCATCTGCACTATGGCCATTTTCTACAATGGGTTGGCCTGACGAGACAAATGAAGAATATCAACGTTACTATCCAACAAGTACGCTTGTAACGGGCTATGATATTATTTTCTTCTGGGTTTCTCGTATGATCTTCCAAGGTATTGAATTTACAGAACAACGCCCATTCAAAGATGTATTAATCCATGGATTAGTACGTGATGGTGAAGGACGTAAGATGAGTAAATCACTTGGTAATGGTGTGGATCCTATGGATGTGATTGAGAAATACGGTGCTGATTCACTTCGTTATTTCTTAGCAACAGGCTCATCTCCTGGTCAAGATTTGCGTTATACAACGGAAAAAGTAGAGTCTGTTTGGAACTTTGCTAATAAAATTTGGAATGCTTCTCGTTTTGCATTAATGAACATGGATGGTATGACATATGATGAAATCGACTTGACTGGTGAAAAATCAGTGGCTGATAAGTGGATTCTGACTCGTTTAAATGAGACGATTGAACGTGTAACATCATTAGCAGAGCGCTATGAATTCGGTGAAGTAGGTCGTGAGCTATATAACTTCATTTGGGATGATTTCTGTTCTTGGTATATTGAAATGGCGAAATTACCAATGAATGGTGAAGATGAAGCTGCTAAGAAAACGACACGCTCTATATTAGCATATGTACTAGACCAAACAATGCGTCTATTACATCCGCTTATGCCATTCATTACAGAAGAAATCTGGCAACATTTACCGCATGAAGGTGAGTCGATTACAGTTGCAGCATGGCCAACAGTACGCACAGACCTTCACTTTGCAGAGGAAGCAGACAATATGAAGCTTCTTATGGATATTATACGTTCAGTGCGCAATATTCGTGCGGAAGTTAACACACCAATGAGCAAAAAAGTACCATTATACATTTCTGCTAAGGATGCTGCTACAGTTGCCATTCTTGAAGCCAATAAAGGCTATTTAGAAAAATTCTGTAATCCAGAGTCATTAACAATTGGTGAAGGCTTAGAAGCTCCAGGACAATCTATGACGGCCGTAGTAACAGGGGCAGAGCTATTCTTACCGCTTGTGGGACTTATCAACCTGGAGGAAGAGATTGCTCGTCTAGAAAAAGAATTAGAAAAATGGGCTAAAGAAGTGAAGCTTGTAACTGGTAAGTTGTCGAATGAGAAATTTGTTTCAAAAGCTCCAGAGGCGTTGGTTAACGCAGAACGCGAAAAATTAGCGGACTATGAAGAAAAACATACCGTTGTTTTAAAACGTTTAGAAGAACTAAAAAATATGTAATAACATAGTGATTGATAGAAATAGCAGATGGCGAAAAAGTCATCTGCTATTTTTTTATATGAGTCAAAAGATATGTGTTGAGTTAGGAAAAAATGTATAGTATTATACAATGTAGTTAGTATAATAGATAAAGGCAAACTATCCGAAAGGTTAGGACGCAAAGCCTAGGGTCTAAGGTGAAGAGAAAATTATATTCTTTTAACTACGATTGCCTGGTTACCATTTAAAGTAATTTCATTTCATTTTATGGCTATTCTATGTTGATTAGAATGGCTTTTTTGTTATGAAAAATAAAAATGGAGGTTTATCATGTCTGGAAACATTGGAACAATAGTAGTGAAGGTGAACAAAGCCTGTGATGATTTAGATTTTATTAATGCAAGAGGGTTGATAGAGGCAAATCTTCTAAAGCTATCGGAAGCGAAATATTATCGCTTATTAAACGCAAGCGGGCGCGTTCTTATTAAACATGTTTTAGCGAATAGCAATGGACAAAATGAAGTGAAAAAAACATTAACACGTACAGATTTACTAGTTATTAATAAGATTAATGAGTATTGTTCGAATTTTGATATTTCGATGTTAAAAAGAACATTAAAGAACTCGTTTGAATTAGTGCAAAGATCGGATGTTTTGCCACTTTTAAATAATGATGCAAAAATTATTTTAGATGATATGGGTGCGCTATTAGGTGTCCATCAATTACATTAATTTTGATATAAACTAGTTGAAAACACACAGATAATCACTCCTAAAGTGCTTGTCTGTGTGTTTTTAAATTGTGTCTGAATTGTTTGTGTGCCTGACACCCTTTATACTAGAGTGAGAGGGAGTGTTTCTTTTGTTTACAACGATACAAGCATGTACAGATTTTATTTTTACATTAAAAGCAGTTGATTTTAAACGTGAGCCATTAGTAATGATGCGTGAAGTATTGGCTCGTTTGGGAGACCCGCAAAACAAGCTACGAACTATACATTTAGCTGGTTCTAATGGCAAGGGGTCTACAGTAAATGTACTGAGGGAAATGTTAGAGGGTGCAGGTTATCGAGTAGGAGCTTTTACTTCTCCACATTTAACGCGCGTTAATGAACGCATGACTATCAATGGCACGCAAATTTCTGACGAGCAATTTTTACAGTATATGAACAATATCGCTTCAATTATTGAGTCACATTATAATGGGGAATATCCGAGCTTTTTTGAGGTCGTAACACTTATTATGTTCCAGTATTTTGCTGAAGAACAAGTAGATTTGGCACTAATTGAAACAGGGCTTGGCGGTCGTTTAGATGCGACCAATGTCATCACACCACTTCTTTCAATTATTACGACAATTTCATTGGAGCATACAGCATTTTTAGGCGATACGTATGCCAAAGTTGCATTTGAAAAGGCAGGTATTATTAAAGAAGGCGTACCTGTTGTGTTAGGCGTTAAAAACGATGAGGCGCTTGATATTATTCAAAAAGTTGCACAAAAACGTCATGCGAAATGCCTTGTTTTAGGAAACGATTTTCATGTAGTGGCAAAAAATCAAGGGATTGGTATGCAAACTTTTAACTATCGTAACGCAACTGTTGAAATAAATGATATCCAACTAAAAATGGCTGGTGAGCATCAAATTGCGAATGCCAGTCTTGCCATTACAGCGTTGGATATTTTACGTGAGCGAGGACATATTCAACTAACAGAACAAACAATGCGTCAAGCGCTACAAAATGCACAGTGGGCAGGCCGCTTTGAACAATTTCCAAATAATATCGTGCTAGACGGTGCCCATAATTCTGAAGGAACTGCAGCGTTAATTCATACACTTCAGACAGTCTATCCAAATCATCATTATTGTTTCATTTACGCCGCGCTTTCTGATAAGGACCATGCAAATAGTATTGCTTTAATGGATGGAATTGCTTCATCCATGTCCTTTACGCAAATAGGCCTGCCAAATGCCATGCCAGCTGAAAAATTAGCGATGCTGTCAACGCATAATGACAAACAATATGATGCAAATTGGCAAGCAATTGTCCGTTCGGTTATACAAAGCAAGGGCCTTGAAGATATTGTTGTTATTACTGGCTCACTTTATTTTATAGCGGAAGTTCGCCAATGGTTGCAGGAGGAAGTACGATGATTCCACAGTTTGATATATATAAGGAAAAATGGGCATTAACAAGCGATGATATTATTAAGCCGGGTCTAAAGGCTATTGAAGAGGCATTAGCACTCGTAGGAAACCCAGAGAGAAAACTACAGATTGTACATCTTGCAGGTACGAACGGCAAAGGCTCTACACTTACATTTTTAGAGTCAATTGCACAAGAGCATGGCTTAAAAGTAGGCAAGTTTATGTCTCCATGCATTTTAAATGTGCATGACCAAATTCAAGTAACGAAAAAGCCCATTACAGAAGTAGAGATGGATCGCGTTTTTCAACAAATGAAAAGCGCTGGACTTAGCGGAAAGCTAACAGATTTCGAGCTATTAACGGTTGCTGCATTTTTGCACTTTGTTCATTGTGATGTCGATGTAGCATTAATTGAAGCGGGAATGGGTGGCTTATTAGATAGCACCAATGTAGTGATGCCAATTGTCTCCATTATTCCAAGTATAGCGCTTGAGCATACGAAATTTTTAGGCACAACAATCGAAAGTATTGCCGAGCATAAAGCAGGGATTATTAAACAAAATCGTCCTGTTGTAATAGGTGAGGTACCCTTAGAAGCAAAGGCAATAATTAATAAAGTAGCACAAGAAAAACAAGCACCAATTCTTGAGCTGAAAAAACAATTTACGCTTGAGCAATCGGATTATTATGAGTGCTATAAAAATAATGAAAAAAACATCTGTATCTCCAATCTTACGCGCAATATGAAAGGGCCACATCAAGGAAATAATATGGCATTAGCCATCACTGCTTTTATCGAAGTGGCTACAGCACTAGACGTTGCGATTAACGAAGAAAGCATACGCCATGGTATTAAAGTGGCAAGTATTTTAGGACGATTTGAAGAAGTAATGCCTTATATTATTTTTGACGGAGCACATAATCCTGCTAGTGCAGAGAAATTGGTAGAAACTGTTCGTCTTGAATTTCCTGATGAGTCGGTTACCTTCGTTATAGGCATATTGGGTGATAAAGATGTTAAAGAAGTTTTGCAATACTTTGAGCAAATAAGTGATAGCTTTTATTTTGTAGATTTTGATAATCCACGTGCAATGTCAGCAAAAAATATGGTAGAACTAAGTAATGCACCGCACAAAGCGGTTTTAAGTGATTATATTCAATTTATACAGCAGCAATCAGAAAATAAACGTAGAACAATTGTATCAGGCTCTTTATATTTGTTAACAGAAGTGCGCAGTAGGTTGCTACAGTCAAACAATTAGGACGTTAAGCCATTTTCACCTCATTGCGTCAAATTATGTATATGTAATTGTTAGAAAGACAAGCAATTCGTCATAGTTCTACTGAAAACAACGTAACATTACTTTTGATGAATAACTGGTTTCCTGAAAGCAGCAGAGGATTGAAACAAGCTATATACACTGCTTTCTATAATACCTAGCCCAATTGACCAAGAGAACACCAAAACACAGGCTAGATATGATGACGTGACGAGCTTTGAAAGTTATGGACGATTTTTGATAGTTAATAGCGATAAATTTTTTAGGCGAGACGACAGCAGTCTCGTCTTTTTTTATGCTTATTTTGATAGGTTGAAATAAGAGGTGATGAACGTATGAAAATTGTTAGTCAGGTAATAAGAAAACAAATAGTGCGTGCAATGCTAATTGGTGGCATCGTCGGGCTTTTTGGTGTAGCCATTTTTTTAGGCGTTCTCCAGGCGAGTACCCAATTTTCTTTAAAAAAGGACAGCGAGGTAGCGAAAAACGAAACTGAAACACAAGCAAAGACAGATTCAGAAACAATACCGACAGCAGGAGGTACTGGGACCTCAACGATGTTTTATGCGAGTCAAGCTGGTGTATTTTCTAATTATGAAAGTGCAAGTGCATTTATAGCAGAGCATCCTACACTACAAGAAAGTGCAGTAGTAGAAGTAGAGAGTAAATTTTATGTATGGACAAGTATGGTGACAGAGGAAAGTGACTTAGTTTTTTTAAAGGATCCCCCAACATTTAAAAAAGCATTTAGTGTTAGTGGTGATAGTTGTAAAGAGCCGACAATTGCAGAAATAACAAATGTATTAGCTGATAAAAATACTAAAAAATTAAATTTTAGTGAGGCGGCAAATGATTCAACGCTACCTGCCGATTGGCAAAGTATTGGCAAGGCCGCAACCTCTATTTCCAGTGATATAAGCATTATACGCCTTCAAATTTTCGCGCATTACAAATCAAAAAATGCCTGTCTTCAAACAAAATTTTAAGAAGATAATTTAGCTAAAAGTGCATTATCTTGATTTTTAGAAAATTTTCAAATACCACATTCTCCGTTATGATAGAGAGAAGGAGGAATGGTGAAAAAATGTTTGAAACGAATCATAAATTAGTGCTTGCTTCCGCTTCACCAAGACGAAAAGAATTGCTTGCGATGCTTGACCTTCCGTTTGAAATTGTGACAAGTAATGTAGAAGAGACAAGCGTAACAGCAACAACAATGCATGATTATGTAAAAGGTGTGGCACTTCTAAAAACGCGGGATGTAGCACAAAAAAATCCAAATGCAACGATTATTGGTGCGGATACGATTGTCGTCTTTGACAATGAGCTTCTGCATAAGCCAAAAACACGTGAGGAAGCAATTTCTCACTTATCACGTTTATCAGGCAAGCGTCATGCGGTCATGACTGCTGTTGCCATCATTGAACCAAACGGATTGGAAACGACATTTGTGGAAGAAACAGCAGTTGTATTCCATACTTTATCGAAGGAACTTATAGAAGCGTATGTAGCATCTGGAGATCCTTTTGATAAGGCAGGCGGTTATGGTATTCAAACAGCTGGTACCCTTTTAGTTGAGCGAATTGAAGGAGATTATAACAATGTTGTGGGCTTACCACTTGCAGCGTTGTTTGCGCAATTGGTAGCACGACATATTATCCAATTTGCGAAGGAGTGAAGCTAATTGCCAATAGATGTTTTACCAGATATGATGATTCGCGACGTCAATATAGCAGATCGACCACGCGAAAGACTTTTAAGGCAGGGTGCGAAGAGCTTATCCAATCAGGAGCTACTGGCCATTTTGCTGAGGACAGGCACGAAGGAAGAATCAGTTCTTGTACTTGCCAATCGTGTTTTAAGTACATTTGAACGTTTACACCATTTAAAACATGCAACAATTGAAGAAATGGTTGCCATAAAAGGTATTGGAGAGGTAAAGGCAATTCAAATTTTAGCTGCAATCGAGCTTGGAAGGCGCTTGTCTCAAAAGCAAAATGATGACAAGTATACTGTTCGTTCTCCACAAGATGCCGCAGCATACCTAATGCCTGATATGACCTCTCTGAGTCAAGAACATTTTGTTGTACTTTTTCTTGATGTGAAAAATCAAATCATTCATAAAAAAACGATTTTTATCGGGGGTTTGAATGCTTCTATTGTGCATCCGAGAGAAATTTTTCGTGAGGCTGTAAAGCGATCCGCTGCCTCTATTATTTGTGCTCATAATCATCCAAGTGGTGTGCCTACACCGAGTCCAGAAGATATTGAGGTAACGAAAAGAATTCAAGAAGCTGGTTTTATCATTGGTATTGAACTACTTGATCACGTTATCATCGGTGACCATCAATTTATTAGCTTAAAAGAAAAAGGTTATTTTTAGCACTGTACGTTTAAGGCTTCCTGAATAAGTCTTGCTTATGGTCGAACGACGTTTACTGGACAAGCTAGAGCTGTTTTGAAGCCGTACAATTAACTGCTCCTTGTCCGCTAAATGCGCGTATTAAAAAGAAGCCTGAAACTCACGCATGAAATACGTCGTAGTGGAGCTTGCTAGTTTTACTACAGACCAGCTTTTTGTAAATTAAATACCTTTGTCGACAAGCTGAGCTCTGCAAATATTTTGCAGAGCTCTTTAGATTGATACTTTCTGTTAATACTCCCAAGTGCATTATTTTAGGAGAAAAAATTTTTCTAGTATATTTTAGCTTCAGTATAGTTTAAGTAATTTTAAGCACTTTAATAAAAAATGAACCTTTTTGATTGAATGACGTTATTGTATTCGTAGAAATATATCTATAGCATTCACAAAAATTGGTAGCCTATAATGCGTTGTTTTACATGAAAAAAAATAATATGCTAATCTATACGTACTATTTTTAGTTTAAGAGGGAATTAAAATAGTAAGTTTTCTGCAAGATGAGGTATGTGGCACTACAAATTCTTGCATTTATCCGTTATAATGAACGGTATGATTTTATGTCAACGATAGTATGGCTTAAATAGAAAGGGAGTACACAATTTGTTTGGATTAGGTAGTAAAGATGTCGGGATAGACCTTGGCACAGCGAATACATTAGTTTTTATTAAAGGGAAGGGGATCGTTTTACGCGAGCCTTCTGTAGTAGCGAAAAACACGAAAACAGGAGACATCGTTGCAGTTGGTAATGATGCGAAAAATATGATTGGCCGTACACCTGGGTCAATCGTGGCGATTCGTCCGATGAAAGATGGCGTTATTGCTGATTATGATATTACAACAGCGATGATTGAATATTATTTAAAAGAAGCTTGTAAGAATTCTGGCGGTAATTGGAAAAAACCGAATGTAATGATTTGTGTGCCATACGGTATTACATCGGTTGAACAACGTGCAGTTATCGATGCATCTCGTCAAGCAGGCGCAAAAGAAGCCTTTACAATCGAAGAGCCATTTGCAGCAGCTATTGGAGCGAACCTACCAGTTTGGGATCCAACAGGGTCGATGGTTGTTGATATCGGTGGTGGTACTACTGAAGTAGCCGTTATTTCTTTAGGTGGTATCGTTACAAGTGAGTCTGTACGTATCGGTGGGGATGCAATGGATCAATCGATTATTTCATATATCCGTAAATCGTATAACCTAACAATTGGTGAACGTACAGCGGAAGCAGTGAAAATGGAAATTGGTACAGCGTTTGCTGAAGGACCTGATGAGAAAATGGAAATTAGAGGTCGTGACCTTTTAACTGGCTTACCAAAAACAATTGAAATTTCGTCTCAGGAAATTTCAGAATCATTGCGTGAAGCGGTATCGTCTATTATTGACGGTGTACGAAAAACGTTGGAACAAACACCTCCAGAATTATCTGCTGACGTGATGGAGCGAGGTATTGTCTTAACTGGTGGTGGCGCGTTATTAACAAATTTAGACAAAGTTATTAGCCGTGAAACAAATATGCCTGTATTTATTGCTGAGGATCCATTAGACTGTGTAGCTATTGGGACAGGTAAAGCTTTAGATCATATTGATTTAATTCGTCAACAACAAGTAAAAGGGTAAGGAGGTTTAGGCAATGCCACATTTTTTTTTCAATAAGAAAGTAATACTGCTACTTGTGGGCATGGTTTTTCTTGTGGCATTGATTAGCTTCTCATTACGAGATCGGACGAACGCAACTTTACCAGAGCAAATTATTAAAGATACTGTCGGCGTCGCACAATCTATTGTCGCGAAGCCGGCGAATTACATAACTGGTATTTTTAATAATATTGACTCCCTCTTAAACACGTACGAAGAAAATAAACGTTTAAAAGCACGCTTAGAAGATTTTGCAGCTGTACAAGCCGAAGCATTGGTATTAAAATCTGAAAATGAAAAGCTACTAGAACTTACAAAGTCAGAAAGTTTAAAGGCGTTTAATCCTATTCAAGCAACGGTTATTGCTAGAAATCCTGACCAATGGGAAGAAAAAATTATTTTAGATAAAGGTTCATCTCATGGTGTAGAAAAAAATATGGCAGTTATGACAGCGAAAGGGCTAGTTGGTAAAATTACATTAGTGACCCCTTTCACCTCTGAGGTTGAGCTTTTATATACAAATAATCCTAACTATCGTGTTTCAGCGATGGTTTTAGGAGAAAAAGAGGCATACGGTTTAATCGAGGGCTTTGATAAAGAACGAAATGAACTCATTATGAAGCGAATCGATTCTAGCTTAAATGTAAAAGTAGGCGAAAAAGTAGTTTCTTCAGGTCTTGGTGGTATTTTCCCTAAAGGTGTACCAATCGGAGAAATTACGGAAGTTAGCACAGATGATTTTGGCTTAACGAAAATGGCTTATGTAAAACCATCTGCTGATTTTTCTATTTTAGAAAATGTTGTAATCGCAAAACGATCAGTAACAGTTATTGATGGTTCTGACGGAGATGCAACAAATGAAGATTTAACAAATCCACAAAAGGTTACTGAAGAGGGGGAAAAGTAATGGTTCGATTTCTTATTCCCTCAGTTGCAGTATTGCTATTTTTACTAGAACCAGAGTTTGCTATGCTCTCACCGATTGAAGTCGGAGGGCATATCTATTATCTAGTACCTCGATTTTTAATTTTATACTTAATATTTATATCCATCTATTACAGCCGTCAACGAGCGGTAATGTATGGACTTTTTTTTGGTGTCTTGTATGATGTGTTTTACATTGATATTATTGGATTATATTCGGTACTATATCCGCTTATTTGTTTTTTAGCAGGGTCTATCGTGAAAATAATTCATCAGCACTTAGTTGTGACAACGACTATTTCAGTTGTTTTAGTAGCAATTTTAGAATTCGTGCTTTATCAATTCTTCTACCTAATCGCTTTTACAACGATACCGTTAACGGAATTCTTACAATCACGACTACTACCAACAATCATTGCTAATACGTTATTTTTAATGATTCTTGGTTGGGCCTTCAAGTATCTAATTAATGCGCGTGTCTTACAGAGAGCACGTGAAGTTTCTTAATATCAAGAGCAACGTGAGGTGAGGCATTCATGAAAAAACAATTAGTTAATATGAAGGGAACAAAAGATGGTTTTGTTCTTCGTTTAGACGATCAATGTTCGTATGCCGATTTAGTAGAAGAGCTAAAACGAAAAGTTTCAGAAGGCGGTATCGATGGTAAAGTAGATGTACAATTACATTTAGGCTATCGATACTGTTCAGATGAACAAGTAAAAGAGCTAGTAAAAATTGTTGAAGAATCAGAGCAGTTAATTGTAGCAAAAGTGCAAAGTGAAGTACTGACTGTCCATGAAAGCAACCAGAAAATGATAGAAAGCCAACAAGATACATATGTAGGGGTGGTCAGATCGGGACAAATTCTACGTGCCTCGGGGGATATAGTAATTGTGGGGAATGTGAATCCGAATGGGCGTGTAGAAGCTGGTGGTAATGTATACGTCCTTGGCAGACTAAAGGGAATTGTACATGCTGGTGTACATGGGAATAAGGAAGCAATTATTGCTGCCTCTCGTTTAGAAGCCACACATATCATGATTGCAGATCAGGTTGAGGCAATGTCAGATGAACATGTAAAAGCTATCAATCAAGCAGACATGGCTTGTGCATTTATTGGCTATGATGGGCGTATTGCGTACGATCAAATTCATGCGTTAAAAAATATTCGACCATTATTGAATGTGTCTAAGGGAGGAAGCTAGTGTGGGAGAAGCGATCGTCATAACTTCAGGTAAGGGCGGTGTCGGTAAAACGACAACAACGGCTAACCTCGGGACTGCATTGGCTCTACAAGGGAAAAAAGTATGTTTAGTAGATACAGATATTGGCTTGAGAAATTTAGATGTTATTCTAGGTCTCGAAAACCGTATTATTTATGATTTAGTTGATGTTGTTGAAGGACGATGCAAGATCCATCAAGCATTAATTAAAGATAAACGTGTAGATGATAAACTATTTTTATTACCTGCTGCTCAAACGACAGATAAAAATGCTGTCACACCTGAGCAAATGGAGAGCTTAGTAGAGGAATTAAAGAGAGACTATGATTATGTTTTAATTGATTGTCCCGCTGGTATTGAGCAAGGCTATCGCAACGCAGTAGCAGGTGCAGACCATGCAATCGTTGTAACGACACCAGAAATTTCAGCTGTGCGGGATGCAGATCGAATTATTGGACTGCTTGAACAAGAAGAAATAACTGCTCCTAAACTAATTATTAATCGTATTCGTCAACATATGATGAAAAACGGCGATACACTGGATGTCAATGAAATTACAACACATTTGTCAATTGATCTATTAGGCATTATTGTCGATAGTGAAGGTGTTATCTCATCATCAAATAAAGGTGAGCCAGTTGTTATGGATCCGACTAATAAAGCATCTTTAGGTTACCGTAATATTGCCCGTCGCATATTAGGTGAATCTGTACCATTGATGGCCATCGAGGACGAGCACCGAGGAATGTTCTCAAAACTTAAAGCATTATTCTCAAGATAAACAAAACCTTTTCGTGCATGTGCGCGGAAAGGTTTTTTTATTGAAAGCGAATTGTGTGAGAATTGTGTGAGTGACTGGCACATTTTTTACGTGCATGAATGGACATGCTGCCTCATATAGTGTGAAAAAAGAGGATGAGAGCTTGTTTAAAAAATGGAAATGGATTGTCATGATATTACTTGTGGCTGCAATTATGCTTGTGATTCGATTAGAAGATCAAGGCGTAATGGAAACACCTGTGCGAAAGCTTGTAACGACATCAGCAGATTTAACATATTTAAGTGAGCTCGGAAAAAGTCTGCTAAAAAAAGAGGAAGAAACGATAATGGTTTCAAGTGATGTAGGGCAAACTGAACTATTAACGTTCACGAATGCGCAAGTTTTTAAAGAAGGGTTTTTATTACAATATGATGTGGGCCTTCCTGTATACGCAGGGCAAAGTGGGCTCGTTGTTTTTACAGGCCATACAAAATATACCGGTAAAACGATGACAGTTAGCTATGAGGATGGCACAACGGTATCCTATGGGATGCTTGATAGTTTAGCGCAGTTACCTTACACGACTATACAGGCCAATGATTTAATCGGTATGAAGCAGACTGGACAACTCTATATTTCGATTGAGAAAGACAAAACTCATTTCGATTTAGAACAAATTGTGCAGTGGCTTGAAACAACGGAGAACGATGAAAGTTAAATTGCATTTACTCTGTATCCCTCTGATTCTGTTAATGATTTTTAGTGGCCAGATAGCTTATTATGCAATTATTTTAACTTCGTTACTATGGCATGAAGCTGGCCATATATTGGCCGCGGTGCTTTGTGGCGTGAAGATAAAATCATGTGTTATCGCACCATATGGAGGGGAAATTGAATTTGAAAATCCAGCAGCTGTGCAGGCATCTTCACTACTTTGGATTGCACTAGGAGGTCCAATCGCCACTATACTGGGGATTGGTCTTGCTTTTTTCATGCCGGATTTAATTGCAATTCGACTAGTTAATGTGCAGCTAGTGTTACTAGTAATTAATCTAATCCCAATTATTCCACTGGATGGTGGAAGGATACTCTTAGCGTGTTTATTTTTATTTTATCCAAGTGTGCGAGTATTTGAATATTATTATTCGCTCTCACTTATTTTTGCCACTATACTCTTCATTGTAACCTTAGTGAATTTGCCCCAATCCATTTTTTTGACTGTCCTTTGCCTATTTATATGGTTGCAAGTACTAAAAGAATGGAATTATCGAAAGTATCGTTTAGCATTTGAGAAATATGTAATGAACAGGTTGACTTGATAGAATTCGTGTGGTAGTATTTTAATGTTATTGTTTGTAGCACCCGTGCTACTACAACCGCTCTGGGAAGGTTTAAGTATCATTGGATCACCTTCATATACAGGCGAGTCTGAGTCTAAGAGGAGGTGCAGTAAAATGTACGCAATTATTGAAACTGGTGGTAAACAAATCAAAGTAGAAGCTGGTCAAGAAATCTATGTTGAGAAATTAGGCGTAGAAGCTGACGAGGTTGTAACTTTCGATAAAGTTCTATTCGTAGGTGGCGAAAACGTAAAAGTTGGAGCTCCATTCGTAGAAGGCGCTACAGTAACAGCTAAAGCTGTTAAAGAAGGCCGTCAAAAGAAAATTGTTGTTTTCAAATTGAAAGCTAAAAAGAACTACCGTCGTAAACAAGGTCACCGTCAACCTTATACAAAATTAGTTGTTGAATCAATCAATGCTTAATTGTGAGGTGTAACATTTGATAAAAGTTACGATACATCATGATGAAAACAGACATGTGTCTGCATTTGAATTTTCAGGACATGCTGAGTACGACGAATCTGGTAAAGATTTAGTATGTGCAGGCGCATCTACCATTGCCATTGGTACGGTGAATGCGATTTATGCATTACTACAATTACAACCAGAAGTTGAACAAGCAGCTGAAGGTGGAGGCTATCTTAAGGTATCTTTACCAACAGATTTAGAACCTGAAATCGATACAAAACTACAATTAATTGTCCAAGTAATGACTGCTCAAGTGTATTCTATGGTGCAAAATTACGGACAATATATCCAAATCAACTACAACCAAGTAGGAGGTGGAACAGAATGAAATTGTTATTAGCATTAGACCTTCAACTTTTCGCATCGAAAAAAGGGGTAGGTTCTACAAAAAACGGACGTGACTCTGAGTCTAAACGTCTTGGCGCTAAACGTGCTGATGGCCAATTTGTAACTGGTGGTTCTATTCTTTACCGTCAACGCGGTACAAAAATTTACCCAGGTACAAACGTAGGTCGTGGTGGTGATGATACGCTATTTGCTAAAGTTGATGGCGTTGTTAAATTCGAACGCTTAGGTCGCGATCGCAAACAAGTATCTGTATACCCAGCTACACAAGAAGCTTAATTTTAATAAAGTAGACATAAAGCGGAGGACTGCATTTATTGCAGTCCTTTTTTTGGCTAAATTTCAATGAAGAATTAAGGGAAAAATACATCAAAACTTGTTATACTAGTTAAGATAACTTTATTGGAGTGAATGGGATGAACAATCAATCACTAACCATTAGTGAGGTATTACGTTTTGCAAATCATGATTATGTGAATCAACTTCAACTTATTCGCATGAATTTAGATTTAGGTAGAATTGATGAATCAAAAGAACTTATTCAACATTATTCGGAACAGCTACGAGTATTGTCTATCATGAGTCGTCTACAATTACCACAAACAATGGAGTGGCTACAAACAGCAGGATGGCGCTATCCATCTTTACCGCTGGAGCTTAATGGTGAGATCAAAAAACCAGTCACTAATAATATTGACAAGGATGTTGTAGAGTATTTAAACAAAACAGTTATGCATGTTTATGATACATTAGATCCATTTACGGAGCAGAGCTTAGCGCTTGATGTACGTGTTGACGATCATACATTTGTTTTGGCGTTTACGCTAAATGGACTGTGGAGTGCAGACGCATTCACCGAAAGAGGTTTGAAACAATTCGACATTCAAACAATTGTGCAGACAAATACGTGCTGGCAATATGTGTTGAGTGCAAATAGGGAGTGAAATAAATGTTTGTCGATCACGTAAAGATATATGTAAAAGGTGGCGATGGCGGCGATGGAATGGTAGCTTTTCGCCGTGAAAAATATGTACCAAATGGTGGTCCAGCTGGTGGTGATGGCGGTCACGGAGGTAACGTTGTATTTGAAGTAGAAGAAGGCTTACGTACGTTAATGGATTTCCGTTATAAACGCCACTTCAAAGCAGACCGTGGTGAACACGGGATGAGTAAAGGGATGCACGGAAAACGCGCTGAAGATTTAATTGTCAAAGTGCCACCAGGTACAGTTGTGATGAATGAGGAAACTGGAGAAGTCATCGCAGATTTAGTTGAGCATGGTCAACAAGCGATTATCGCTAAATCAGGTCGTGGTGGTCGTGGGAATTCCCGCTTTGCTACGCCGGCCAATCCTGCACCTGAGCTTTCTGAAAAAGGCGAGCCAGGACAAGAATTAAATGTTATATTAGAGTTAAAAGTATTAGCAGATGTTGGTTTAGTTGGTTTCCCAAGTGTAGGAAAATCAACACTTTTATCTGTTGTTTCTGCAGCAAAACCAAAGATTGGCGCTTATCATTTTACGACAATCGTGCCGAATTTAGGAATGATTGAAACAGATGATCACCGAAGCTTTGCAATGGCAGATTTACCAGGGCTAATTGAAGGTGCGCATGAAGGCGTAGGGCTAGGACATCAATTTTTACGTCATATCGAACGTACACGTGTAATTGTGCATGTTATCGATATGTCAGGAATGGAAGGCCGTGATCCGTACGAAGATTATTTAACAATTAACGAGGAGTTAAAGCAATATAATCTTCGTTTAACAGAGCGTCCTCAAATTATTGTAGCAAATAAAATGGATATGCCAGAAGCAGAAGAAAACTTAGTGGAATTCCGCAAAAAGGTAGGCGAAGATGTGCAAATCTTCCCAATCTCAGCAGTTTCACGCCAAGGCTTAAAAGAATTATTATTTGCTATAGCAGATTTACTTGAAGTAACGCCTGAGTTCCCTCTATTTGAAGAGGTAGAGGAGCAATCAGACGCAACAGTGATGTACAAGCATCAATCACAAGGTGAAGATTTCGAGATTACACGTGATGATGACGGTACATTTATCATTAGTGGCTACTCGATTGAACGTCTATTTAAAATGACAGACTTTAGTCGTGAAGATGGTATTCGTCGTTTCGCACGCCAATTGCGCGGTATGGGCGTGGACGAGGCATTGCGTGAGCGTGGTGCTCAAAATGGTGATACAGTTCGTCTGCAAGAGTTTGAGTTCGAATTTATAGATTAAGACAGGAGTTTTAGGGGGAAGCGTATGAAGAATGTTGCGAATCAGCGATATTATTTAGTTCGTGAAGATGTATTGACGGATGCTATGCAAAAAACATTGGAGGCGAAGCAATTACTTTCAAGTGGTTCAGTATCCTCCATCTGGGATGCGGTAAAGCAAGTGGATTTATCGCGCAGTGCGTTTTACAAATATCGTGATGCTGTATTTCCTTTTCACTCTATTGTACAGGAGCGCATTTTAACAGTCTTTTTACAGCTTCAAGATCGAAAAGGAACGTTGGCTAAGTTATTAGAAACAGTGACAAATTCACATTGTAATGTACTAACAATCCATCAAACTATACCAATTCAAGGACGTGCTAATGTGACATTGTCATTAGATGTGACGAGTATGACTTCTGAACTTGATGACTTAATACAGCAGCTAAAACGATTAGATTTTGTTGAGTCTGCTGAGGTAATTAGTTCTGGTGCATTGTAAGGGGCTATTTGAAAAAGCCCCTTTGCCTTTTATTAGTTAATGCTGGTAGCTGTTGATACAAAATTTCGCTCCCTTTCCGCATGCGATGAGCAAGCCTCTCTGAAGCTAAAAATAGCCTCTGTGAGGTTTCGCTTAAGTCGCTATCCTGCGAAATACTGCGAAATTTTTTTAAAATACCCAAACATAGTGTGTAAAAGCTGCATTTGACATAAGCAATTTTATCTTAACAGCTAGCAAAAGCAGTACATATTTTCACATTTACTCTTTTTAGGGGAGGCTATGTTACATAGCCTTTTCTTTTTATAAAGAGTTTTCCAAACATTAAAAATGTTTAAGATACTATGAATTGTAGAAGGAGGTCATTTTGATGACAGAGCGACAGTGGGAGAAACGAATTGCATATTTAGGACCGGAAGCATCATTTACATATTTAGCAACAAAATCAATCTTCCCAACTGATAGCCTTGTACCATGTACAACAATACCTGAATGCATTGAGGCAGTAGCAGAGGGCAAGGTTGATTTAGCGGTTGTACCATTAGAAAATGCATTAGAGGGCTCAGTACCATTGACGCTCGATTATTTATTCCATGAGGCAACGCTTTATGTGACAGGTGAGCTACAATTAAAAATTCAACAACATTTAATGGTCAATAAGGCGCAAAAGGACAATTGGGAATCTGTCAAAGGAGTATATTCACATCCGCATGCTTTAGCACAATGTCATAAATATTTATTTTATCGCTTCAGTGATGTGCCTTTACATCAAACAACATCAACAGCGGCCGCAGCTAAATTTGTTTCCGAAAATCCAGATGAATGTATTGCAGCAGTAGGTAATGCAGCCGCTGCAGCGAAATACGGACTAGAAATCGTGCAAGATAATATACATGATTTTCATTTTAATCATACTCGTTTCTTTGTGTTATCCAAGCAAAATAAACGTCTACCCCAGGAATTATCAGAAGGTCAAGCGAAAACAACCTTCATGATTACGTTACCGACAGATCGTTCAGGTGCTTTACACCAAGTTCTTTCCGTCTTTGCGTGGCGACAATTAAATTTAAGTAAAATTGAATCACGTCCATTAAAAACAGGTCTTGGGGATTATTTCTTCATGATTGACGTTTTAGCAGATGAAAAAGTACCCATGATGCGGGGGGCTATGGAGGAGTTAGCGGCTCTTGGCTGCAAAGTGAAATCTCTAGGTACATACTTTACGTATTTAACATCTGACGAGGACTAACAGGTTTAGGAGTGTCGAAAATGGGTGGGATTATATTGTTTGATGGTATTTGTAATTTCTGTAATAGCAGTGTGCAATTTATAATCAAACGCGATCAAGCTGCGTTTTTCAAGTTTGCTTCGATTCAAAGTGATGTTGGGCAAGCCCTTCTGGCACAATACAAAGTACCAGCAAATATCGATAGTGTGATTTATATTGAACAAGATAATATTTATTTTGAATCAACAGCAGCGCTTAAAATTAGTCGACGTTTAGATGGCTTATGGCCTGCTTGCTACTTGCTAATTGTTATTCCACAATGTGTACGAAATACAGCATATAAACTTTTTGCAAAAAATCGTTATCGTCTTTTCGGTAAAAAGCAAGCATGTCTATTACCAACCCCTTCACAACGACAACGTTTTCTTTAAAGTGCCAGGCACACAAACAATTCTGAATTGAGCACAAAATAAAAGCCGCAACAGGCGACGCGACAGCGACGGTTGCGGCTTAAACTGAAGGTGCCAGTCACTCAAACAATTTTGAAAATTTTATTACTATCCAAGTAAAAATCCACGAAAGCTCCTGGAACTTACATCGTGCCCAAGGAAAGCAAAGTGGATTTTTTACGTTCGTTATAGAAAGCCTGGATTATGCACAAGAAAATCAATGAGCTAGCTCTCGGCTCTAATTTCCGTCTGTCGCCTGACATTATTAATCTGAGACGAGATAGCCCTTTTTTTGCAACGAGTGCTCAATTAAGTCTAAAACTTCAACGGAAGGTGCTGAAATAACATGAAGATGAGTGCCGCCTGTAAGTGCAGATAAGTAGCTTGCTTGTGTGTCGTTTACACGTTGTACAAATTTTTCAACTTCATGACGATTGGAGACCATGAACGAAGCGGTAAGCTCTCCGTAAATGGGATGCTCGACAATTACATTTTTAACGGTTCCACCACAGTCCACAATTGTTAACAATTCGTCTTTAGCGTCTTCGGGTTTGTGGAAACATGGGATTGTCCGTTCAACCGTTTGACTGAGTTGCTCTTGGTGCATATAAATATAACCTTGGCTTGTTGCAATGATAGGTTCATTTCTAGCCTTTAATAATGTCATATCATTAACAATGACCTGTCTAGAAACGTTTGCAAATTTAGCGAAGTCTGTCCCAGTTATAGGTGTGTTGCTTTTTTTTAGCAGTTCTAAAAGTTGCAGTCGGCGTTCCTCGCCTAACATTTTTTTCATAAAAGATCACCTCTGCCATGTAATAAAGGAAGTGTTATTCCTTAAGCATTAGTGTACCATGAAGCATTTCCACCATGCGTAATTTTTTGTATCCAAATGAAACATTGAACATATGATACGTAGAGAGGAAGGGAGGAAAAAATTGCGTATTCATATTGTTCAAAAGGGAGATACGTTGTGGAAGATTGCGAAAGAGTACGGTATTTCGTTTGAGGATTTAAAGCGACTCAATGCCCATCTTGCCAACCCCGATTATATTGTTCCGGGCATGGAAATTATTTTGCCTGAAAAAATAAACATGGAGCCACATAAAGGATCACATAAGGAAACACATAAAGAAACACAAATGCATAAAGAGATGCCAACTCAAACAAAGCCTAAGGAAAGTGTTAAAAAAGAGGTGCAAAGACCGATGCCGGTACCGCCACCTATTGTTATTCAACCACCAGCACCGATGCCTATGCCAGAACCACAGATGATTCCAATACCGTTTCCAATGCCAATGCCGATGCCACAACAACAGCAACCGATGTGGGTGCCTCAGCCAGTAGAACTTAGCTGGAACCAACAATTAGTAATGCCACAAATGCAACAACCAGCACCGGCTCCTGCACCACCACCAGTAGCACAGCCAGCACCGCCGCCACCGCCACCGCCAGCACCAGCACCGCCGCCGGTTCATATGGTACCACATATGCCAATGGTACCTCATTGCTCTAGCTGTCATCAGCCAATGCATCATCAAATGTGGTGGCACATGCCAATGCATCCACAAGTAGAGGCATATACAATGCCACAGCAACAAATGCCATATGCTATGCCGCAACAACCAATGCCAACATATGTAGAAGGTGCGAATTTCTTAGAATCGAGCTCATCACCATTCTTTAATGAGCCACAAATGCAGCCTCAATTTGAGCAGATGCCAATGATGCCGATGATGCCGATGAATCAACCTTGCGGATGTGGCTCACAGCATGGAATGGGTCAATCTTGCGGATGTGGTTCACAACATGGGATGGGTCAATCCTGTGGATGTGGCTCTCAGCCGGTAATGATGCCTAATTGGCAATTTGACCATGGTCAATGCCCGCCGCCATGCCCGCCACCATGCCCTTCAACTGGACCATGGGTTTCACCGAACTTTTTCCCAGGCGGGATGACGCCTTATCGATGGTAAAAAGGCATTCATTGTTGAAGAAGTAAAACCGAACATTTGGAAGTATAAATATCGATCAAATCATTATTTTGTGAAACGAGCAAAGCAGTTAGAAATAGCAGATAAGGTGAGGGCAATTCATCGTCAACTTGGACGAATAGAGCCCTCCCTCGTCCTGCCTTTAGTAAAAAGTGATGATGAGCAACTTATCGTTCAAATGTGGCAAGAGGGAAGCCACAGTGCAAATTTTGCACATAAAAAAGATAGAGAACAATCTTTAAAGTTATTAAACACACTGCATGATACAAATCAAAAAATTGCGTGGCAACGAGTGCCAGGTTTGTATACCTTCTCACAGCTATTAAAATGGCAGATGCGTCATATGCGTTTTAAAAGTAGACGAAATGAATTTAGAACATTTTTAACGAGAGAAGAAGTGGATCAAATCATTCATTTTAGTGAAAAGGCTTTGCAGTTAATGGAACAAGAAAATGTGCCAGAAAAAGATATAACGTTGCTACATGGTGATGTCGTTCATCACAATTTCTTATGGTGTTCAGATGGGGAATTACGCTTAATCGATTTTGATCTTGCACATCTTGGTGAAGCCGATGATGAATATATATTATGGCTGCATCGTGTATTACCTGCAGTAGATTATAATATTGATAGTATATTGAACGAATTACCAGAGCTTCAACGGTTAGATAAGAGAAAGTTACATCGTTTAAAGTTTCCGAATGAGTTATTACGAGAGTGGTTATTTGCTGTAGATTTGCCTCTAGAACAACAGCTAGTATTTTTAGATTATTTAATACCGTTTACTAAGCGAGCCTTAACATACTGGCCGAAACTGTGGTACGATATTGATAGAGTGATGAAGAAATGACCGTCCACGAGGCGGTCATTTTTGCATGTGAACGGTACGATCGCCATTTATATAGTCGAGCATTCGTTCGCTATATGCTATAATCGAAGACGATGAATGTGAGGGATTTTACATGTATGATTATTTAAAAGGACAAGTAGTGCGTATTACGCCTGAGTATATCGTTCTGGAGCAACAAGGGATTGGCTGGCAGTTGAATACACCTAATCCATTTGCATTTCGTGCGACAGCCGTAGAACAACAAATATACGTACATCTACATGTTCGAGAAGATGCACAAATGCTGTATGGCTTTCCAAATTTAGACCAACGAGAGCTGTTCCGAAAATTAATTTTAGTGTCGGGCATTGGGCCCAAAGGTGCGCTTGCGATTTTAGCGACAGGCAACCCACAACAAGTAATCAGTGCCATCGAGCGAGAAGATGAAGCATTTTTAGTGAAATTCCCTGGTGTTGGTAAAAAGACAGCACGTCAAATGATTCTAGATTTGAAAGGCAAACTTGGTTCTTTACTTGACACAATTGAGTTACCTAGCTCTGAGGATGAGTTACCATTATTTGGCGTAAATCCATATAAGCATGAACTAGAAGAAGCCATTCTAGCATTAATGGCACTTGGCTATTCGGAAAAAGAACTCGATAAAATTCGACCGCTTCTTGAAGATAATGACAAGCTGGAAACAACAGATGCCTATATGAAGCAAGCATTACAGCTTCTACTAAAGTTAAAATAATGAAAGGGGGGCAGGTACATGTCAGAGCGCATGATAGCAAGTGAAGCAGGTAGTTATGATGAACAATTTGAATTATCTCTAAGACCACAAAGATTAGCTCAATATATTGGACAGCAGAAGGTAAAAGAGAACTTACAAATTTTCATTGAAGCGGCGAAGCTTCGGCAGGAAAGTTTGGATCATGTACTATTATATGGTCCTCCTGGATTGGGAAAGACGACATTAGCCGCGATTATTGCAAATGAAATGAATGTTAATGTTCGTATGACGAGTGGCCCTGCTATTGAACGTCCAGGAGATTTAGCCGCAATTTTAAGCTCACTGGAGCCGGGGGATGTATTATTTATTGATGAAATTCATCGCCTTCCCCGTGCAATTGAAGAGGTACTTTATCCGGCAATGGAGGATTTTTGTTTAGATATCGTTGTTGGAAAAGGCCCTGAAGCACGTTCTGTCCGTCTTGATTTGCCACCTTTTACACTCGTTGGGGCAACTACAAGAGCGGGAGCGTTGTCAGCGCCACTGCGAGATCGATTCGGTGTTCTGCTACGTCTAGAATTTTATGATGATACATCACTAGCTGAAATTGTAGTTAGAAGCGCGCATTTATTTGATGTCGATATTGAGCAAATAGCCGCAGGTGAAATGGCAAGACGCTCTCGTGGCACGCCCCGTATCGCTAACCGCCTACTTAAACGAGTGCGAGATTATGCACAAGTGCTTGGAGATGGTATGATAACGGAGGACCTTGCCAAGCAAGCGCTAGAACTTTTACAAGTTGATCCTAGAGGGCTTGACCATATTGACCATAAACTTGTGACCAATATGATTGAGCGCTTCCGTGGTGGCCCAGTAGGCTTAGATACACTTGCTGCCTCCATAGGTGAAGAACGAGTGACGATAGAAGATGTGTACGAGCCTTATTTAATGCAAATAGGCTTTATTCAACGTACACCGCGTGGACGTGTTGCAACGCATCTTGCTTACGAACATTTTGGATATGATTATCCACAACAAACATAAAAGAAGGAAGTTTTTTCAATGCGTGTAGAAGATTTTGATTTTGAATTACCAGAGGAGCTCATTGCACAAACGCCACTTGTCGATCGTACGGCAAGCCGTTTAATGGTCGTGACACCGGGCTCAGAAAAAGTCGAGCATCATCATTTTGCCCATATATTAAATGAGCTACATGCTGGTGACTGTCTTGTATTAAATGATACAAGAGTATTACCAGCACGTTTAATGGGTGTGAAAGAGGAAACAGGCGCACATATTGAAGTTTTGCTTTTAAAGCAAACAGCAGGCACTGATGAATGGGAAACGCTTGTAAAGCCAGCAAAACGTGTTAAAGTGGGTACCGTTGTGACATTTGGCGACGGTTTACTAACCGCTACTTGTACAGCTGAGTTAGACCATGGTGGCCGTATGTTTGAATTTAAATACGACGGTATTTTTTACGAAATTTTGGAGCAACTTGGAGAAATGCCATTGCCTCCATATATTCGCGAAAAATTAGATGACAGTGAGCGTTATCAAACTGTATATGCGAAAGAACGCGGCTCGGCTGCAGCACCAACAGCAGGTCTTCATTTTACGCAAGAATTATTAGACCAAGTTCGCGCAAAAGGTGTGGAAATTGTTTTTATAACGCTGCATGTTGGTCTTGGAACATTCCGTCCTGTGAGTGTCGACTCGATAGAAAATCACGAAATGCATGCTGAATTTTATAGTGTAACAGAAGAAGCGGCTGCTACGATTAACCGAGTGAAAGCTAATGGTGGTAATGTGATAGCTGTTGGTACAACATCTACTCGTACGCTCGAAACAATCGGCTCTAAGTATGGAGAAGTACGGGCAGAGCAAGGTTGGACATCTATTTTCATTTATCCAGGCTATAAATTTACTGTAGTGGATGGTTTAATTACAAACTTCCATTTACCGAAATCGACTTTAGTGATGCTTGTTAGTACACTTGCGACGAAAGATACGATTTTAAGCGCCTACAATCAGGCAGTAGAAGAAAAATATCGCTTCTTCAGCTTTGGGGACGCTATGTTTATACGTCCAAGTTCAATTCGTAAATAATGTTTGATCAACATTCTATTAAGACAGTTGAATGTTGATATTGATTTTTCAAATGAAAAATTTAAAAAATCGGAGTACTGTTTTTACTTTAGATAAGAGAGGATTTATTATTTTATGACACAACCAGCAATTCGTTATGAGCTACTTCATACATGTAAGCAAACAGGAGCACGACTAGGCATCGTGCATACACCACATGGCTCTTTTGAAACACCAGCATTTATGCCTGTGGGGACTCAAGCGACCGTTAAAACGATGTCTCCTGAGGAATTAAAAGAAATGAATGCGGGCATTATTCTTTCAAATACGTACCATTTATGGCTTCGTCCAGGCAATGATATTGTGAAGGAAGCAGGTGGACTGCATAAATTTATGAACTGGGATCGCCCGATTTTAACGGATTCAGGTGGCTTCCAAGTGTTTTCATTGAGCCAATTCCGTAAAATTGAAGAAGAAGGTGTCCATTTCCGTAACCATTTAAATGGAGATAAGCTGTTTTTAAGTCCAGAAAAGGCGATGGAAATTCAAAATGATTTAGGATCAGACATTATGATGGCATTTGATGAATGCCCACCTTACCCAGCGACATATGACTATATGCTGAAATCAGTAGACAGAACAACGCGATGGGCAAAGCGATGCAAAGAAGCGCATGGTCGTCCAGAAGATCAAGGCCTGTTCGGCATTATTCAAGGTGGGGAATTCGAGGAATTACGTCGTCGCTCTGCTGAAGCATTAGTAGAGCTTGATTTTCCTGGTTATGCAATAGGGGGCTTATCAGTAGGCGAACCTAAAGATGTGATGAACCGAGTGCTAGAATTTACGACACCGTTAATGCCATCCAATAAGCCGCGTTATTTAATGGGTGTTGGTTCTCCAGACTCTCTTATTGACGGCGCTATTCGAGGAATCGATATGTTTGACTGTGTATTACCAACACGAATTGCACGCAATGGTACATTAATGACATCTGAAGGCCGTTTAGTCGTTAAAAATGCGAAATATGCACGTGATTTTGGTCCAATTGATCCAAACTGTGATTGCTACACATGTAAAAATTATTCTCGTGCGTATGTTCGTCATTTAATTCGTACAGAAGAGACATTCGGTATACGTTTAACTTCTTATCATAACTTACATTTTTTACTGAAGCTCATGGAGCAAGTGCGTGAGGCTATTCGTGAGGATCGTCTTGGTGATTTCCGTGAAGAATTTTTCGAGAAATACGGTTTTAATGGGCCAGATGCTAAAAACTTCTAAAAATGGAATGAGTCTTAGCGAAAATTTACCTGTTATAGAAAAACTATTGATAATATAGAAAAATTTTGGGCTTGTCCATCGCTTTTTTAGGGTGAAATAGTCTATACTAAAAAAGTGAGATTTGGAAAGGGGGCTAACAATATGAATATGGAATCAATTTTAGGATTTGCGCCTATTATATTGATGTTCGTGGCGATGTGGTTCATTTTAATCCGTCCTGCTAAAAAGAGACAGCAAGAAACGCAAAATATGCAAAGTAGCTTACAGCGCGGTGATAAAGTTATTACAATCGGTGGCTTACATGGTGTTATCGACTCAATTGAGGATACTGCTATCACTTTAGTTATCGCTGATAATGTTCGCGTTAAATTTGACCGTCAAGCAATTGGACGTGTCGTAAATGACCAAGTATAATAATATAAGGCGTTGTCCCAAATAATTTTTGGACAACGCCTTTGCAATTTTAAAAGCTTTGTCGAAATGTGCGCATTTTTGACACAGCTTTTTTGTATAAAAAGCAACTGATACGGTCACCTTGATATTGTGGGGGTGTCTGGATGGAAGAATATTTAACAATTATTTTTAGAACGTGCTTTTTATATGTGTTTATACTTATTGTTTTTCGTTTAATGGGTAAACGAGAAGTAGGTGAACTTTCTGTCATCGATTTAGTCGTGTTTGTTTTGATTGCGGAAGTTGCTGCTTTTGCACTTGATGATTATGAAAATCCTTTATTTAATGCCATTTTACCGATTATTATTTTGCTCTTTATTCAAATATTGAGTGCTTATTTATCGTTAAAAAATAAAAAGATACGTGATTTAGTAGATGGTGATCCAGCATTGCTCGTTAAAGATGGGATTATCCAAGAAAAAGAAATGCGGAAGCAACGCTATAATTTAGATGACCTATGTCAGCAACTACGGGAAAAAGGTATTGCCTCAGTTACTGAAATCGCTTTTGCCTATTTAGAGCCTTCTGGCAATCTTTCCGTTTATAAAAAGGATGAGAAGGCATTTGTCTATCCGCTTATAATTGATGGTGATATACAAGATAGACATTTATTGCTAATTCATAAAGATGAGGATTGGTTAATGGATGAGCTAGCTAAAAATAATATTCAGGATACTAGTACAGTGTTCTTTTGTATATGGGAAGACAATCGACTCCATATTCAATTAAAGGAATTTTAAACCTTCTTGGCTAATTTACGAATATAAAGGAAATCTGTAAAGCGTAATTGGTTGGTCATTAATAACAGCGTAAATAGTAAAAATAATGTAACACAGCTACTTAATAGGAATGGTAGTGGCATAATTTGCATGAAGAAATATTGCGCAATACAAACGCCAATAAAACAACTATAAGGTACAACAAACATACGGAAGCCTGCGCGTAAATTTTTACGTTGTCTAACTGTAGCAATATGTAAGAACGATGTTAGTAAAACACCGAAGCCAATTGCTACAACAGCACCTTTTTCTTGTATCCCAGGTTGAGAGGCCAGTACAAACATGACGAATAGTTTGCCAAGACCACCGTATATTGAATTCATCATTGCAGCACGAGCTTCACCGACAGCTTGTAAAATCGAATGTAATGGACTTTGAATGTAATAAAAATAAAAAATGGGTGCTAAAATTTTCACATAGCCTCTATTTTCTTCTAAGTGAAATAATTTCATTGCTAAGTCATCACCGTGTACGAAAAAATACGTAGCAGCGACGCAACCTACCAATGAAGATAAGCGTAGAGAAACGGATATACGTTCCTGTAAAAGAGCGTTATGTTGACGAGCGACTGCATCACTGACAGCAGGAATAAGCACAATTGAAAGTGCTGTGGATACAAAGGCTGGGAATAATAGCAGGGGCACTAAAACTCCTGAAATAACTCCGTATAATATAGTCGCAGCAGACGCTGTCAATCCTGCCATCGTTAATGCCTTTAAAAAGATAATTGGTTCTAAAAACCAAGTGAAAGAGCCAAATAGTTTGCTTCCCGCTGAAGGTACGGCAACCCGCAACATAGGTGAAGCAGGATAGGACTCCACTTTGCTTTTTCTTGGCAATAATTTTTTCTTTGATACCGTATAATGTAGCCATAAATACAAGAAAGCAACTACTTCAGCTAACAGTGTAATACCCATTGCAGAAGCTGCAGTTATCGAAGCATTATTATAAGCAGCAACCAATGGTAACATGAAGGTAATAAACCCGATACGAACAACTTGTTCAAGCATTTGTGCCCATGCAGTTGGTGTAATTTTAGCAACGCCCTGTAAATAAGCGCGGAGTAATCCTGAACCGACCGAAACTGGCACAGCAAAGAGTGCAATCCAAAGTGTAAAGGTAGTTTGTTCATTATGTAACAGCGTAGTAGAGATATAAGGTATCGTAAGTGCAACGAGTGGCATAAAAACAATCATACCGATAAACGACCAAAGGATTGCTGTACGCATAACGCCAAAAATGCTTTCGCGTTTATTTTTTGCTAGTAATTCAGCTACAATTTTTGCTACAGCGATAGGTAGTCCAAGTTGAATGAGTGAGATGAAGAAAATAAATGCAGGATAGGCGGTCATATAAATACCGACTGCCTCTTCACCGGCAATACGCATAAACTGCATTCTATAAAAGAAGCCAAAGAGTTTAGATAAGAAAATCACAAACATTAAAAATAGTGTACCTCTTACAAAAGAACTCATGCCATCCGTCCCTTCTCAAGCCGCAAAAATTCATTTACACTATTTGTATGCAAACACTTCTTACGATACAACTTTGATTGGAGATGATTCAAAATGAGTATGCAACATGCACAACTATTTGAAAAAATTCGTCCGGCAATTGATAGTAAGATTGCAGAATTTAAGTATTATAATTATGATGCGATTACAGCAGAAGAATTATGGCGTTTTTGCGTAGAAAAAAAATGGCGGAAAAAAAATGTAGAGCAATTGCGCTTATATGAAGTTATTGCTACTATTTTTGCAGTATCACCGTCTGATATTGTCTCATTCAACCAAGTAGAGTTTTTGCAAAGTGATGATTGGTTTGCAGAAATAAACACAGAGGAGCTAAAATCATTGCTTGGTCCGGTGAAAACACAAGCAGAATATGTCGGTTCTGTAAAAGATTAATAAGAATCCTACAGTGTTGAATTGACACCAAGCGCAACGTGTTTCATAATGAGTGTGTTGCGCTTTTTTACTTTGTACAAGCCATATCGAAAAAAAGGCTGTAAAAAGTTGTAAGGAATTTTGATTTCCCTACATAAATGTTCCGCTTACTATTCATAATGAAATGGGAGACGCATCTTCTATTAGTACGGGATTTGCGCGTTATTGAACGATTAAAATAAGTAAAGCAACCCTTTTGAAGCACGAGCTACAATTATTCTAAGGTAAAGGAGGAATACAAGTTTCAAAAGGTATTGCTAGTATACTTGTTTGCAGTGTAAGGGATGCCCTTGCACCAATTCGAGGAGGATTTATAGATGAAATTAAGAAGTCGAATTGTTGCATTCGTGCTACTTTTGGTGCTATTTGCAGCTTCCATGGGTACGACTGTAGATGGCGTCTTAAAGGACATTAAGCTTGGTCTTGATTTACAAGGCGGGTTTGAGGTACTTTATGAGGTCAATGAATTAAAAGAAGGACAAAAAATCACACCAGAGGTTGTAACCGCAACGGCAACAGCGCTTAGTAACCGTGTCAATGCAATTGGGGTAAGTGAACCAAGCATACAGGTTGAAGACAAAAACCGTATTCGCGTGCAATTAGCGGGGGTTGAAGACCAAGAATCTGCTCGTAAAATGCTATCTACATCTGCGAATTTAACATTCCGTGATGTCGATGATAATTTACTTTTAGATGGTGATGATTTAAAGGCTGATGGTGCGTCAGCTTCTTTTGACCAACAAAACCGTCCAATTGTTTCGCTAACGTTAAAAGATGCGAAAAAATTTGCGGATATTACGAGTAAAATTGCTGCCAAACCACAAGGCCAAAATTTACTGGTTGTATGGCTAGACTTTGAAGAAGGTGTCGATTCATATAAAGCGGAATCACAAAAAGCGAAACCTCGCTATGCTTCTGCAGCAACTGTTAGTCAAACGTTAAATACTACAGATGTAATGATCAGTGGTAACTTTACAGTGGACGAAACAAAAAATTTAGCAGGTATTTTAAATGCAGGGGCACTTCCTGTGAAACTTGATGAGATTTACTCTACATCAGTTGGTGCACAATTCGGTGACCAAGCATTAAAAAGTACAGTATTTGCAGGTATTGTGGGCGTAATAGTAATTTTCTTATTTATGCTATTCTATTACCGTTTACCTGGCTTTATTTCAATCATTACACTTGCTATATTCACATTCCTAGTACTTGTTGTGTTCGACTGGATTAATGCCGTGTTAACATTGCCAGGTATTGCGGCTATCGTGCTCGGAATAGGGATGGCAGTCGATGCGAATATCCTAGCAGCAGAACGTATTCGAGAAGAGCTACGTGTTGGTTATTCGGTAAAACAAGCATTCCAGATTGGTTCAAAACAATCTTTATCGGCGATTGTCGATGCGCAGCTAACAACATTATTAGCTGCAGGTGTATTATTCTACTTCGGTACAAGCTCTGTTAAAGGATTTGCAACAACATTAATCATTAGTATCTTATTAAGCTTCCTAACGGCTGTTTGGGGTTCTCGTGTGCTACTAGGGTTACTTGTAAACAGCGGTTACTTTAATAATCCAGCATGGTTTGGTATACCAAAATCTAAACAACATAGCTTGGATGAAAAAATTGGTACATTAGATTTATCAACGAAATTCGATCGTTTTGACTTTGTTCACAACCGTAAAAAATTCTATACGCTCTCTTTAGCTATTTTAGTTGCAGGGATTGTCGTTCTTGGAATTTTCCGCTTAAATCTTGGGATTGACTTCTCAAGCGGTACGCGAGCGCAAATAGAAGCGGATCAAACATTAACGAAAGAAGAAGTTTCAAAATATGTGTCTAGCATCGGTTTCCCATCTGATGATATTGTGCTTTCAGGTGAGAAAAATAATATGGCGGTTATCCGTTATAAAGATGACTTATCACAAAGTGAAGTTTTAAAATTCAAGAAGGTAGTAGGCGAGAAATATGGTCATGAGCCTGCAGTTAGTACTGTATCTCCAACTATCGGTAAAGAGCTCGTGAAAAATGCTATTAAAGCATTAGCACTTGCTGCTCTTGGAATCATCATTTATGTAGCGATTCGATTTGAATGGCGTATGGGTATTGGCGCGATTGTATCGCTTCTGCATGACGTATTCCTAATCATTGCTGTCTTTAGTTTTATGCGCTTAGAAGTGGACATTACGTTTATTGCAGCCGTACTGACAATTGTTGGTTACTCCATTAACGATACCATTGTTACATTTGACCGCATGCGTGAAAACTTAGAGCAATATGATACAATTCAAGACCGAGAAGTCTTGGCGAACATTGTTAATAAATCGTTGCGTCAAACGATGGGACGTTCGGTAAATACGGTATTAACTGTAATTATCGTTGTAGTGTCGCTCCTTATTTTCGGTGCACCGTCAATTGAAACGTTCTCAATTGCGTTATTAATTGGTTTAATTACAGGTATGTATTCTTCTATCTGTATTGCAGCCCAAATCTGGTACTCACTAAAAGTGCGCGAGATGAAAAAATCAGATGGTCAATTACGCAAAAAAGAGAAAAAACAATGGGGAACAGACGAACCTACTGTTTAATAAATAGTTAAAAGAGCCATTCTCAACTGATGTTGAGATGGCTCTTTTTTTAATGTTAGGACTAGTAGTTTTATTAAATCTTAATTATTAAAATTTTTGTTTAAAATATCAATACATTTAATAATTGGATTTTATAGTGTTAATGATAGATTATTTCGTGCCAATAAGTCCCGTGTACTGTGAATATTTATAAAAATATACTTCTTCTTTATATCTTTTGTATAGTAAAGGAAACTGTTCGTTTGGTTTGGTATATCTAATGTGTTTGTAATATACACTACCTCTTTCAGAAGAAACAGAGGAAAAAATTGTTGTTGCTATAGAAGCTAGAACACCACCTATTACATTTTTCGTAAGTATTGCAGCCAGTGCTCCTATTAGTGCAGCTTTAGTTAAGCCAGTTACATTAATCTGTCCATAGTTTGTAAATTCATAGACCCATGTTGAACCAATTCCAGCTCCTTGGTCAATTGATAAAGAGACTGGTCTATGGTTTTGTAAGAGTGCAGATTGAGAGTAATTGATTATAGTATCTTCTTTTTCAATTTCTGCAAAGTATTTTAAAGATTTACCGTTTCATCAGGTATTTTTTCACCGTTTAAAAGCATTTCATTTTTTTATTGTGTCGTAAACAATATTTTCAGTTATGTATCCGTCATCTACAATCACCGTTTTTATAGCGTTATTAATATTTATTGTTACATTGAAAATTTCATTATTTGAAGTGTCGGTTAAGATAAAGCTTTTATTGTTGATTGATACTTCTGCTATTGCTAAGGGGGGAGAGAAATTAAAAAATATTAGTAGAATTAACAATGTAAGATTTAACAATTTTTTCATGATTATACTCCTTTCTTAATTAAAAAGACTATAAATATGATCTAAAAATTATATATAATAAATGCGATAAAATAAACCAAAAAGTGATTTTATAGGAGGAATATTCGATGAAATTGCTGAAAATCGTATTCAGTTTATTGATTGTGCTGGTGGGCTCTTTCTTTTTAAATACAACAGTAAAAGATGAATTGTTTAAAAATATTGTATTGGATATTTTCGGGGTTATGCTTTTATTTGTCGGTCTCTTTTATCTAGTAAAAACAATGAAAGTGCCTCACAAATACAAAAAAGAATAAGCTGCATTTTAATCTATTTATCAGAATTGGTTGACAATCATTGTAGGGTGGCATAGAATAAGGCTAACTTTTCGTTCGGATAAGGTAGAAGGTCTCGGGAGCGAGATCAGCCTAGAACAGATGAGCAGAGCATAGACGAGAATAGCTGAGAAATTGTTGAATAAGAGTAGTAGCATAAGTGTGCAATCTAGAGAGTCAGTGGATGGTGAAAACTGATTTGTAGCTTATGTGAATGGACTTATGAGAGTTGCTATGCATAATAGCAAACGGATTCCCCACGTTATCGGGGGTGCTTCAATTAAAACATTTGCCTATTAAATCTTTCGTATAAAAACACTGCGATAGATTTTATTTGCTATAGGTAAAAATGATGAAGCACATAAGTGAGAGCTTTATAGCTCTAATATGAGGTGGCAACGCGGTCATGATCGTCCTCTGTAATTAGGAAAATTCCTTTTTGCAGAGGGCTTTTTTTGTTTTGTTTTATGCTTTTGCTAAATCGAGAAACGTAAAATTTATTTTTAAAAGGAGTTTAGTCGATATGCAAACAACTAGTTCAAGAACAAAGGTGAAGAAAATAAATGGGGATTCGTTAACACCAATATTAATTTTTAGACGCTTGCAAGGTACACATAAATTTTTGCTAGAAAGTTCAGCACAGCATGAAGGGGCAGGACGCTATTCGTTCATAGGTGCCAATCCTCGAAAAACATATAAAGGTATAGGCGATGAGATTAAGGAATACTCCTATAAAACGGGAAAAACCTACACACATAAAGGCGACATTTTCGTATTGTTGAAACGCTTGATGCCTCGTATTTCGAATACGACTGAATTTCCATTTTCAGGTGGTGCAATAGGGTATATTGGCAGTGGTGCTACAAACAACGTAGCAAGAAATCAAGAAATTATAGAGGGGCCAGATATACATTTTCATGTTTATGAAACGATTGTTGTTTTTGACCATCTAACGGATGAAGTTACATTAATCCATACAAACATCGATGCAGAAAATAAAGAGCCGAATTTAGAGGAATTGGCTCAGCAGTTATTAACAGGCAAAGAAGTTGAAGATACAACATGGAGCAATCAAGCGCTCAAGCCGTTATCAGAAAAACAACTTGCAACATCTGTTACAAATATAACAGAGACGTTAAGCGAGGAGCATATACGTGTTATTCTGTCCAAACACTTTATGGCTACTATGCATGGAGATGCCTTTGCATTATATCGTCAATTACGAAAGAAAAACCCTGCCCCATATATGTATTATGTAACATTTGATGATCATATTGTGATGGGAACATCTCCTGAAAGTTTGGTTCAAGTAAAGGGCGAACGCGTTATTGCGACACCTACGGAGGGCTCTTTTCCACGCGGCACAACCAACTTAGAAGATCGAGAAAATGAACGTAAGCTGTACGAAAATACTGAAGTGAGGAAATCGCATGCAGTTCTTGTTACGGCTGTACAACAAGAGCTAGCAAATGTATGTTTTCGTGATTCTATTCAAGTGATTGATGCGATGAGAATTGAGCGTTCGAAGCAAAAGCTGCATATGACATCCTATGTAGAAGGGCAACTATTACCGATGCTACATGCAATAGATGTCTTAGCTGCGACAATACCACCATTTTCATCTATAGGTATGCCAGATCACCAAGCTGAAAGTAATTTAGCAAAGACAACTCAAACAGCAGATGTTTTTGGCGGTGCTATCGGATTTATAGGATTTAATGGGCATTTAGATTTTGCATTAACAGGTAAGTCAATTGTTGTTGAAAATGAAACAATGCATATGCAATCCACGATAACAGTAACAAAATATTCAAATGTGAAAAATGTACAGAAACAAGTAACAGCGGAAGAACAGTCGTTTTTACAACATTTGAAAAATGAAGGTGAGATAAAATGATGGAAATGATAAAAAGAAAGGTTCAGCAGCGCCAGCATTTAATGTATGAGGAAATGATAGAAGCTGCAAAATGGATGTTCCAACCAAATACGCCGAAAGAAGAAATAGCTAATTTTTTATTGAGCTTATCCGCAAAGGGCGAAACGGCTCATGAAGTAGCGGCATTAGCAACGGTTATGCGTTCGTTTGCACTGGAAGTACCCGCTAAAGCAGGTGTCTATATGGATAACTGTGGTACAGGTGGTGATGGATTAAATACATTTAATATTAGTACTGCATCGGCCTTTGTATTAGCGGGGGCAGGTGTCAAAATGGCGAAGCATGGTAATCGCAAAATTTCATCTGCATCAGGTAGTGCGGATGTGTTAGAGGCATTAGGTATTCATACAAATATTTCTATTGAGCAAACGGTAGAGCTTTTAGAAAAAGAAGGTATTGCTTTTTTATATGCTCCAAATGTACATCCAAAATTGAAGCGTATCGGAGAGGTACGCCGTGCCTTAGGAAAGCCAACTATTTTTAATCTTGTCGGGCCGCTGACAAATCCAGTCCCATTATCAACTCAATTTACTGGCATTAATCGCCCGAACTTTGTGATGGAATATGCTTCCGTTTTACAAATGCTCGGACGTGAGCGAGCGATAGTTGTTTCTGGTCCAAAGGGTTTAGATGAAGCTTCACTTGCTGGTCAAAATACATTTGTCTTAGTAGATAAGGGAGATTTGATTCCGTTTGCCTTAACAGCAGAGGACGTAGGACTTCACTATGCACCTTTAGAAGCGATTCGAGGTGGCAATGCTAACGACAATGCAGCCATTATGCGCAAATTGCTGGCAGGTGAACAAAGTGCTTATTTTGACACAGTATTGCTAAATGCTGGAATTGGTTTATTTAGCCATGGGATTGCGCAAACCGTCAAAGAAGGTGTAGCTATTGCTAGGGATAGTATATTCAGTGGACGCGCATTACAAAAATTAGAGGCAGTAGCCGCTTATAGTGAGAAAATTAAAGAGGTGGAGATTGGGCAATGAATATATTAACTAAAATTATAGAACAGAAAAAAATAGAGGTAGCCGAATTACTTACACAGCCAGATCCATTAGCCGATTTCAACGAAATAAAGCGCAACTCTCTTTTTGCAACGTTAAACACTGCTGACACTTTGCAAGTCATTGCGGAAATGAAACGTGCTTCTCCGTCAAAGGGACTTATTGCACAAGGCGCTGATCCTGTAAAACAGGCGAAAATTTATGCTGAAGCAGGTGCAGCAGCTATTTCAGTCTTAACTGACAAAGCATTTTTCCAAGGTTCGTTTGAAGATTTGGCTGCAGTTGCGAAAGCTGTGCAAACACCTCTACTTTGTAAAGATTTTATGATTGATCGTGTGCAAATTCAATTTGCCAAGGCTGCTGGTGCATCTATTATTTTACTCATTGTTGCAGCACTTGACGATGCAACGTTACAAGAATTATTTAGCTTTGCAACAAGCTTGGGACTAGAAGTGTTAGTAGAAGTTCACGATATTGAAGAGCTTGAACGAGCAGTAGCTCTAGGGGCAAAGTTAATTGGTGTCAACAATCGAGATTTACGCACATTTGAAGTAGATTTAGCACGTACGAAAGATATTGCAGAGGCTTTTCCATTTGGGGAGCAACGGGTGCTAATTAGTGAAAGCGGCATTTGGAACAATGAAGATGCTAAAAAGGTTGCGGCAATGGGAGCAAGCGCTGTTCTTGTAGGAGAATCATTAATGCGCAGTGGCGATGCAGGTAGTGCGCTTCGACATTTACAAGTAAATAAAGAGGGTGCATCGGTATGACGAAGGTGAAAATTTGCGGTTTGAAAGAAGTAAAGCATGTGAAAGCGGCGGTGCAAGCAGGAGCGGATGCCATCGGTTTTGTCTTTGCACCAAGTAAACGCCAAGTGTCCATTGAACAGGCGCAACAATTGGCCCAACATGTACCTGAAGGAATTAAGAAAATAGGTGTTTTTGTTAATCCAACGCCTGAGGAATTACAACTGGCAGTCTCGAGTGTGCCATTGGATTATGTGCAGTATCATGGCGAGGAAACGCCTGACTTTATTGTTCAGCAGGGCTATCCTTCGATTAAGGCTCTGTCTGTCCATTGCGCTGAGGATGTGCAGGTGGCAACAAACTATGATGTTGACTATTATTTATTCGACGCTCCTGGCACGGATTATAAAGGCGGAAGTGGTCATACGTTTGATTGGACATTACTGGAGGCAGCTGGCATCCAACGTGACAAGCTAATACTAGCAGGCGGCTTAAAGTTAGAGAATATTCAAGAGGCATTGTCACTTGTATCACCTTCTATGGTAGATGTTTCAAGTGGTGTTGAGACAGAGGGTAGCAAAGACACGAAAAAAATAGAAGCATTTTTACAAGCAGTAAAGAGGGGGAGAGCATAATGACAAATTCAATCGCAAATAGTGTACCGACGAAGGAAGGGCGCTACGGGAAATTTGGCGGCCAGTATGTTCCAGAAACATTAATGACGGCATTAATCGAATTAGAAGCATCTTTTGATGAGGCAATGGCAGATCCAACATTCACTAACGAGCTAGCTTATTATTTACAGGAATATGTAGGACGTGAGACACCACTGTACTATGCTGAAAATTTAACAAAAGAGCTTGGTGGAGCCAAAATCTATTTGAAGCGTGAAGATTTAAATCATACAGGCGCCCATAAGATTAATAATGCCATTGGTCAAGCGCTTCTTGCCAAGCGCATGGGTAAAAAGAAAATAGTGGCGGAAACGGGAGCAGGACAACATGGTGTAGCAACAGCGACTGCTTGTGCATTGTTAAATTTGGAATGTGTCGTTTTTATGGGTGCTGAAGATATCAAACGACAACAATTAAATGTTTTCCGTATGGAGCTACTTGGCACAAAGGTAGAGTCTGTTGAAACAGGTTCGAAAACGTTGAAAGATGCAGTTAATGCTGCTCTTCGATACTGGGTGACGAATGTCGAAGATACACATTATATTTTAGGCTCAGCTCTAGGTCCTCATCCCTTCCCGAAAATAGTGCGTGATTTCCAACGTATCATTGGTGTGGAGACAAGAGCACAAGTCCTTGCAAAAGAAGGACGTTTGCCAGATGCCGTTGTCGCTTGTATAGGCGGTGGTAGTAATGCTATTGGCATGTTCCATCCATTTGTCGATGATGAATCGGTAGCGTTATATGGTGTAGAAGCAGCTGGAAGTGGTATTAATACAGGGAAACACGCTGCTGCCATTGCAGGCGGTCAGTTAGGCGTTCTTCATGGAGCGTACATGTATTTACTTCAAGATGACAATGGTTTTGTTCAGGAGGCACATTCGATTTCAGCAGGTCTTGATTATCCTGGGAAGGGACCAGAGCATTGTTATTTGCATGATATCGGACGCGCAAATTTTGATTCTATTACAGATAAAGAGGCGCTTGAAGGTCTACAATTATTAAGTCGCACAGAAGGTATTTTACCGGCTCTGGAAAGTGCACATGCTATTGCATATACAGCAAAGCTTGCAAAAGAAATGAATGCTGGTGATATCATTGTTGTTTGTTTATCAGGCCGCGGTGATAAGGATGTACATACTGTTCGTGCAGTACTTGGAGGTGATAAATCATGACAACATTACAGCAGGCAATTGACCAAGTGAACAACGCTGGTAATAAAGCATTTGTGCCCTATATTATGGCAGGAGACGGTGGGCTTGAAACGTTAAAGCCAACTATTTTGTCATTACAAAAAATGGGTGTGACAGCCATTGAAGTCGGTATTCCTTTTACCGATCCTGTTGCAGATGGTCCTACGATAGAGCAGGCAGGAGAACGAGCTTTAGCAGAAGGTGTAACATTGCGAAAAGTACTAGAAGCGCTTGCCTCATTCCGTCAAGAGATTACAGTTCCATTAGTTGTTATGACATATTTTAATCCCGTTTTAGCTTATGGTTTAGAGCAATTTGCCATCGCTTGTGTAGCAGGGGGGATAAAAGGGTTAATCGTTCCTGATGTACCCCTTGAGGAAAGTGAAATACTTCGTCAAACTTTAAATCCTCATGGTGTTGATATTGTACAACTTGTATCGTTAACAAGCCCACCAGAGCGAATTGCTCGTATAGCAGCGGCTAGTCAAGGTTTCGTTTATGCAGTAACTGTGAACGGTATTACTGGAGCTCGCGCAAGCTTTGCAGATGATTTAGAAGGTCATTTTGCACGTTTGCGTAAAATGAGTCACATACCTGTGTTAGCTGGCTTTGGTATTTCAACGCCTCAACAAGTGGTGAGCATGGGTGCCCTTGGCAATGGCGTAATTGTAGGCAGTACAATAGTGGCGGCTTTGCATGAAGGAAATGTTGCTAAAGTCGAAGCATTAGTCGCTGCCTCAAAAGGAACTGAAATTGTTTGAGTGCCTGACACTTTATTCGACGCCATCCACTCCTAAGTCTACTCTTTTTTAGAGTAGGCTTTTTAATATGCTGAAGGAAAGTGTCGTGCATGTTAGAAATAACGGAAAAATAGACGATCTATTAAATCAGGATAAATCTAGTAAGCTAGTGGATAGTGCGAACATGCTCGATTTTCGGTATAATAGCCTTCGTGAGGAAGTGAGAAATATGATTTTATCGAAAAAAAGATGGCAGGTCGAGCGTCCAGACGCACAACTTGTACAAACATTACAAAATGACTTACAACTTTCTGCTATTGCGGCGAAAATTTTGGTGGCCCGAGGCTGTTCAACATCAGCTGATGCAGAAAGCTTATTAAATATGACAGAAGCAAATATACATGATCCATTTTTAATGCATGGTATGGCAGAAGCGGTAGAGCGCATCCAGAAAGCGCTTGAAAATAATGAGAAAATTTTAGTTTACGGGGATTATGATGCCGATGGTGTGACAAGTACGACGGTCATGCTCAATGTATTACATGACCTTGGAGCAGATGTATCATTTAAAATACCTAATCGTTTTTTACATGGCTATGGTCCGAACGAAGCATTATTTCGTGAGGCCTATGAAGAGGGCGTTCAATTAATTATAACGGTGGATAATGGGATCTCAGGTATTGAACCGATTCGAGTGGCAAAGGAACTTGGAATGGATGTGATTGTGACAGATCACCATGAGCCTGGTGAAGAGTTACCACAAGCGGATATCATTTTACATCCACGTGTACCTGAGGGACATTATCCGTTTGGTGAGCTAGCGGGTGTTGGTGTGGCATTTAAATTAGCGCATGCCTTATATGGCGAGCTGCCAACACATTTATTTGAGTTTGTGGCAATTGGTACCGTTGCAGATTTAGTACCCTTAGTCGACGAAAACCGTTATCTTGTAAAACGTGGCATTGAGGAAATGAGACGTTCACTTAGCCCATGGATACAGGCAATGTGTGAAGTAGCAAGTGCAGAGCAAGCCACTATCAATGAAGAAACGATTGGCTTTTATTTTGGGCCACGTTTAAATGCAGTTGGGCGACTTGGCGAAGCGTCACCAGCTGTTGAGTTACTAATGGCAGAGGATGCACCAAAGGCGACAGCTCTAGCTAAACAGCTAAATGAATGTAATACAGAACGTAAAGATATCGTGAAAAGTATTACAGATGAGGCGATTGCCATTATCGAAGCAGATGAAAAGATTGGGGATTCTCTTGTTTTAGTTGTAGCAGGAGAAGGCTGGAATGCTGGCGTTGTAGGTATTGTAGCATCAAGACTTGTTGAACTTTATTATCGTCCAACAATTGTTCTTTCACTAGACTTTGAGAAAGGGACAGCAAAAGGGTCTGCACGCAGTATTGAAGGGTTCCATTTATATAATGAATTGGCGAAAAATAGAGATATTTTACCACATTTCGGGGGACATCCGATGGCAGCGGGAATGACGTTACCATTGGAGCATGTGGATGAACTGCGAGCACGATTAGATGTACAAGCAAGAGAATGTTTAACAGAAGAGCAATTAACGCCGGTTGTTTCAATTGATATTCCGCTAAAAATTGATGAGATTTCCGCGGATGCTATAGAGGAAATTGCGACGCTCGGCCCGTTTGGAACAGATTTCCAGAAGCCGGTGTATGTGCTTGAAGATGTGGAAATTGCATCGATGCGAAAAATTGGTGCTGCTGAAAATCACATTAAAATGGAATTAACAGACGGCCTTGAGAAATTGGATAGTGTAGGTTTTAATAAAGGGCATTTGTATAATGAGCTGACATACGGCATTAAAGTATCGTTTATTGGAGATCTTCAAATTAATGAGTGGCAAGGACGTAAAAAGCCACAATTTATGATTGAGGATGTTCAAACGACAGAATGGCAATTATTTGATATTCGTGGAATTCGCCAAACTTCTCGTTGGTTGCATACAGTGCCAAAAGAGGAAGCTATTTTTTATGCGTTCCGTCCTGAGACGATGAGCTATTATCACTCATTGCTAGGTGTACCTATTCAATTAGTTGATGCCGAGCTGTCCAATGTTGAGCAAACAAATTATATTGTGTTACTTGATTTACCGCACAACGTTCAATTATTAGAAAATGTATTACAAAAAACAGCACCTTCGCGTATTTATGCTCATTTTTATATGCCAGATTCCCAGTACTTCAACGGAATGCCTACACGTGAACAATTTGCCTGGTACTATAAATTTCTAAAGCAACGTCCTGCATTTCCATTAGATATGCATTTAACGGATTTAGCAAAGCATACGGGTTGGCCGTTAGAAGCATTAAAATTTATGACACAGGTGTTTTTTGAGCTTAATTTTGTTAGAATGGAGAGTGGACTGACGACTGTCAACGTGAATGCGCCGAAAACGCCATTAACTGAGGCGCCGTCTTACAAACAACGTTCAGAACAGATTGAAATAGAGCAAAAACTTGTCTATGCACCATATATAGAGTTAAAGCAATGGTTTGATGAACGATTAAATTTATATACGAATACAATTTCGTAGGAGGAGCAAGAACTATGGATTTAAAGCAATACGTGACAACAGTTGAGAACTGGCCAAAAGAAGGCATTAGCTTCAAAGATATTACAACAATTATGGATAACGGTCCAGCTTACAAATATGCAACGGATCAAATCGTTGAATACGCTAAGGAAGTTGGCGCAGAGGTTATTGTAGGTCCTGAAGCTCGTGGTTTCATTATAGGTTGCCCAGTTGCCTATGCGCTTGAAATTGGCTTTGCACCAGTTCGTAAACCAGGAAAATTGCCACGTGAAGTAATTAGTGCAGATTACGGTTTAGAATATGGTAAAGATACATTAACAATGCATAAAGATGCCATCAAACCAGGTCAAAAAGTGCTTATTTGTGACGATTTACTTGCAACTGGGGGGACAGTAGAGGCAACGGTTCGCTTAATTCAGCAATTAGGTGGGGAAGTTGTTGGCTGTGCATTCCTAATTGAGCTAATCGAACTAAACGGTCGTGCAAAACTTGGCGATCTAAGCATGAAAACATTAATTCAATATTAAGAAACGAAAAAGGCTGTCCCGAATGTTGGGACAGCCTTTTTTATAAAGTGCCAGTCACCCAAACAATTCTGACAAAACTAGTCGTAGGATTTCACTACTTTTTGAATTTTTTTTAGCGTTTCATAAAAGTCTATATATTTTTCGATTCCAATATCCTCTATGATTTTTTCTTGTATGTCCATCCAAATTGGTGTTGCTTCATTTAATTTTTCATTTCCTATAGCCGTTAAAGAAATGATTTTCGTTCGGCCATCTTGTGTATCGCGAGTAACATCCACAAAGCCATTTTTCTTCAATAGATTGACATTACGGGTTATCGTTGTCTGATCAAGTAATAGAATATCACCCAATTGACTTACTGAAACTGCTTTATGATGGGCAATATTTGCTAGCATCGAGTATTGAGTAACTTTTAAATGAGTAGGTTCAAGAGCTTTATCATATAGCTGCGTAACGGCTCTAGTCTTTTTTCTAAGATTCGCACATACGCAAATTTGAGTATAGTCAATGTCTGTGTAATTTCTCTCCATAACTAGATCTCCTTTTAGGTTTTTCGTTAAACTATATTGTACCACTAAAATGGAATTATTTTCTTGACATCTAAAATAGCGAGTCATTATTATATATGTATATACATATATTTTTAGCATACCTGTTTTCTAAATTTATTTCATATAAAAACAATCGTTTTACATTTTTCTAGAAATGTAGGTGGGGTTATGAAACGTATTCATTACAGTTGGTTTATTTTAATGATAACATTTTTTTCAATTATTGTAGCAGGCATTACCTTATCTTCATCAGGTGTTTTTATTGGTCCGTTTGAACATGAATTTGGGTGGGATCGTTCGGTAATCGCAATGTCTTTTGCCATTAGTCTTTTTTTATATGGGATTTCCGGTCCGTTTATGGCGGCATTGCTCGAAGTTCTGGGATTAAAGAAAATGATGCTAGCTGCTATGGCGATATTAATTATAGGCATATCGCTTACATTGTTAATGCAGCAAGCATGGCAATTGATTATTATTTGGGGTTTTATAATTGGTCTAGGGGCTAGTCTCTTTTTAACCGTTTTAAGTCCTTTTGTAGCGAATCATTGGTTCGAAAAAAGAAGAGGGCTCGCTTTAGGGATATTAACTGCCAGCACTGCAACAGGACAATTAGTTCTTCTCCCGATATTAGCAATGATTATCGAAAATTCTTCATGGCGATGGGCAATTGCATTAATAATGGTGTTAAGCTCCATTATGTTTATCATTATTTTGTTGTTTATGAAAAATAAACCGATGGACGTTGGGCTTCTTGCATATGGACTTGAAGAAGAAAAAGCAGAAAGTGTAGTAGAAAATAAGAAAAACCCAATTATTATTGCTTTTAATGGTTTATTCACTGCAATAAAAGTGAAAGAATTTTGGCTTTTAGCAGGTAGTTTTTTTATTTGCGGGTTATCAACAAGCGGGTTAATTGGTACCCATTTTGTATCGTATTGTATTAGTTTCGGTGTACCTTTAGTAACGGCTGCTTCGTTTCTATCATTCATGGGAATATTCAACTTAGTCGGAACAACATTATCAGGCTGGTTATCTGATCGCTTCGATAATCGTTGGTTACTATTTTGGTATTATCTTTTAAGAGGTGCTTCTTTAGTTTTACTGCCATATGCATTAATGCAGGGTTCTCTTACATTGCTCATTATTTTTACTGCGTTTTATGGATTAGATTGGATTGCAACTGTACCGCCAACTGTTAGTATCTCAAGACAAATTTTTGGCACGCAAAAAAGTGGTATTATTTATGGTTGGATTTTTGCATCCCATCAGGCAGGTGCTGCAGTAGCAGCATACGGTGGAGGTCTAATTTATAAATTTTTTAACTCGTACACATGGGCGTTTTTCTTAGCTGGTGTATTATGTGTTTTAGCTAGCTTGTTTGTCATCATCGTGAAAAAGCAATCTCCGAATAAACTAGCACATTAAAACGATGCTCCTATAGTAATGAACAGAAAGGATTGAACATAATAGTATAAACGACATGAAAAGTACAAATAGTATGCTAGGAAGTATTCTAGCGTGCTATTTTTTTGTTGTAAAACCTTATAAATAAGAGAAATGTTGACTTAATTCAAACAAAAGTTTATAATGTAAACAAATATAATAAAAGGTGATGCTATGAATGAAAGAGAACAAGCGGTACTGGCTTTAATTCGTAAAAATCCGTTTATGTCTCAGCAAGAGATGGCAGATAAGATGAATCTGTCCCGTCCAGTACTTGCAAACCTAGTGTCGAGCTTAACGAAGCAAGGGAAGATTGTTGGCCGTGCTTATATTTTACCTGAGGAAAATGAAATTATTTGTATCGGCGGAGCTAATCTCGATCGGAAATTTCATGTAAGAGGGACCGTGCAATTAGGAACTTCTAATCCTGCTAGCTCCTCATTCAGTGTAGGTGGGGTTGGTCGAAATATTGCGGAAAATTTAGGTCGACTTAATCATGAGGTGACGTTACTCACGACAGCTGGAAAGGATGCGGATTGGCAAGTAATCCAAGAAGCATCAGAATCATTTATGAATTTACGCTATGTCGAGCAGTTACCAGATGCTTCAACTGGTTCCTATACTGCGATTATGGACGAGCAAGGTGAGCTTGCATTAGCTGTTGCAAACATGGAAGTTTATGATTTATTATTGCCAAGTTTATTGAAGAAATATGAGCCAATGCTAATGAATGCAGGCTGCTTTATTATGGATTTAAACTGCCCGAAAGAAACGGTAGCTTACATCCAACAAGTAGCGATTGCGCGAGCTATTCCGTTCGTCATTGTACCCGTATCCTCGCCAAAAATGAATCGATTACCAGATACATTGCAAGGGGTTACATGGTTTATTTGTAACACAGATGAAGCAGAAACAATTGTTGGTCATAAGATTGAAAACGATGCAAACTATGAAAAAGCTATTCAAAAGCTTCTTCAATTAGGGGCCGAGCATGTCATTATTACTGCTGGTAGCAAAGGTGTCTATGCTGCATCTGAAACTAATACACCAAGTCATTTTGCTGCTAAGGCCATCACTAAAATTGAAGATGTAACTGGCGCGGGTGATGCTTTTGTAAGTGCTGTCATCCATAGTTGGTTAAGAGGACAATCATTTGAGGATTGCATTGATGCAGGCTTAACAAATGCCAAAAATACACTTGCATCCCCGTACACAGTAAGACCTGAATTATCAGAAGAATTGTTAAAAAGTGAAATGGAGGAATAACACATGAAAGAATTCATCGTATTATCAGAAGAAGTAAAAGCTGGACAAGCAAAAGGACTACCAATTGTTGCATTAGAGTCAACAATCATTTCACATGGTATGCCATATCCTCAAAACGTACAAACAGCTCGTGAGGTTGAGCAAATTATTCGTGACAACGGTGCGGTACCTGCAACGATTGCGCTAATTGACGGTAAAATTAAAATCGGTTTATCTGACGAAGAGCTTGAAATGTTTGGGAATGCACAAGGTGTTGCTAAAACTTCTCGCCGTGACCTAGGCTATTTATTAGCTACGAAAAAATTAGGCGCGACAACAGTTGCTGCAACAATGATTTGTGCTGAGCTTGCTGGCATTGAAATTTTCGTTACAGGTGGTATCGGTGGGGTGCACCGCGGTGCTGAAACAACAATGGATATTTCAGCAGACTTAGAAGAATTAGCGCAAACAAATGTAGCTGTAATTTGTGCAGGTGCTAAATCTATTTTAGATATCGGTTTAACACTAGAATATCTTGAAACAAAAGGTGTACCAGTTGTAGGATATGGTACTCCGGAGCTTCCTGCATTCTACACACGCCAAAGTGGATTTGATGTAAACTTTAAGCTTGATACACCAGAAGAAGTAGCAGCAATGTTACGTGCTAAATGGGATTTAGGCTTACAAGGTGGCGCAGTTATTGCAAATCCTATTCCAGAAGCAGAAGCACTTGAGCACGAATTCATCACTAGCATTATCGAAAAAGCGTTACAAGAAGCTGAAGAAAATGGTATTCAAGGTAAAAATGTAACACCATTCTTACTTGGCAAAGTAAAAGAATTAACTGAAGGTAAGAGCCTTGATGCAAACATCGCATTAGTGAAAAACAATGCAGTAGTTGGTGCGAAAATTGCTGTTGCCTACAACAAAGCAAACTAACTAGTAAATTATAGACTCTTTGCGAAGCTGACCTGCTTTGCGAAGGGTCTTTTTATCTATAATAATGTATTTTTCACCCATTAATACGAAGTGTTCACGATATTATCTAAACTATATGACACAGTCCCTTTACAATCGACCTCTATTTTTTATACAATTAAGTTTATATCTAATCTGAAAAATTTGACGAGCAAGGTGGACATGTTATGGCGAAAGAGCAAATTTTGACTCCTGAAGACGTTTTTGATTTAGTCAAATCCTATATGAATGAGGAAAATGTCGCATTCGTGAAAAAAGCATATGAATTGGCAAGAGATGCGCATATTGAGCAATTCCGTAGCTCTGGTGAACCGTATATTATTCACCCAGTGCAAGTTGCCGGTATTTTAGCTGAATTACAAATGGATCCAGAAACTGTGGCAGCAGGCTTTTTGCACGATGTTGTTGAAGATACGGAATTTACACGAGAAGATTTAGTCCGTGAATTCGGCGAGGAAGTTGCGGTACTTGTTGACGGAGTAACGAAGCTTGGAAAAATAAAATATTTATCGAAAGAAGCACAACAGGCGGAAAATCACCGCAAAATGTTTGTAGCAATGGCTCAAGATATTCGCGTCATCTTGATTAAGCTTGCTGACCGTCTGCACAATATGCGCACGTTAAAGCATTTACCTGCTGAAAAACAACGTCGTATTTCAAAAGAAACGCTTGAAATTTTTGCACCACTTGCACATCGTCTAGGGATTTCGACAGTAAAATGGGAGCTGGAGGATACTGCACTTCGATATTTAAATCCACAGCAATATTACCGTATTGTCAGTCTGATGAAGAAGAAACGAGATGAACGTGAGGCTTATTTAGACAATGTCATGGGGGAAATGAAATCTCAGCTTTCTGATGTCGAAATTGATGCGGATGTTTATGGTCGTCCAAAGCATATTTACAGCATATATCGTAAAATGGTGCTACAAAAAAAGCAATTTAATGAAATTTATGATTTATTAGCGATTCGTGTACTTGTTGATAGCATAAAAGATTGCTATGCAGTATTAGGAATAGTCCATACTTTATGGAAACCAATGCCTGGACGTTTTAAAGATTATATTGCAATGCCAAAGCAAAACTTATATCAATCATTGCATACGACCGTTATTGGGCCCTATGGTGACCCATTAGAAGTTCAAATTCGTACAAAAGAAATGCATAAAATTGCAGAGTACGGGATCGCTGCTCACTGGGCATATAAAGAAGGTAAAAAGATTGATATTGAAAAACAAAATGTCGATCAAAAATTAACGTGGTTTAGAGAAATATTAGAATTCCAAAATGAATCTTCTAACGCAGAAGAGTTTATGGAATCATTAAAATTCGACTTATTCTCTGATATGGTGTACGTATTTACACCTGAAGGGGATGTTATTGAATTGCCTGCTGGTTCTGTACCTATCGATTTCGCATACCGTGTGCATTCAGAAGTCGGCAATCGTACAATCGGAGCCAAAATTAATGGTAAGATGGTACCGCTCGATACACCATTAAAAACAGGTGACATCATTGAAATTTTAACATCGAAGCAATCATTTGGTCCGAGTCGCGACTGGCTAAAAATTGCGCAATCATCACAAGCAAAAAATAAGATTAAGCAATTTTTCAAGCGTCATCTGCGTGAGGAAAATATCATCAAAGGTAAAGAGATGATTGAAAAAGAGATACGCTCACAAGATTTTGACATGAAAGAAACAATGTCATCAGAAAACTTAAAACGTGTTTGCGATAAATTTAATTACACGAATGAAGAGGATTTATATGCGGCTGTTGGTATGAATGGTATTACGGCACAACAAGTTGTAAATCGTTTAGCCGAAAAACGCCGTAAAGAGCGTGAGCAAGAAGAAGCACTTGAAAAAATCGAACAAAAAATGAAAAATCCGATTCCACAAAAACGTACTGAGTCAGGCGTTATTGTGAAAGGCATTGATAATATGCTTATTCGACTATCCCGTTGCTGTACACCTGTTCCTGGTGATGACATCGTCGGCTTTATTACAAAAGGTCGAGGCGTATCAGTACACCGTGCGGATTGTCCAAATATCCTCATAGAGGATGAGCAGGAGCGTATCATCGAAGTTGAATGGGAGCATGGGCTTACACCAGAGAAAAAAGAGTATCCTGTTGATATCGAGGTTTCTGCCTTTGATAGACCTGGAATATTAAATGAAGTCATGCAAATCGTTAGCGAAACAAAAACGAATATTTTAGCTGTGAGTGGTCGCGCAGATCGTGATAAAATTGCGACCATCCACCTAACCATTTCTATTTCAAATATTTCACATTTGCATAAGGTTGTTGAACGCATTAAACAAACACCGGATATTTACTCTGTGCAACGTGTGATTAATTAGAAGTGCTAGTATTTATACGCTAAGGCACTTCAGTTAAAACGACAGATGGAACGGATTTTGATAGATTGAGGGGTTAACATTATGAAAGTAGTTTTACAGCGTAGTAAGGCCGCATCTGTAACGGTACAGGGGGAAGTTACAGGTGCTATTGATAAAGGCTATGTGCTTCTCGTTGGTATTACACATGAGGATACAGCAGATGACGTCGCATACCTAGCAAAAAAAATCGCTAATCTACGCTTATGGGAAGATAGTGAAGGGAAAATGAATTATTCCATTTTAGAGCATGGTGGCGCAATTCTCTCTGTATCTCAATTTACATTGTATGGAGATACAAAAAAGGGCAATCGTCCGAGCTTTACAAGTGCAGCAAGACCGGAAATAGCTGCGCCGTTGTGGGAAGCTTTTAATGATGCTTTACGTGGATACGGCTTACAAGTAGAGACTGGTATTTTCGGTGCTATGATGGACGTTGCATTGACGAATGACGGTCCAGTCACGATCCTACTTGAGTCAAAATAGAGGTACATTTCCTATCATTCCTACATATACTAAAAAGAATGGCAAATTTGTAGGAAGGAAGTGTATCGTCGATGACGCAAATAGGAAGGATATCGAATCCTTATTTATATGAAACACTTAAATTGATGATTAGCCAAATAATTGTAGTGCAAACAGAGAAAAGTATCCAGCAAGGTATTTTAACCTCTGTATTACCTGACCATATCGTTATCGAGGTTTATCATACACCCTTCTTTATTCGTATGGAGGAAATTATATGGGTTACATTAGCGACAAAATAAACATAAACAAATAAAAACCTTCATTTTCTATAATTATAAGAAAATGAAGGTTCTTTTTTATTCGTTGGCATCAAAGTAATCTAAAATGCCTTGATAAATGCCGAGGGTAGCCTGTTCTCTGAATTTAGCCGTTGTAATGATCCGTTCTTCATTGGCATTACTTAAGAAACCTAGCTCGAGAAGCACTGCTTTTTGTCGGTTTTCACGAAGTACTAAGTAATTTCCTTCCTGTGTACCACGATCTTTAATGTTAATTTTACTAGCAAGGCCGTTGTGTATTGCTTCAGCAAGCCCTTTTTGATTGTTGTTCAAATAGTAGGAGGTAAAACCTGAAACCGAACTATTATCAGTAGCGTCATAGTGAATACTTATAAAAGCATCTGCATCATGCTGGTGGGCAACGGATACACGTTTACGAAGTGCAACATATTCATCTGATTCACGTGTCATCACAACATTTGCACCTGCTGCACTTAACTTAGATGCGAGAAGAGACGCAGTTTTCAACGTTATATCTTTCTCGTCAGTTCCTCGCTGTCCAGTTGTACCGTGGTCATTTCCACCATGACCAGCATCCACAACAATTGTAAGTCCGTTTAGAGTCCCTTTTTTTCGAGGCTCAGATTTTGTATAGCTAGTTGTTATTGCTTTGCTTTGTGAAGTGGAGACTACCCAGTTTGCGACGAATGCGGTTTTATCTTCTAATTGTATTTCGTAAAAATCATCTTTAGCCCCTACAATTGGATAGGTTTCGCCAGCATCTACACGTTTAACAACCTCCGCAGTTGTGGTCGCGTCAGTACGTAAGTTTGTCCCATTATAAATAATTGTGACAGATTCAAGCGAGGATGATGATGCGGGTGATGATGACGTTGAAGTTTTCGCAGTCGTTTTTACCGTATCAGAAAATGTCCCATAGAAGCTGTATACCCAACCAGTTTTTTTGTTACTGTACTGAATTTGAACCCAATTATGTTCTTGTGCTAGTACTTTAAAAGATTGTCCATTAGAAACAGTTCCTATTTTTTTGGATGTTAAATCTGCCTTTTTGCGGACATTTAACGTATCGACTAAAATAGTAAATGTAGTACCTTTAGGCTCGGTTGTTGTAGATACTTCTACTACTTGGTCAGTTGTTGTTTTTTCTGTTGTTTCATTAATCGTCACATAGTCTGCAGATACCCAACCGACTAGTCCATTCCAATTGATTTTTGCCCATTCACCATTTTCTGTTATTAGTGCTGCTTGATTGCCTGTTGACAGTTGCCCAAGGACTGGAGATGAAATATCCGGTTCAGTACGGATATTAAGGCGATCAACTTGGGATATAACCGTTTTATCAATTGTTTGTTGCTCATTTATAGAAGCTGTTAGCCAAGATGCTACCCATCCTTCATAATTGGCTGTTTTTACTTGAATCCAATCACCCTCGCGACTGATGGATGTTAACAAATCACCTTCATCTAATGTTGTAATAATCGGGTAAGAGAGCCCAGGTCCTTCGCGTAAATGAAGTATAGTTCCAGTAACTTTTAAATCACTCGAATCAGCAAATACTAGCTCTTTTTTGCTAATACTTGGAAACAGAAATGTTAATAATAGGATAAAGATAATGGTTTTATGTATAAGTTTTGTCGTCATTGGACCCCTCCTTTTCTTGTGCTATTTTACCATGTTTTCATGATAAAATTCGAGGGAAAAAGGTAACAGAAATCATTATTTTAATAACTACTTTGTGAAAAATAAGAAAACAGTTGACATTACCTTTCGTTGTGACTAACATAAAGGGTAATCAAAAAATGATTAACCGCTTATGACCAAGCAAGTAGCGTATACCTCTATTGGAAAAGAGAGGGAAAGACTTAGGCTGCAATCTTTCCTACAAAAAAGTATAAGGCGAATAACACTTGAGAGGCTTTTTTCTGAAAAGGATTACTTAGTAGGAAAAAACGGAATCGGCCGTTACCCGATTATGAGGAGGACGCAATGTAGTTTGTGCGTCAACTAGGGTGGAACCGCGGAAGCATATACAGCTCTCGTCCCTTGCAATTTTGCAAGGTGGCGAGGGCTTTTTTTGTTGGATTTCTCTAAAAAAGTCGCTCTGTACTGCTGTTTCGTGCTTTACATACGAAGGCTGGCTCATAAGCAATTGATAAGGAGGTATTTACATGAGTTTTAAAGTGCCACGAGGGACCCAAGATATATTGCCAGGTCAATCAGAAAAATGGCAAAAGGTCGAAGCAATTATTCGTGATATTTGTCGTGTGTATCGATATAACGAAATTCGTACACCTATTTTTGAACAAACAGATTTATTTGCGCGCGGTGTTGGAGAAACAACTGATGTAGTGCAAAAGGAAATGTATACATTTGAAGACCGAGGCGGTCGTTCATTAACATTACGTCCAGAAAATACAGCTGGGGTTGTTCGTGCATATGTTGAACATAAAATGTTTGGTGCACCAGATCAACCTGTGAAGCTATCTTATTTAGGACCAATGTTCCGTTATGAACGTCAACAGGCTGGTCGTTACCGTCAATTTGTACAATTTGGTGTTGAAGCTATTGGCTCAGCTGACCCTGCAATCGATGCAGAAGTGATAGCATTAGCAATGGACATTTATGAATCAACGGGCTTAAAGGATTTGAAATTAGTCATCAACTCACTTGGTGATAAAGTAACGCGTGATGCACACCGCACAGCATTAATTAATCATTTTGAGCCACATATCCATGAGTTTTGCTCTGATTGCCAAAATCGTTTGCAAAAAAACCCATTACGTATTTTAGATTGTAAGGTAGACCGTGAGCATCCATTAATGGCAACTGCTCCTGCATTAACTGATTTTTTAACAGAGGATTCAGCGGCATATTTTGCTCAGGTTAAAACGTATCTCGATACGCTAGGTATTTCATATGAAGTAGACCCGAATTTAGTACGTGGCCTTGACTACTACAACCATACAACATTTGAAATTATGTCAACAGCTGATGGCTTTGGCGCAATCACAACGCTTTGCGGTGGTGGTCGTTATAATGGGCTTGTAGAAGAAATTGGTGGTCCGGATGTACCTGGCATCGGCTTTGCATTAAGTATCGAGCGTTTATTATTAGCGCTTGAAGCTGAAGCGGTAGAGTTAGATACAGAATCAGCATTAGAGGTCTACATGATTGCGATGGGCGATGAAGCGAAACTAAAGGCAGTAGAGCTGACAAGCTCATTCCGTGCAAAAGGTATTTCTACGGATATGGATTATTTAGATCGAAAAATGAAAGCACAAATGAAATCTGCAGACCGTTTAGGTGCTAAATACACTATCGTTTTAGGTGAAACAGAAATAGAAGAGCAAGCAGCAACAGTAAAGCATATGGCATCTGGGGAGCAGCAAAAAGTAGCCTTCTCAGAATTAGTGAACTACTTATTAAATAAATGATTTTGGAGGAAATACAAAATGGCAAAAAGAACACATGCTAGTAACGAGCTTTCTGAAACGTTACAAGGCGAACACGTTGTATTGAAAGGTTGGGTGCAACGTCGTCGCGATTTAGGTGGATTAATCTTTATCGACCTACGTGACCGTACTGGTATTACACAAGTTGTATTTAGTCCTGATGAAGCAGAAGCACATGCTTTAGCAGATAAAGTACGTAGCGAATACGTAATCGAAATTGAAGGAAAGGTAATTCTTCGTTCGGAAGATCAAATCAATCCAAATGTGCCAAACGGCAAAATTGAAGTGGAGGCGACAAGCTTAATTGTTATTAATACAGCGAAGACACCTCCTTTCCAAATTGAAGATCGTACGGATGTATCAGAAGATTTACGATTAAAATATCGTTACCTAGATTTACGACGTCCTGCGATGTTCGATACGTTCAAAATGCGCTCAGACGTAACACGTACAATTCGTAACTTCTTACAAAATGAGGGCTTCCTAGAAGTAGAAACGCCTATTTTAACAAAATCAACGCCAGAAGGTGCTCGTGACTACTTAGTACCATCTCGTGTACATGAAGGCGAGTTTTATGCATTACCACAATCTCCGCAACTATTTAAACAATTATTAATGGTAGCTGGATTCGAAAAGTATTTCCAAATTGCTCGTTGTTTCCGTGACGAAGACTTACGTGCTGACCGTCAACCTGAATTCACACAAGTTGATATCGAAACAAGCTTCTTAACACAAGAAGAAGTTTTAGAAATGAACGAACGTTTAATACAAACTGTTATGAAAGATGTAAAAGGCATCGATATTCCTGCGCCATTCCAACGCATGAAATACCAAGAAGCAATGGATCGTTACGGCTCAGATAAACCAGATGTTCGCTTCGGTTTAGAATTAGTAGCGTTAAACGAAGTATTTGATGGCTGTGATTTCAAAGTATTTGCTGATACAGTAGCACAAGGCAAGCAAGTGAAAAGTATCAACATTAAAGGTGCAGCTGATAAATACTCTCGTAAAGATATGGATGAGCTTACAAAATTCGTTGGTATTTACGGTGCAAAAGGTCTTGCTTGGTTGAAAGTAACGGAAGAAGGGTTAAATGGACCAATCGCAAAATTCTTTGATGAAGCATTAGCTGCTGCATTAATCGAGCGTATGGGTGCTGAAATTGGTGATATTTTAGTATTCGTAGCTGACAAAGCTGATGTAGTTGCAGCATCACTAGGTGCTCTTCGTACAAAATTAGGTCAAGATTTAGGCTTAATCGATGAATCACAATTTGCTTTCTTATGGATTACGGACTGGCCTTTATTCGAGTACTCTGAAGAAGATGGTCGATTCAAAGCAGCGCACCATCCATTCACTCGTCCATTTGACGAAGATATCGAATTAATGGATACAAACCCTGCTGCAGTTCGTGCACAAGCTTACGATATCGTGTTAAACGGTTATGAGCTTGGTGGTGGTTCATTACGTATTTATGAGCGTGATTTACAAGAAAAAATGTTTAAACTACTTGGTTTCTCAGATGAGGAAGCACAAGCACAATTCGGCTTCTTATTAGAAGCGTTTGAATACGGTGTGCCTCCACATGCAGGTCTTGCATTTGGTCTTGACCGTTTCGTAATGTTACTTGCTGGTCGTAATAATCTACGTGATACAATTGCATTCCCAAAAACAGCAAGTGCAAGTTGCTTATTGACAGATGCTCCAAGTGAAGTATCTCCAGATCAATTAAGCGAATTAAGTTTAGCGATTAAAACATTTAAAAGATAAAAATAATGCAAAATACCTGGATTCTCTAACAAAAAATGTTGGGAATCTAGGTATTTTTTGCGTTTTCTGAAAGAATTTATTTTTTTGCTAGAAATCGTTTGAATTATCTGAAATATGGTGTTATTATAACTGTAATACGAATCCTGATGTGTTTGTCTAACTGCTAACTCTATTTAACAGTTTTGACCGAACACTATATCGTCGGGAGCCATCTATTTTTGTAGTGGCAAACAAGCCCCATTTTGGAGAGGGACGTTTAAAGCTATAAAGCGGGCACCCACCTGCAAATTGCGGGTTCAAAACGAATGTTTCATTGGCATTACGGCACAATCGGGATTCGTCCATACATAGTATAATAGAGGCTAAAGGTACGGTGTGTCGAATAGCGCAAACTGTAGCGAACTTTAACGTTTTCAACATAAAAGTGTTAGATTGATTAAAATCAATCTAACACTTTTTTCTTTTGTCCCAGCTTTTTTAAGCCTAAGAAGCATCGAGGGAGTTATTTGCTAAATTAAATGAAAAATAAGAAAAATTGTAAAATTCGCTTTTTATTTTTGATGTTCCATACTATAATTGGTATAGACAACTATACCAAATAACATAGCTTGTCCTTACTTTAAAAAAGTAAGCTTCTTAAAAACATAGACAGCGGAGGTGTTAAATTGAGCAGTACATTATTAATTTCCAATGTAACTATCGTCAACCATAACGTCATACCTTTTAAAGGGGACGTATTGATTGAGAATGGCAAGATCATTAAAGTAGGTAAAGAATTATCCGATAAGGCAGAGCAATATATTGAAGGCAAGGGGAAAGACTTGTTACTGTTTCCTGGCTATATTGACATGCATATTCATGGGTCGGCAGGCAATGATGCAATGGATGCAACACAGCAAGGGCTTCATGATATGGCTGCGTCATTAGTTAAAGAAGGTGTCACAGGCTTTCTTGCAACGACGATGACACAAGCGACAGAAGCTATTGAAAATGCATTGAAGACAATCGCTCAATTTGAAAATGGTGACAATGAGGCTAGTTTATTAGGTGTACACGTAGAAGGACCGTATGTTTCGAAAAAGCGTGCTGGAGCGCAGCCAATTGACTATATGATTTTGCCATCTATTGAACAATTTGCGCAATGGCAAACATTAAGTAACAACCGCATTAAACAAATAACTATTGCCCCTGAGCTGGAAGGTGGCTATCCGTTTATTGAAGAGCTTTACAAGCAAGGGGTTATTGTATCAATCGGACATTCAGATGCAACGCTTGAAGAGGTAGATAGAGCAGTAGCACTAGGTGTAAGACAGGCAACGCATTTATACAATCAAATGCGACCATTTCATCATCGAGACCCAGGCGTTGTTGGCGGAGTACTTGTTGAAGATGCTGTTAAAGTCGAAATCATTGCAGACTTTGTGCATTGCCATCCTATGTCTGTAAAGCTTGCCTACCGAGTAAAAGGGGCAGCAGGTATTATTTTAATTACAGACGCTATGCGTGCAAAAGGATTACAATATGGCGATTATGATTTAGGTGGTCAAACGGTGCATGTCACAGAAAGCGGAGCACATTTACCAAATGGAGCATTAGCTGGAAGTGTATTGACGATGGAACAAGCAGTGAAAAATATGAAAGCGGTCACAAATTGTTCGTTGTCAGAGCTTGTTGCAATGTCCTCAACAAATGCTGCGGAACAATTACAATTACGCACAAAAGGTCATATTGCTGAAGGCTTTGATGCAGATGTAATTTTGTTAGATCAACATTTAAATATTGAAAAAACTATTTGTCGGGGAAAAGTTGTATTTGAGAAATAATAGTAAAAATGCGATAGGATGGTGCAAGGCGTGTTAGATAAAAATTCTCATATACCAATCTATATACAAATAGAAGAAGTATTAAAGCAACGGATTTATTTAGAGGAATACAAAATTGGCGAAAATATTCCATCAGAGCGAGAGCTTTCAGTTCAATTTGATGTGAGTAGAATGACTGTCCGTCAATCGATTACCAATTTAGTAAATAGTGGATTGCTTTATCGTGAAAAAGGCAGAGGTACTTATGTTGCCAATCCAAAGTTGGAACAGCCATTAATGGGATTAACAAGTTTTACGGAGGATATGCGTGCAAGAGGTATGGAACCAACTAGTAAAGTACTACGTTTCGAAAAAATTGTACCACCGTTAGATATTGCAGGAGATTTAATGTTAGAACGGGGTGAGGAAGTATTTTTCGTAACGAGGATACGAAGTGCCGATTCTAAACCGATGGCGATTGAAAGAACATATATTCCAGTGAAAGTATATCCTGAATTAGATGAAAAGAAAATTATGGGTTCGTTGTATGCGCTTATTGAAGCGAAATTCCATCAGAAAATTGGCAATGCCATTCAGCAAATGGAAGCGGCAATTGTAGCAAAAGAAGATAGTAAATATTTACAAATTAATAGTACTGCACCGGTTTTAATTATTAAACGAACAAGTTATTTAGCAGATGGTGTGCCATTCGAACTTGTGCGAAGTACTTATCGTGCTGATCGATACAAATTTATAAGTGAAATTAAAAGGTGATATGATGCGTGCTTATTTTCATGAACTACAAAGGCTATTAGATCTTGTGCTAGAGCAGGAAAATACGCTATTAGCAGAAGCTGCACAAATGATTGTTTCACGTCTTCAAAGTGGTGGAATTGTCCAATTGTTTGGTTGTGGACATTCACATCTTTTAGCACAAGATGCATTTTACCGTGCGGGAGGACTTGTGCCTGTACGTCCAATTACTATTGAGCCATTAACTTTATATGCAGGAGCTTTAACATCTTCAAAAAATGAAAAGGACCCAACGATTATCGTACGACATAAAGATGAATTTCAATTTCAGGAAAATGATGTTTGCATCGTCATTTCCACATCTGGTCGAAATAATGCCCCAATAGATGCGGCATTACTAGCAAAACAGTCGGGTATCCTTGTTATGTCTATGCAATCACTTGAGTATTGTGAACAACCAACACGTCATATTAGTGGAAAACGTTTAGAGGATGTTGTGGATGTTGTTATCAACACACATATTCCTGTAGGGGATGGTCTATTGCACCATCAACAGATGCAATACGCACCTGCGTCGACGGTGATTGGTTCTGCAATTCTTCAAGCGCTATTCAGTCACGTTATTGAGTCATTGGCTGATTGTCAGGAGGTATTGCCTGTTTTTGAAAGTAACAATGTTGAATCGAATAAGCATCATAACGAATTGATGATTGCAAACTATCAATCTCGCATTAATTTTGAGTGAAAATTTGGAGGGGTATCAATGAATAAAACATTTAAAATTACAACACCAGAAGGTTTACATGCTCGACCAACAGCGCTATTAGTAAGTGCTGTCACACCATTTGAAAGTGAAGTTCAGTTAATCTACAATGATAAGTCTGTTAATTTAAAGTCCATCATGGGGGTCATGGCGCAAGGCATCGTGACGGGAAGTACGATTACGATTTCTGCACAAGGAGCAGATGCAAAACAGCTAATGCAAACAGTTACAGAAGTGATTGTAACTAAAGGAATTGGTGAAGAATGTTAGAAATACAGGGTATTGCCGTTTCTGAAGGCATTGCCTTTGCGAATGCTTTTTGTTTAATGGAACCAGATTTATCATTTGAGAAATTAACGATTACAGATATACAGGCAGAATTGGAACGTTTTAAAGTAGCACTCGCGCAATCGAAGAGGGAATTACAAGAAATTTTAACACTCGCTCAGAATAAATTTGGCGAAGACAAGGCGGCTATATTTGCTGCGCATTTATTATTGCTAGAAGACCCTGAAATGTTAGCAGCCATTGAAGAAAAAATTAAAACAGGCAGTAATGCTGAGTATGCTTTACATGAAGTTTCCAATATGTTTATTGGCCTGTTTGAAGGAATGGACAATGTTTACATGCAAGAGCGAGCAGGGGATATTCGTGATGTATCAAAGCGTTTACTAGCCCATTTATTAAATGTTGAGCTACTAGATATGAGCCGTTTATCAACGGATGTCATCATCGTAGCTGAAGATTTAACACCATCAATGACGGCACAGCTAGATACTAAATATGTCAAAGGATTTATAACAGATATTGGTGGTAAAACATCTCATTCTGCTATTCTCGCACGCTCACTAGATATACCTGCAATCGTTGGAACAAAAATGGCTACAAAGGCAATTAAACATGGCACACCAATTATTATGGATGGCTCAAATGGCAATATTATTATCGATGCTACACCAGAAGTGTCAGCGTTTTATGAGCAACAGCAACAAAGGCTTAATCAGCAGCGGCACGAGCTCCTGCAATATCGCGCAATGTCGAGCGTAAGTGCGGACGGTCATAGTGTTGAGCTTGCGGGCAATATCGGCAAGCTAGAAGATGTGGAAAAGGTAATGGATGCAGCTGGAGATGGCATCGGCTTATTTCGAACTGAGTTTTTGTATATGGAACGACAGGAGCTCCCAAGTGAAGATGAACAGTTTCATGCGTATCGCACAGTCCTTGAAAAAATGCAGGGAAAGCCAACGATTGTTCGGACATTGGATATTGGTGGTGATAAGCATCTCCCTTATTTAAAGCTACCAGCTGAAATGAATCCATTTTTAGGCTATAGAGCGATTCGTATTTGCCTAGACCAACAAGCAATGTTCCGTACACAGCTACGTGCATTACTAAGAGCAAGTGCTTATGGCAACTTGAAAATAATGTTTCCAATGATTGCAACGTTAGATGAATGGAGAATGGCAAAGCAATTGTTGTTTGAGGAAAAAGCACATTTGCAAGCAGAAGGGGTTGCAATAGCTGAAACAATTGAACTCGGAATAATGGTAGAAATTCCGGCAGCCGCGATGATTGCTGATTTATTTGCAAAAGAAGTAGATTTTTTCTCGATCGGTACAAATGATTTAATTCAATATACTTTGGCAACAGATCGTATGAATGAAAATGTCTCGTATCTATATCAACCTTATCACCCAGCAGTACTGAGACTTATAAAAAATGTTATTGATGCAGCTCATAAACAGGGGAAGTGGGTAGGTATGTGCGGTGAAATGGCAGCAGATGAAATAGCAATACCTATTTTACTCGCTTTAGGCTTAGATGAGTTTTCCATGAATGCTTCCTCCATTCTCAAAACGAGAGCACATATTGCAAAGCTTTCGAAGAAGCAGTTAGCCCAACATATTGAGCAGCTTTTAATGTTATCTACTGCATCTGATGTTGAAGCATATGTAAAAAACCATCTAGGTATTTAAGTGTTTATTTTAGAATATTCTGAAAACAAGGAGGGCGTCATGGACATACAATATGTTCCGGCAAATGATTATCAACAAATTCATCGATTACGTGATTATTGCTTTCCAAATAAATATAGCGGTGCGCGGCGCGAAGATTTTCATTATTGGATTGAGCATAGTGCAACTTTAGGAGCTTATGATGGCGATAAAGTTGTTGGGCAGCTTTTAATACTACCGCTTAATATGACGATACATGGTGAAAACTATGAAATGGGTGGTATTGGATTTGTGGCAACATATCCTGAGTACCGTCAGCAAGGAATTATAAAAAAGCTAATGACGGCTTCTCTAAAGGAGATGCGACAACATGGGCAAACCATCTCGGTACTTGCACCCTTTTCCGTTTCTTTTTACCGTTATTTTGGCTGGGAATTATTTTTTGACAAACTGCATTATGCAATTCCTAACTCACAGTTTCCTCAGTTCGGCAAACAGTTAGATGTGGTAAAGCGTATGAGCTTTGAATGGCCAGATAGTACGCTGTTCAAAGCAATTCAACAATTTCATAATGCACAGGCAAGCGTTACAAATGGGGGGATGCTACGTGACGCAGCTTGGTGGAAACGCATTGAAAGAAGGTCACCTGAAAGTCATTTTGCTGCGTGTTTTCTGGAACAAAAAATAGTAGGATATATCCGCTATACGATTCAAGATGGCATCTTTTCAATCCATGACTTTATTGTAAAGGATCATTTAGCGGAACAAGCACTATGGCGCTTTATTACATCACATGCAGCAAGTGTACACACAATCGAAGGAATTACGGCAAATGATAGCCATTTTGGTTTTAATTTTGAAAATCCGCAATTTCCAAAAAAGATCATACAAGATGTTATGGTCAGAATCGTGGATGCTTTTGCTTTTATGCAACGCTATCCATGGGGAGATTTACAGCAAACTTTGTACGTTCGACTAGAGGATCACTTTTGTCCGTGGAATGAACATATTTACATGATAAATAAAGATGGTGATATCTCAATAATTGAGGAAAATTCCATGTCTGAAAAGCATATGCTAACATTACCAATCAACTTATTTTCTGCGATGATGGTCGGTTATCTTAGTGTGAAAGACGCAGTGACTTTTGCGAATAAAGTGCTAGATGCTGAAGTAGTACGTTATTGGCAACAGGCGATTCCAGCAAAGCGACCTGCATTTTATGAATATTTTTAACTTGCTGTAGCAAAAGATAAAAATGAAAATTTTTTTGAAGTTTTTTCTGGACTATACCAGTTAAGGAAAGCCATTTATTAGCAAGTATCGAACCAATAGCCCAATTATTTATTACCTTCGAAAAGGTATAAAATGACTAAAAAAGTATATTGTGGTATATACCAATTGGTGCTATTCTCAATATAAGAAAGCGATTTCATTATAGTCGTCAAATCGTTAAAAGGTACTAAATTAAAAAAAGACAATGAGGGAGTGCTGACGATGAAAAATATTATGTTAGTTTGTGTGGCAGGGATGAGTACGAGTTTACTAGTTTCGAAGATGCAGAAGGCTGCTCAGGAACAAAATATTGAGGCTGATATTTTTGCTATAGCAGAAAGTGAAGTAGATAAAATTTTAGCAAATAAGAAGGCGGATGTACTGTTACTTGGACCGCAAGTTCGTTACTTAAAATCAACATTTGAAACAAAATTCAAGGAATTGAATTTTCCAATTGATGTAATCAATATGGCTGATTACGGCATGATGAACGGTGAAAATGTCTTAAAACAGGCATTAAAGCTGATTGGATGAGGGGGTAAGCCAATGGAAGAAACAGCAATGATGCAGTCCATTATGGGGTTAATTGTCCATAGTGGTAATACGAAAAGTGAATGTATGGAAGCACTTCAGTTAGCAAAAAAGGGGCAAATTAACGAAGCAAAGGAAAAAATAAAGCAGGCAAATGAAGCGCTAGTTGAGGCTCATCATTCACAAACAGCATTGTTAACGCAGGAAGCAAGGGGAGAAAAAGTCGAAGTATCGATGCTATTAATTCATGCCCAGGATCACTTAATGAATGCAATCACGTTTCGTGATTTAGCGCAAGAAATGATCGAACTATATGAACAAATCAAAGGGGAGTAACATCAGTTTTTGATGTCACAATAAAAAGCAAAGGGAGTGTGTGGAATGTTCCGATTTTTAGAAGAAAAATTTGTGCCGGTAGCTGCTAGAGTTGGGAGTCAGCGTCATTTAGTTGCCATTCGTGACGGTTTTATTACGATTATGCCATTGACAATTGTAGGCTCGTTAGCTGTATTAATTAATAACTTACCAATTGACTTTTACCAAAATGCACTGGACTCCATTTGGAAGCATGAAACATGGACGCAATTTGGCGGTAATATATGGGGTGCGACATTTGGTATTCTGTCGCTGTTACTCGCGTTCGCAATTGCTTATAACTTAGCAAAAAGTTATAACAAGGACGGTCTTTCAGCTGGGGTTATTAGTCTTTCAAGTTATTTAACATTCGGTACGTTTGGTGAAGGTGGTTTAACAGGTTTAACAACGGGAACGGGCGGGATATTTATCGCCATTATCGTGTCCTTGTTGTCTACTGAAGTATTTTGTAGATTATCAGGTAATAGTAAGCTACTAATTAAAATGCCTGATGGGGTACCACCAGCAGTTTCGAAATCATTTGCAGCATTGCTGCCAGCTATTATTACAATTGGTGTTTTTGCATTAGTTCGTACAATTATTTCTGCAGGCTTTGATATTCCGGATATTGTTGGTTCATTCTATTCAACGATTCAGGAGCCGTTTATGGGCTTAACAAATACGTGGGTTGCTGCCATAATTTTAGCCTTTATTCCAGCATTCTTATGGACGCTAGGTGTTCATGGTGCTAACATTATCGAGCCATTTATGCAAACGATTAATTTACCCGCGATTGATGCAAACGTTGCAGCAATTTCTGCTGGTAAAGTTGCACCTTATATCGTGAATAAGCCATTCTTTGATGCATTCGTCAATATGGGTGGATCTGGTACGACAATTGCACTTATTATCGCGATTTTCATTATTGCACGAAAAAATAAGCAATATAATACCGTTGGAAAATTATCCGCGGCACCAGGGTTATTCAATATTAACGAGCCGTTACTATTTGGTCTACCAATCGTTTTAAATCCAATTTTATTTATACCATTTATTTTAACGCCAATGGTTAACGTAACAATTGCTTTCTTTGTAACAAAATGGGGTTGGGTTCCAGCGGCAACTGTTTCAGCACCATGGACTACACCGCCGGTTATTAATGGATTTTTAGTAACTCAATCTTGGACTGGAGCTGTTTTAAGTCTTGTGTTAATTGCGATATCAGTTTGTATCTATCTTCCATTCCTAGCGATGGCGAACCGAATTGCTAAACAGGAACAAAAAAAGTCAGAGCAAGCACAAGAACAACAGCCTGACATCACACCAGAGATTCAAAAAGTAGAAGTGTAATAGCTTAGCATTGGAGGTATTGTCATTTGAGAAGATTAGGAATTTCACTATATCCACAGCACAGCACGCTAGAAGAAATGCAACAGTATGTTCAGCTAGCACACGATAATGGCTTTGATCGTATATTTACATGTCTTCTATCTTTAAACAATGAACATGAAAAGCTTAAATTGCAGCAAATAAATTATTTTGCAAAACAGCTAGGTTTTGATATTTCTGCTGATATTGCACCAGCTGTTTTTGAAGATTTAGGCTTAACGTATAAAAATATTGCTTATTTTAAAGAACACTACCATCTGGCGGCATTGCGTTTAGATATGGGATTCTCAGGTCAAGAGGAGGCGTTAATGTCTTTCGATGATAGTCAGTTGAAAATTGAGTTAAATATAAGTAATGGAACAAAATATGTGGATAATATATTATCCTACCAACCGAACCGTGACAATATTATAGGCTGTCATAATTTTTATCCACGACGATTTACTGGTCTTTCTCGACAGCATTTTTTAGCCACATCGAAAAATTTTAAAGCTAACTATATACGGACAGCTGCGATGATTTCTTCACAGCATGCACTATACGGTCCTTGGGAAAAAACCGAGCATGGTCTACCAACACTTGAAGAGCATCGCGATTTACCGATTACTGTGCAAGCAAAAGATTTATGGCACACTGGCTTAATCGATGATTGTATTATTGGCAATATGTATGCTTCAGAAGAAGAGCTAAAAGCATTGGGACAATTAAATCGTCATAAGTTGGAGCTGAAAGTTGTACCATCCTCTGAAACAACTGTGTTAGAAGAAGCAGTCTTATTCAAAGAGCCTCATTTTAATCGAGGCGATGTATCGGATTACGTTATTCGTAGTACACAATCGCGAGTGAAATATAAAAATGGTGATTTCCCAGTTCATGATACGCATGCATTGCAACTAGGGGATGTTACGATCGATAATAATTTAGATGTACGTTATAAAGGTGAGCTACAAATAGTTTTAAAGGAAATGCCGAATGCTGGCTCTACAAATGTAGTTGCTAAGGTAGTGGAGGAAGAACGCTTTTTAATAGCGAAAATTCAACCATGGGCGTCATTCGGTTTTACAAAATAATAGAACTTAAAAGGAGGATTAAGCCGATAGTTGTTTGTGCTTAATCCTTTTTCATATAGAAAGGAGCAAAAAGGATGTATGTGCTAGCGATAGATGGAGGAGGTACAAAAACTTGTGCTGTTATTTGTGATGAATATGGCACTATTTATGGCAAGGTGATGACATCACGTAGTAACCCAACTGCCATGGATGCACATGATTTTGAGGCAACTATTCACAGATTGTTACAGGAATTGCAGGAGCAAACGCCACAAATATTGACAGCAATACATAGTTGCTTTGCTGGTATGGCAGGGGTGAAGGAACGGCAAGCTGAAAGTATAGTAGAAAGTATTATTCGACAATATGTTGATAAGACGACGATCGTTGTAATAGAAAATGATGCTTTAATTGCGCTATATGCTGGTACGATGGGACAAGAAGGAATTGTCCAAATTGCTGGTACGGGTGCGATTACGCTTGGGTTCAACCATCAGCATATGTTTAATCGTGTTGGTGGCTGGGGGTACTTATTTGATGATGAGGGTAGTGGCTATGATTTAGGTATTCATGCGTTAAAGGCTATTTTTCAAAGCTATGATCAGCGTGCACAGCCAACAGCTTTAACAGATATAGTACTACAACATTTCTCAGTTGAATGTGTTCCGCAATTAATTGAACATATTTATGGGGTGGAACATCCAAGAACAGTGATTGCACCACTTGGCAAATATGTTTTTCAAGTTGCAGAAAAAGGAGACCGTATAGCCAAACACATTATGCAAGACGCTTGTGTCAAATACTTTACGGCGATAAAAACATGTTATGCCAGCATGTCATGGGGGCGAGAAAATATACCCGTAGTATTAGCGGGCGGTATATTTTCAAATAATCCTACTATTGTTGCACATCTGGAACAACTAGCATTAGAAGTTCAATTGCCAATGGAATTTATTTTACCTGATTTAGAGCCGATTGGTGGGGCTGTTGTCGGAGCCTTTAAACAAGCGCACGTTCAACTAGATGAGTCATTTATTGCAGCATTTCAAGCAAATTTTAAAAAATGGGAAAATGACTAAGTAGGCAAAAAACAACCATCTATGCACAATTTTTTAGTACAACGACTGTGTGAGTTCTTTTTGAGAATTTCCACTTGAACAATATCATGATAGAATGTAATATAGGTTTGATTTTATCTTAGTATATAACTAGGTTTACTAATAAAAATTAGATAGATGGAGAGTGTAAGGATGTTACATCAATTTTCTCGTAACGAGCTCGCGATAGGTACTGAGGGACTCGAAAAATTAAAAAATACAACAGTAGCCATTCTAGGTGTAGGTGGCGTTGGCTCATTTGCTGCAGAGGCATGTGCTCGTAGTGGTATTGGTCGCATTATTTTAGTTGATAAGGATAATGTAGATATTACGAACGTTAACCGTCAATTAGTAGCGTATCTTTCAACTGTAGGAAAATCCAAATCTGGTGTTATGAAAGAGCGTATTGCTGATATTAATCCAGAATGTGAAGTAATTGATATGCATATGTTTTATACAGAAGAAACATATGAGGGATTTTTTGCACAAGGAATCGATTATGTTATTGACGCGAGCGATACTGTGATCTATAAAATTCACATTATGAAAGAGTGCTTAAAACGTAACATCCCAATTATTTCAAGTATGGGTGCTGCCAATAAAATGGACCCAACCCGCTTCAAAATTGCAGATATTTCGAAAACGCATACAGATCCATTAGCAAAAGTTATTCGTACAAAATTACGAAAAGATGGTATTCATAAAGGGGTAACAGTTGTATTCTCTGATGAAAGCCCGATTGTCGTACGTCCAGATGTCGTAGAGCATGTGGGGAAACCAGATGCTGCTATCCGCAAGGCGAAAATGCCACCATCTTCTAACGCATTTGTCCCTTCTGTTGCAGGTTTAATAGCAGCAAGTTGGGTAGTCAATAAAATTGTAGAAGATGTGAAAATTACTCGAGTACAAGGCTAGTCATTTTTCTTGTGTTTAGCAGTAACTAGCACATTGAAATTGAACATGTTCTTATGTTAATTAAAAGAAGAATCTGCAAAGTTTTCCTTGGAGAAGTTGTGAGTTTGTGCCTGCACATGCTTACTTTTTCATAGATGACTTGTAGATTCTTTTCTTTTATGACAAGAAAATCAGTAGGAGAAATGACTAAAAATGCTCCCTTATGTTACTTATGCAACAGTCGTTCACTTTTTCTATGTTACAATAGGGCTGTTATAAAAGAGGGGGCATTCATTAATAATGGAGCAAATTTATCAAATGGAATATAGAGGATTGAATCTATTCGATGAAATTAGCACAGTGGAATTAGCGATTGATGAGGACAGAAAGACGATACATATTTTTGATGTTGGACAGGTTGTGACACCTGTTTTTAATTTTGATGTATCTGCTTATGAATTATCAGATGGCTTTTATAAAATGGCGGATATACTTCGACATAAACGAATTTTAACTGAACAGCAACCAGCGACAGAGCTGACGTTAAGCCAATGGCTAATTACGAATAATGCGTATTTTTATAGTCCAAAACAAAGAATTAAAAAATATGCAAACGGTAGCATCGTCGAAATCATTGATCAAGAAAAGGAACAATTTTTGTTTGATTACTATATACAAAGAGTTTAATTTTACCAAAATAATTAATTTTACGTACACAAAATGCTAATAATTCACGAAATTGCCTTATTTTTTTCATGTACTCACTTCTTCTTTTGGTTTATTGCTATAATTTGAATAATTCCAATATATAGAGATAATAGGTCAGCTTGTTTGGAATGTTCAAATCTACTTAGGGGAAGTGGAAATGGCGTTTGCTAAAACAAATGAGAACATGGGAGAGTGGGAAAATGGAAATACAAGTAATTCGTGAACATTTAGATATCGTAAAACTTCAAGAGAAAATGAATAGTATTGTATTTGATTATTTAGATACGTCTAATAATTACACAAAAGCCATGAGAGCTTTAACGCCTTTATATACACAAGCTACAACATTTTATAAGGAATATTTAGTTGCTAGAGCAGGTGAACTACCAAAAGCCAATACATATTGGCACTTGTTTATAGATTGTAGTGCCAAGCTTTGTTATTTTTTAGCAGCATCTATCTATTATTCTTCAAATGAGCTACAAAAAACACCTGAAAAAGTAACACGTTTATTAGCAATTGCCGCCCATTCTTTACCAAGTATTGAGCAGGAAGAGAATGAGGAGCTATTAACTGCTATTATCACCCTATATGGTGATGTAGTAGAAGATAGTGATCAGGTAGCTGCTTTAAGAGAAGAAGTACTTGCCCAAAAAGGTGACGTCAAGCAATGTTTACAGCAATTTAAATTGTTTGTTGAGAAGGAATCCATTAATTAATAAGAAATGAATTATTACCATTGTCGAACAGTATAACGACAATGGTTTTTCATTTTTGTGAGGGAGTGAAAATGAAATTGTTTATGTGCCTGGCACTCCACTACGCTTTCCGCGCAGCACAAGTTGTAAGCCGCTGGCGCGCGGTCTGTTGCGGCTTACGTTGCGTGCGTTCTTTTAAAGGCATGGTAAATTGTTTGAGTGCCTGGCACTTTACTTGTGACGGAATGATTTAAGTTTATCGTAAATACTTGCCATCCGTTTCTCTTCACCTGCAATAACTGGTTTATAAAATTCTGTACCGACAAGCTCGTCCGGTAAATATTGTTGATCTACCCAGCCACCAAAAGTACCGATAGGGCTGTTATGCGGATATTGATACCCAACATGGCCTAAATCTTTGGCCCCTTCATAATGTGCATCGCGTAAATGGTGCGGAATATCGCCCGTTTTACCTGCATGGATACTTGCAATCGCTGCATCAATAGCAGCTATTGCAGAATTTGATTTTGAAGCAAGGCACATTTCAATTACAGCACTTGCTAGTGGAATCCGTGCTTCAGGTAATCCTAAACGTTCTGCTGCCTGAACAGCTGCAAGCATGTGTGCTCCTACTTGTGGGTTGGCAAGACCAATATCTTCATACGCCATAACGAGTAAACGGCGACTAACTGCGACCAAATCAGCTGTTTCAAGTAAATGTGCTAAATAATACAATGCCGCATTCGTATCGCTCCCACGTACCGATTTTTGTAATGCTGATAGCAAGTTATAAAAGTGTGAGCCATTTTTATCCCCGTACACGCCAATTCTGCCAATAAGATGTTCTAGAATATGGTCAGAAGCTATTGTTTGTCCGTTCACTTCATCACTTGCATAATAAATCGACTCGAGCAATGTTAGTGCCTTGCGTGCATCTCCATTTGCAGCTGTAGCGATTTGTTCAACTTGTGGATCTGTCAGTGCAAAATGATATTTTCCTAGTCCACGTTTGTCATCAGTAAGTGCCTTTTGAATAAGTACTACTAAATTGGCTGTTGTTAATTTTTTTAACTGATGAATTTCTCCGCAACGTGAGCGAATAGCAGGGTTTACATCATGATACGGATTTTCAGTTGTCGCACCTATTAAAACAATAGAGCCATTTTCCACATGTGGTAGTAATGTATCCTGCTGTAATTTATTGAAACGATGTATTTCATCTAGAAACAGTATAACTTTCCCAGAAATTCTTGCTTCTTGTACTATATCTTCAACGTCTTTTTTCCCAGCACGAGTCGCATTAAGTGCGAAAAAGGGTAGTTTAGAGCTTCCTGCGATGGCATTTGCTATTGATGTTTTACCTATGCCTGGCTCTCCGTATAATAACATGGAAGGAACATGCCCATTTTGAATCATTTTGTATAGAGCAGTATCAGGACCGACAAAATCTTGTTGACCAATGATTTCATCCAGCGTTAATGGGCGCATCCGATATGCAAGTGGTTCATTATGCAAAAGAATATCCCCTTTCGTACGTTTGTTCTAATTCATAGTATATCATAACCTTCCAAGAGTATTTCCGAGTTCTTCAAGAGGAGATTATGATATACTGTTGGTAGTATTTTGACTAGACTAATTGAGGGTGATAAAATGAAAATTTCTACAAAGGGCCGTTACGGTCTCACGATTATGATTGAATTGGCAAAGCATTATGGTGAAGGGCCAATTCCATTACGCAAAATTGCTGCTGAAAAGGAGCTTTCTGAAGCGTACTTAGAGCAACTCGTATCGCCATTGCGCAATTCAGGTTTGGTAAAAAGTGTCCGCGGAGCTTATGGAGGTTACATGCTTGCAAACCCACCAAGTGAGATCTCAGCAGCGAATGTAATTAGTGTATTAGAAGGACCGATTCAGCCTGTAGAGGGTATCGAAAATGAGGAAGCACCTCAACGCGAACTATGGTTACGAATCCGTGATGCTGTGAAAAATGTATTAGATACAACGACTATTGAAGATTTAGCACAGTATACAGAGGAAAATGCAACAGACGGCTATATGTTCTATATTTAATATTTCTAGGCTAAAGCACCTCCAAAGGTATAAGCGCTGTTAGGTTTTTACCACTTGGGAATGAATAGTGCTTTAGTGTTTTCGTATAAAGGAGTTTTCAACATGAATTCATATATCTATCTTGATCATGCGGCAACATCCCCGATGAATGACAAGGTAATAGACGCGATGACTATAGCGATGCGTGATGTATTTGGAAATGCATCAAGTATTCACGGAGTTGGACGAGAGGCGCGCAAACATTTAGATAATGCACGTGATGTCCTAGCACAATCGATAGGTGCGAAGCCAGGGGAAATTATTTTAACAAGTGGCGGTACGGAAGCGGATAATATGGCAATTATTGGAACAGTTACTGCGCGAGCTGCTGAAGGCAAGCACATTATTACAACTCAAATCGAACATCATGCGGTGTTACATACTTGTGAGAAGCTAGAACGAGATGGCTTTGAGGTGACGTATTTACCAGTTGATGCGCATGGACGCATAACTGTCGAAGCGGTACAAGAGGCGTTACGTGACGATACGATTCTTGTAACAATTATGTACGGCAATAATGAAGTGGGTTCAATCCAGCCAATTGCTGAAATAGGTGAGTTGTTACGTGAGCATAAAGCGTCGTTCCATACAGATGCTGTTCAGGCTTATGGTTTAGAGACAATTGATGTAGCAGCTTTGCAGGTTGATTTATTAAGTGTGTCTGCGCATAAGATTAATGGGCCAAAAGGGATTGGCTTCCTTTATCAGAAATCTGGTACACCACTTGCTAGCTATGCGTTAGGCGGTGACCAGGAAAAAAAACGTCGTGCTGGTACTGAAAATATACCAGCTGTTATAGGCTTTGCTACTGCTGCTGAAAATGCAAGTCAGTTGCGCGAAAGTAAGCGAACACTGTACAATCGCTTTAAACAAATTATGCTTGAGGTTTTTACACATGAAAAACTAGTATTTCATGTCAATGGCGATACACTTAATGTCCTACCGCACGTATTAAATGTCAGCTTTGCTAATATGGAGGTAGAGTCATTTTTAGTGAATCTTGATATGGCTGGTATTTGTGCATCCAGTGGTTCTGCATGTACAGCTGGTACAATTGATCCTTCGCATGTGTTAGTTGCTATGTATGGCAAAGGAGCAGAGGAGTTACGAAACTCTATTCGCTTTAGCTTTGGCCAAGGTCTAACAGAAGAAGCTGTCCGCCAAGCGGCAGAAAGAACAGCAGCGATTGTGAAAAAGCTGGCAAAATAATTTGTTAATTACTATCAATTTAAACCGAATTAATATTTGCAAAGCCTTAGAGTTCGGTTTATATGAATTGAATAAAAGAAAAGGTGACCACAATGATCGAAACACGTGACCCATCGGAAATTCGTGTCGTCGTCGGCATGTCAGGTGGGGTAGACTCTTCGGTTGCTGCATATATGCTAAAGCAACAAGGGTACGAAGTAATTGGTATTTTTATGAAAAACTGGGATGATACAGACGAAAATGGCGTTTGTACAGCAACAGAAGACTACGAAGATGTAATTAAAGTATGTAATCAAATTGGCATTCCCTATTATGCGGTGAATTTTGAAAAGCAATATTGGGATAAAGTGTTCACATACTTTTTAGAAGAATATAAAGCGGGACGCACACCTAACCCTGATGTAATGTGCAATAAAGAAATTAAATTTAAAGCATTCCTAGAACATGCAATGAATCTTGGTGCAGATTACTTGGCAACAGGACATTATGCACGCATTGATCGCAGCGGTGATGGCGAAGTACGTATGCTTCGTGGTGTTGATGATAATAAGGATCAAACTTATTTCCTTAATCAATTATCGCAAGAGCAACTAGCGCATGTAATGTTCCCAATAGGAGATATCGAGAAAAAAGAAGTGCGTAAAATTGCAGAAGAAGCAGGTCTTGCTACAGCCAAGAAAAAGGATTCGACTGGGATTTGTTTTATTGGAGAGCGTAACTTTAAAGAGTTTTTAAGTCAATACTTGCCGGCTCAACCAGGCAAAATGGAAACGATGGATGGCGTAGTTATGGGGCAACATGATGGTTTAATGTATTATACATTAGGCCAACGTCATGGTCTTGGTATAGGTGGAGACGGTGAGCCTTGGTTCGTACTTGGAAAAGATTTAGCGCGCAATGTGTTACTTGTCGGCCAAGGGTTCGACCACGATGCTTTATACTCAACTTCACTGACAGCTGTGAAAATGGGCTATACTTCGACAAAAAAATTGCCCGGGAAATTTTCTTGTACTGCGAAATTCCGCTACCGTCAAACAGACACACCTGTTGAGGTAGAAATTTTAGAAGATGGTCGCGCGCACATTGAGTTTGCTGAACCAGTACGTGCTATTACACCCGGACAGGCTGTTGTTTTATATGACGGTGAAGTTTGCTTAGGTGGCGGTACAATTGATGAAGTCTTTAAAAGTAATGAAAAACTAACATATGTTGGATAACTTGCAAAAGGGCTGCAAAACATACTTATTTCAGTTGAGTTTCTTAGGAAATAAGAAATGCATTGAGTATATGTAGTCACTCAGTGTAAACGAAAAAGCGATAGGATTTGCAGCCTTTTCGCTACATAGAGGTGAAATGATTTGGATTTTAACGAGCAGGGCATACTAGCATTCCAAGAAAAACGTTATGAGGATGCTGCACAACTATTTACCCAAGCAATTGAAGCAGAGCCTGATAATGCAATTGGCTATGTGAATTTTGGGAATTTATTGGCTGTACTAGAAGATGCAGAACGAGCAGAACGCTTTTTTCAAAAGGCAATTACTGTAGACGAAACGGCAGCTACTGCATATTATGGCTTAGCCAATTTATATTATAATGCGGAACGCTATGCAGAAGCATTAAAACTTTATGAGCATGCGGTACAGCATAAAATTGCAGGTGCAGATGTTTATTATATGATGGGGAAATGCTTTGAACGAATGGAAAATCCAAAGCTTGCATTGCCATATTTACAACGTGCGGCAGAGATTGCGCCTGAAGATACACAAATTCGACTTGCGTATGCTATCGTGCTATGTGCATTAGAAATGTTCGAAGAAGGTAAGAAGGAATTAGATTATATAATCGAGCAAGATTGGAATAATGCAGATGCTCATTATAATTTAGGTGTTCTGTATGCGGTATCTACTGAACAAACAGAGGATGCAATGTATCATTTGAAGCAGGCATTTACGATTCAACCAGAATATGACCAAGCGCGCTATATTTACGATATGATTGCCCAACGATTTAACTAAAGAGGTTGGGACAAAAGTGAAAAAGTGTTAGATTGACTGTAATCAATCTAACACTTTTTTTCTGTGACCGTTGTTGTCCGCTACTGCGGACGCTTTCCGGGGGCACACCGTAAGCCGCAACCTTCGCTAACGCGCGGAATGCCCACATCTTATGCTGCGTGCGTTCCTGCAGGAGTCGCCGCCATCTTTCGGTCAATTATTTACTATCTTTACTGTCAAATGTGAGTTGTGATAAGTATTGCGCTAAATGTGCAACCGGTGTGGTATCTAAAAGTGAAGATTCTGCTTCATTTTCCTTTAATATATTTATTTCTTTATTGAGCCGTTCCATTTTACGATCTAATTCTGCAGCTTGTAATGCCGCATCTTTAAGTTCGTTACGAATGTGTGCAGGTACTTCTTTATTATATTTATAATAAATTTTATGTTCGAGACTTGCCCAAAAATCCATTGCAATCGTACGAATTTGAATTTCAGTATATACTTTTTCCATTCGATCGGACATAAAGATTGGGATTTTAATAATAAGGTGTAGGCTTTGGTAGCCATTTTCTTTTGGATAAGCAATATAATCTTTTACATCGACGACTTCAATATCATTTTGTGCTTGAAGCATCGCACTTACTTTGTAAATATCTTCTACAAAAGAGCACGTAATACGGACGCCAGCTATATCACGAATGTTGTCGCGAATACTATCAATGGCGGGTTTTAGCTCTTTTTTCGTCATCTTCAATAATATGCTTTTTGGTGATTTCACTCGGGTGGAGACATGTTCAATTGGATTATATTCATGAATAAGCTTAAATTCTTCTTGTAAAATATTGATTTTCGTTTCAACTTCATTTAATGCAAATTTATATGCTAGGAAAAAGCGGGTAAGCTCTGTTTGGAAAGTTTTTAAAGTTGTAGCTTCGAGTTCGTTTTTCATCATAAAATAAATCCTTTCTTCTGAAAAAATCGTTCTATCCGTGATAGGATGCAAGTTGAGCTCCTTATCGGATGATAGGGCAACAAAATTAGTATGCCTTCTTTCAAGCTTAACAAAAAGAAGGTGAAAATAGAAATTTGTGCTCTACAAAATAATGCATGTAAGTCACTGTAGAACAGCGTTGCTTCTCGTTCCAAGCACTCCTATTCCACAGGCACTGCTACAATTAATTATTGTGTCTTTGTTTTTGAAGGAGACTATCAGTTTATAAAAAGAAAAATACTTCGAAAGGTGAAGCCCTCGAAGTATTTTGTCTATGTTCTTATTATTTTAAACGATAACTTTAGCATCTAAATTGTAACGCTTATTGAACTCGTCAACGAATAGTTGTAAGTCAATATAAGTACCGATATATGGCTCGGTTTCTTGATCACGTAGGAAGCCACAAGTTGCTTTTAATGATTTAGAAAATTCAAGTAACATTTGTTCGTTATCAAGTTGAATCTGTAATGATAACGAATCATCCAACGTATTGACCTTGAAATATTTTCTATCAATAATACGTTCTAAATTTGTTTCTTCAAATGGAAAAACAAAATCATTATATATTAGTTTCACAGTACCCCTCCTTTTTTACAATAATTCACAACTTCGGTATAAGGTAAATCTCCACCAAAAATAGAAAGTGAGCTACCAATTGTGACATGAAGCTTACCGTTTGAAATGGCTTTGAACTTCTCTAAGTCTTCTAAAGAACGAACTCCGCCAGCATAGGTTGTTGGAATGGAGGTCCAAGCAGCTAAATCCCGTACCAAACTCTCTTGCATACCGCCTTTTTTTCCTTCAACATCGACAGCGTGAATCAGTAATTCATCACAAAATGCCTCAATATAGGCAATAGTCTTTGCATTCACTTCAAAATCACTAAACTTGGTCCATTTATCAGTTACTACAAACCATTTGTTATCGCGCATTCTGCAGCTTAGATCAATTACGAGATGTTTTTTCCCAATGGTATGAACTAATTGCTCTAAGCGATTAATGTCGAGTTTTCCATCATGAAAGATATAGGATGTCACGATAACATGCGAGGCACCCGCATCTATGTACTTTTTTGCGTTTTCTGCAGTAATGCCACCTCCGACTTGTAGGCCTTCTGGATATGCTGCTAATGCTGCTATTGCGGCTTGTTCATTTCCACTGCCAAGCATGATGACATGACCACCTACTAATTGATCCTCCGCAAACATGTTAGCATAATAGCTAGAATCATAATCTGAAATGAAATTTTCGATAACTTCTTGATCTGTATGTCCAAGTGTACTTCCAACAATTTGTTTTACTTTGCCATCATGTAAATCGATGCAAGGTCTAAATTCCAATAGCTCCACAATCCTTCCAAACAACAAGTTCATTGTATCTATCATAGCATGGTTAGAGATAAATGAGCCGTAATTCGTCATTTGTCAAAATAATGTTAAAAATTTTTAGGTTTTTCTAGTTAAAACGATTTTTCTTAACGTGCTGTGGTAAAATAATAAAATTGAAATAAACGAGAAGGGGACGAATCGATAATGACAGAAAATCTAGATTTATTTGAGTTGAATAAGCTATTTATTCTCGGACGTCCTATTGTATCTATTTTCCATAATACTCAAAATATGTATTCTATTGTACGTGTGAAAATCCAAGAAACAAATTTGCAATATGACGATAAGGAAATTATTGTAGTTGGTTATTTCCCGCAATTGCAAATGGACGAACAATATCGTTTTACAGGAAGTATGAGACAACATCCAAAATATGGTGTACAATTTCAAGTTGAGACGTTTACAAAGGAAGTGCCCGCAACTGAGCAAGGAATTGTTCATTACTTATCAAGTGACTTATTTGTTGGTATAGGGAAGAAAACTGCTGAAACAATTGTTGAAAAGCTTGGTGCAAATACGATCCGTCTTATATTAGAAGATCCAAATGTGCTCGATGTTGTACCTCGATTATCGGCTGAAAAAAAGGAAGTCATCCATCGAACAATTGAGCAAAATCTTGGATTAGAGCGTGTCATGATTCAATTGAATGAATGGGGATTTGGTCCGCAGCTCGGAATGAAAATTTATCAAACGTATCGTACAGAAACGATTGATTTTTTGACTGAAAATCCTTATCGACTCATTGAAGATGTGGATGGTGTCGGCTTTTTTCGAGCAGATGAGCTTGGTGCAAAATTAGGCATAACTGGTAATCATCCTGACCGTATTAAGGCTGCGATTTTACATACCCTAAATACAGCTGCATTATCAGACGGCCATGTATTTTTAGATGCGGAGCACGTTTTGCCACAAGTGAAAGAAATGCTCGAGCAAAGTCAACGCCAAGAAATCCCGTATGAAGCAATCTCTAAGGCTTGTATTGATATGCGTGAGGAAAATAAAATATATGGGGAAGAAACAAGACTTTATTTGCCATCCTTATATTTTTCTGAGATTGGAATTGCGTCAAAAATTATCGCGTTAACTGAACGAAATAGTCAGGCTAAGCATTTTAGTAAAGATGAAATTCGCAAGGCCATCGGAGATACGGAAGCTTTTTTAAACGTCACCTATGCAGAAACACAAGCGTTTGCCATTGAACAGGCTCTTAATTCAGCTGTGATGATTTTGACGGGTGGTCCTGGTACAGGAAAAACGACTGTTGTCAGAGGTATTGTAGAAGTATATGCAAAGCTTCACGGTCTTTCATTAAATCCTAAGGAATATGCACAAAAAGAAGAGCCATTTCCTATTATTTTATGTGCTCCAACAGGACGTGCTGCTAAACGATTATCAGAGTCCACAGAGCTACCTGCTATGACAATTCACCGTTTGCTAGGTTTTACAGGTCAGGAGAAGGAAGAAGAAACCGAGCGAGAAGTTACTGGAAAACTTATAATTGTCGATGAAATGTCGATGGTTGATACATGGCTTGCCCATCAATTATTAAAATCTTTACATGAGGATGTTCAAGTTGTTTTTGTAGGTGACCAGGATCAGTTACCACCAGTAGGCCCAGGACAAGTACTCAAAGATTTACTTGCCTCGCGACAAATTCCGACTGTGGAACTGACTGATGTTTATCGTCAGGCAGAAGGCTCAACGATTATTGAACTTGCCCATCAAATTAAGCGAGGTACAATTCCTAATGATTTGACGATGAAAACGTCTGATCGATCATTTATTAAAGCATCACCAGATCAAGTGGCAAACGTCGTAACGCAAGTTGTAAAAAGTGCTGTATCGAAAGGTCAAGAAATACGTAATATTCAAGTGTTAGCGCCGATGTATAAAGGGCCTGCTGGAATCGATAATTTAAATAAAATGATTCAAGACCTTGTCAACCCGAATGATACAGGCTCAAGAAAAGAACTTATCTTTGGTGATGTAACGTATCGTATTAAAGACAAGGTACTACAGCTTGTAAACCAGCCAGAGAGCAATGTGTTTAACGGAGATATGGGGGAAGTCATTAGTATTATTAAAGCAAAGGAAACGATTGAAAAGCAGGATTTGCTTGTCGTGTCATTTGATGGTATTGAAGTAACTTACCAACGGAGCGATCTTAATCAGTTAACGCTTGCATATTGTTGTTCCATCCATAAATCCCAAGGCTCAGAGTTTCAAACGGTGATTATGCCAGTAGTTCGTGGCTATTCTAAAATGCTACGTCGTAATTTGCTATATACTGGAATTACGCGAGCGAAAAATTTCTTAATTTTATGTGGTGAGCCAGATGTGCTAGCTAATGGCTTACAGCGTACAGACGATTTACAACGGTTTACGTCTCTGCGAGCACGACTTAACCCAATGGATGCATCTTCCAATGAGGTTATTGAAGTGAAGGAGACAACAGAGGAGACAATTGCGGGAGAAGGCCGACAAGAAGAACCTGTGACTGTTCTACAGCTAACAGTAGAAACGGTACCATATATACATCCAATGATTGGAATGGATGGCATTTCTCCATATGATTTTATGGAGGAATAAAAATTGAAAATATGTTTTATGAGGTGAAGAAAGTGAAACGCATCGTGTTATTGCTTCTATTTTTGCTGTTATTACCGTTCGCACAGAAGGTACATGCCAGTAATGTCGTTATTCTAGTGAATGAGGAAGCAACTGTCTTTGATAATCGTTCAGGCTCACTTGAACAAGTAGGAACATTATCCGGAGGGCAAACCTTTGAAGTGACAAAAGATTATGGGGCAAATTGGTGGCAAATTCGTTGGGGTGGTAGCTACGGTTATGTCGATAAACGTTACACAACCGTTGTTCCATCCACAACATATAAAAATACTGTTCCTTCAGTTGCGAAAATAAAAGATTATATTGTAGCAACGAAGGTAACGCCTATTTATGATAATACAAGCAATAAGTTAGTGCAATTTGCAACATTGTCGGAAGGTGTTCGTTTCCCCATTTATAGTAGAATGGGCAGTTGGTACGGTATTGCTGTGAACGGACGACTTGGTTATGTACATAGTAATTTTGTTACGGAAGAAAAAGGACAAGAGACAACGGATACATCAACGAAGCCGATTGGAAAGCCAACACCAACTCCAACACCAACACCGCCAAGTAAGCAAAATGGCTATATTGAAGCATTAGAAAATACAGTGCTTTATGACCTTCGTAGAGAACAGCCCATGTCTATCGCGACGCTTTTAAAAGGTCAGCAATTGGAAGTGGCAGGTGTGGGTGATGAAACCTATGTTCAAGTTCGTTGGGGCAAAACGTTTGTCTATGCTGAAAAATCGAAAGTGAAGTTTGTGAATACGCCAACTTATAAAAATGGTGGTAAGGATAATGCAGTAATAAATCAATATTTTATTCCGATATCAGGGAATAGTGAGATTTATGATCGAACAACTAACAAACTATTGCCATTTGCAAAGCTTGATACTAATCGACGTTATCCTATTTTACGAAAAGAAGCCAATTGGTATGTAACGATAATTGGTGGACGTGAAGGCTATATTCACAGTTCTAAGGTAGCTATAGATCGTGGTGTTCCTGTTATGATGTACCACCATTTATTGAAAGTGAATGAGCTTGGACGCTTTAAAAATGTAAGTACTACAATGACAGATACTCAATTCGCTAATGAAATGAAGTATTTGAAAGATAAAAAATTTGAAACGGTTAGTGCTGATGATTTATTACGTTTTATGCGTAATGAAATTACATTACCCGCTTATTCGATCGTCCTAACATTTGATGATGGCTTATTATCCACAAGAGAATATGCTTATCCAATATTAAAAAAACATGGTTTTCAAGCAACGCAATTTTTAATTACGTATCGAAATGAATATTCTCCTGCAGAGCAACTATTTAATTATAATGATTTACAAGCACTTTCAAGACAAGATATGGAGCTCATGCAAGATGTCTTTACGTATGAGTCTCACACATACAATTTACATGATATGATCGGAAATAAAGGGAAAATGTTGCTAATTCCATATCATGAAGTTGTACAAGATTTAAAGCGCAGTTTAACAATAATTCCTGGGGCAAAAGCATTTGCGTATCCATTTGGTCAATATACTACCAATACAATTTATGCAGTAAAAGAAGCAGGATTTGCAATGGCCTTTTCAACTAAGCCTGGCTACAACAATCCGTATGATGATGTTTACCAAATTAAACGCTTATACAGCGATCAACAAACGTCCTTCACACAGTTCAAAAAAATGGTCTCACCGTATGCACAATAACAGAGGATGGCTCTTAATTGCCTTCTTCGATTATACAAAACAAACCCGCACCTTCCATGAAGATGCGGGTTTGTTTTGTAAGGAATTACTCGATTAAATTTTTTGTGTGCAAACAAAAATAGCACAGTTCGGTGAATAAGAGGCGAGGAACGATTCAGCCTAATAGCTCATATAATACATGAGAATTAAAAACATAGGTCCATATTAGGGGTGAATGTATGCCAGCAATAACAGGCCAGCAATATATTAAACGCATTGACGCATTGCAAACATATATATCGATAGATGGGGAAGTCGTTACGGGAAATGTTTCAGAACATCCGGCCTTTAAAGGCGTTATACAAAGTCAAGCTAAACTTTTTGATTTGCAGCATGATGAAAATTTACATGATAGTATGACTTATGTGTCACCTACAAGTAACCAGCGGGTCGGGATGTCTTATCTACAAGTGACAAAGGACGAAGATTTGGTGAAAAGACGTCAAGCTGCTCGAGAGTGGGCTTTATCTAATCATGGATTTATGGGAAGAAGTCCTGATTATATGAACACTACTTTAATGGCATTGGCTTCAGCAGCCGAATACTTAAAAGATAAGCCGAATTGTTTTCCGGATCATCTGCTGAATTTTTATGAATATGCACGTGAAAATGATTTAACGATGACACATACATTTATTGAGCCTCAAGTAAACCGTTCTAGTTATCAGTATGAAGATGATGAGGTCATCATTGCTGCTAAAATTGTAGGGAAGACGAACGAAGGTTTGGTCATTAAAGGTGCAAGATTGCTTGCAACACAGGGGGGCATTACTGATGAGCTCCTTGTGCTATCAACAAATGGTTTTGATGAGGAAAAGGGATTTGGTTTCTCCATACCTAGTAATACAAAAGGTTTGAAATTTTTATGTAGACAGTCTTTTGTTGGCGGTGAATCCACGTTTGATTATCCATTAAGCGCTCGATTTGAGGAAATGGATGCAATTGTTGTATTTGACGATGTCGTAGTACCGTGGGATCGCGTATTTTATTATGAAAACACAGAAGTTGCGAATAGTTTCATGAATGTTAGTGGTTTCCAAGCATATTCTTTACATCAAGTATTGTCTCGACAAATTGCTAAAACTGAATTTGTTTTAGGCGTTGTACAATCAATTGTTGATACGATTAATATCGGTAGTTATCAGCATGTGCAACAAAAAGTAGTTGACATTATTGTAACGCTAGAAACAATGAAGGCTTTATTACTTAAGTCAGAAATAGAAGCAAAAAGGGATGTTTTTGGCTTTATAAGACCAGATTTACCAACATTGCAAGTTGCCATTCAAGTTTTCCCCAAAGTCTATCCAACCTTTACGGAAATAATCCAATTGCTTGGTGCAAGTGGATTAATGTCTATTCCAAGTGAAAAAGCATTTGCCGCAGATAATGGGGACTTAGAGCATTATTTACAGTCATTTAGAGATGGTGGAGAGGACCGTGTAAAAAAATTTCGCTTAGCGTGGGATTTAACGATGAGTACTTTTGGCACAAGGCAAACACTTTATGAGCGATACTTCTTTGGAGATCCGGTTCGCTTATCGGGCTTGCTCTACCAAACTTATAATCGCGAGTCATTTATGCAAAGAGTAGAAAATTTCTTAAAAAGATAGCTTTAAAGAAACGATTTATGTTTGAAGAATTCGATAATTTTGTATAAAATAGAAATGCAATGATTGACAGAAGAACATAATTTTTTTATAATGTGCGTTAGAAAATAGAAAAAACGATGATGGAAAAAGTACGTATTTGTGCGTGTGAAGAAAGGGATTTCTAGGCTGAAAAAATCCTCACGTCAACAAGTGCCGAAAGCTACTCCAGAGTGCAGCTAATCCCTGCCGTTCACTTACGTTACAAGTGCTAAAGAGGTAAGTATGTATAATATGCTTACAACTAGGGTGGTACCGCGAGACAATTCACAAAGTCCTCGTCCCTTTTTGGGATGAGGGCTTTTTTATGCGTACAAGCGGATTCATATCGTAATTTTTACACAATTAGAGGAGGAACTTTTCATATGAAAGCAGCAGAAATTCGCCGTTTGTATTTAGAATTCTTTAAAGAAAAAGGACATCATCATGAACCATCAGCACCACTTGTGCCAATTAATGACCCTTCATTACTTTGGATTAACTCAGGTGTTGCAACATTAAAACCTTATTTTGACGGTCGTATTATTCCTGACAATCCACGTATTACAAATGCACAAAAATCAATTCGTACGAACGATATAGAAAATGTAGGGAAGACTGCACGTCACCATACATTTTTTGAAATGCTAGGGAACTTTTCTATTGGCGATTACTTCAAAAAAGAAGCAATTCATTATGCATGGGAATTTTTAACGGACAAAAAGTGGATGGGCTTTGACCCTGAACTTTTATCGATTACAATACATCCAGAAGACCAAGAAGCATATGATGTTTGGCATAACGAAATTGGTATTCCTGAAGAGCGCTTAATTCGATTAGAAGGAAACTTCTGGGATATTGGTGAAGGTCCATCTGGTCCAAACTCAGAAATTTTCTATGACCGAGGAGAAGAATATGGTTCAGATCAAAATGATCCAGAAATGTATCCTGGCGGTGAAAACGAGCGCTATTTAGAAGTTTGGAACTTAGTGTTCTCTCAATTTAACCACAATCCAGACGGTACTTATACACCATTACCAAAGCAAAATATTGATACTGGAATGGGTCTAGAACGTATTGTTTCGGTTGTACAAAATGTTCCGACGAACTTTGATACTGATTTATTCATGCCAATCATTGAAAAAATTGAACAGTTTGCAAATCGAAAATACAAACGTCCAGGTGAAGTTGCGTTAAGCGAAATCTTCGGCTCAGAAGAAGATATTAATACGCCTTTCAAGGTGATTGCAGACCATATCCGTACTGTAGCATTCGCTATCGGTGATGGTGCACTTCCTTCTAATGAAGGCCGTGGTTACGTATTGCGTCGTTTACTGCGCCGTGCAGTGCGCTATGCTAAGCAAATCGGTATTGAAAAACCGTTCATGTTTGAATTAGTACCGACAGTTGGCGAAATTATGGTTGATTTCTACCCAGAAGTTACGGAGAAATGCGAATTTATCCAACGTGTTATTAAAAACGAGGAAATTCGTTTCCATGAAACATTAGATGGCGGTCTTGCAATCTTTAACGAGGTTGTGGAAGCTCAAAAAGCAGCAGGCCATGATTATATCCCTGGAGCAGATGCATTCCGTCTCTATGACACGTATGGCTTCCCAATTGAATTAACAGAAGAATATGCGGAAGAAGTAGGCATGAAGGTAGATCACGAAGGATTTGAAGTTGCAATGAACGAGCAACGTGAGCGTGCGCGTGCTGCTCGCCAGGATGTTGATTCAATGCAAGTACAAAATGAAGTTCTAGCAAACTTAACAGTAGCAAGTGAATTTGTTGGGTATGATACATTATCGGTTGAAACTGAAATTGCAGCGATGATTGTTAATGGACAAGTAACTAAAGTAGCTTCAGAAGGTCAAGAAGCGTTAGTTGTATTAGCAAAAACACCATTCTATGCTGAAATGGGTGGACAAATTGCAGATAGCGGTGTAATTGCAAATGATGGCTTTACAGCAATCGTTAAGGATGTTCAAAAAGCACCAAATGGACAACCGTTACACACGGTTCTTGTGGAATCAGGCGAAATGCATGTTGAAGATGCGGTAAAAGCGGTTGTTAATCGTGAGGAACGTAATCTAATCATTAAAAACCATACAGCAACGCACATTATGCAACGTGCATTAAAAGATATATTAGGTGATCATGTGAACCAAGCAGGCTCATATGTTGGTCCAGATCGTTTGCGTTTTGACTTCTCTCACTTCGGTCAAGTAACAAAAGAAGAATTACAACAAATTGAGCGTATCGTTAATGAAAAAGTGTGGGAAGATATTGAAGTCGTGATTCAAGAAAAAGCAATAGATGAAGCTAGAGCAATGGGCGCAATGGCATTATTCGGTGAGAAATACGGAGATATCGTTCGCGTAGTATCTATTGGTGATTATTCAATCGAACTTTGCGGTGGTATCCATGTAAAACGTTCTTCTGAAATAGGCTTCTTTAAAATTGTTTCAGAAGGTGGTATCGGTGCAGGAACTCGTCGTATAGAGGCTGTAACTGGTAAAGTGGCATATGAGGCAGTCAAAGAAGAAGAGGCGCTATTAAATGATGCAGCAACACTTTTAAAAGCAAATCCGAAAGATATTGTGACAAAAGTCCATGCATTACAAGCAGATTACAAAGAATTACAACGTGAAAATGAAGGATTGTCACAAAAAATTGCGAATGCTCAAGCAGGCGCTATCGTAGATGCAGCACAAACTTTTGGTGATGTAACAGTACTTTCAACTAAAGTGGAAGCAAAAGACAACAACCAATTGCGTCAAATGATGGATGACTTAAAAGGTAAAATGACGAAAGCCGTTGTCGTATTAGGTGCTGTTGATGGCGATAAAGTTATGTTATGTGCAGGTGTTACGAAAGATTTAGTTGGTGGCAATTACCATGCAGGAAATATTGTGAAAATGGTTGCGGAAGCTTGTGGCGGTAAAGGTGGCGGTCGTCCAGATATGGCGATGGCGGGTGCAAAAGATGCTTCAAAACTTGATGAAGCGCTACTTTCTGTGTATGATTACGTTAAATCCATTTAATTAATACGTCAAATCGGTTATAATAAAGAGAAATCGGAGATGAGCTTCTTTGCACATCTCCTTATTTCTGAAAGCGAGGTGCTGGTCATGAGTTCATTTGATCAAACGATGAAATTTAATTTTCCAGAAGAATCAATGGAACAGGAAGTCAAGCAGGTAATGTTGAAAGTACATTCTTCATTAGAGGAAAAGGGATATAATCCTATCAATCAGATTGTCGGTTACTTACTTTCTGGTGATCCGGCGTATATTCCTCGCCATCAGGATGCTCGTAATTTAATTCGCAAGCTAGAGCGTGACGAAATTCTAGAAGAGCTTGTTAAATTTTATATCAAAAAGAATAACGAGGGCTAGAAATGAGAATTATGGGATTGGACGTTGGGTCGAAAACAGTAGGTGTTGCAATTAGCGACGCACTTGGCTGGACGGCTCAAGGTATTGAAACCGTAAAAATTGATGAAGCAAATGGCGAATTCGGCATCGACCGTATCGCTGAGCTAGTGAAGGAATATACTATTACTGAATTTGTTGTAGGATTCCCGAAAAACATGAATAATACGGTTGGACCTCGTGGTGAAGCTTCTGAAAACTATAAAAAGTTATTAGAAGATACATTTTCACTTCCGGTTAAACTTTGGGATGAGCGTTTAACGACGATGGCTGCCGAGCGCATGCTAATCGAAGCGGACGTAAGTCGCAAAAAACGCAAGCAAGTCATTGATAAAATGGCGGCTGTGATGATTTTACAAGGCTATTTAGATAGCAAAAACTAATTAATGAGGTGGCAAACATGGCACACGAGCATAACCATGAAGAAGAATTACATGTACAACACATTACAGTGATTGATGAAAACGGAAACGAGCAGCTTTGCGAAGTGATTCACGTACACGAGTCTCCTGAGTTCGGCAAATCTTATGTATTTTACTCAATGGTAGGCGCTGAAGAAGATGAAGATGGTTCTGTAGAAATTTTCGTATCTTCATTTGTACCATCTGAAAACGGTGAAGATGGCGAATTAACACCGATTGAAACAGAAGCAGAGTGGGACATGGTAGAAGACGTTTTAAACGCTTTAGAGGACGAAGACGAAGAATAATTGTTTTCATTTTAGAGTGTAAGGAACAAGGATGGCACAAGCGGTCCTTGTTCTTTTTTTACGCCATCAACTTCGTGTTTCGAAGAAGGGGTAGTAGAGCACATAGAAATTTAGACAATAAGTAAATATTGTAAGGAGGAATAAAAATGAACGAGGAAACACAAGAATTCATAATAATAGGTGACAATGGCAAAGAGCAAACATGCCGTGTTGTTTTTACATTTGATGCAGAGGAAAAATCATATGTACTGTTTTCCCTAATCGATGAAAACGGACAGGAAATTCCAGGTGATATTTCAGCTATGACATTCGATTATGATGATAACAGCGGAGAAATGACCAATTTACAACCTGTTGAAACAGAAGTAGAATGGGAAATGATTAATGAAGTTGTATTAACGCTTCTTGATGAATTCCAAGAAGAGCCACAGCTTATTACTGTAACGAATGAGGATGGTACGGATCAAGTGTGCGAGGTGATTCATACATTTGCTTCAGAGCAATTTGGTAAATCTTACGTACTTTATGTAGCTGTCTCAGACAAGCCGATGGAGGAGCGAGATATTTTCGCCGCGCAATACGTACCTGGAGCAGATGGAACAATTGAGGATTTACTACCGATTGAGACGGACGAAGAATGGGAATTTGTAGAAGATGTTTTAAATGATTTATAAAAAGAACGGACGATAGTTAAAAGACAAAGCATACTCGAAGTACGACTTCGAGTATGCTTTTTTTACAGTCTATAGAAAGTGCCAGGCACTCAAACAATAAAAATACACGAAGACTCCTGTAGCTTACGTCTTGCCCTATCGGCGATTCTGGAGTTTTATAAGCGGGCTTATAATGCCTGCGGAAATCGAAGTGGATTTTTACGATTTAGAAGGCTGGAATGGTTTACAACGATAGGTCTAATAGAAAATTTCTATATGAACCTTAAAAGTATTCTATCTGATGATGACTATTTTGTGTTTTAGAGAAAAAATAGCTATCTAAGTACGTAAAAAAGGTAAAACGCTTTGCCGAAAATTGTGTCTTTAAAGATATGTGGAATAAATAAGAAAAAAAGGCATTGACCAATTACTAGTAACCAGATAAGATTTGTTGTAATAAAAATAGAAAATTTCAAATACTTTATTTTTAAAGAGAACAATTCAATTGCACAAGAAATTCTCTATTTTTATTGCTTATAAAACCAAGTAAATTAATAAATTAAGGAGGATATGATGTGAAAAAAATATGGTTATTGTTTATTGGTACATTATTTATTGTATTAGCGGGCTGTACAGATTCAGAGCAGACAAAAAAAGACGAAACAGTGACATTAAGAGTAGGAGCAGCGAGTGTGCCACATGCGGAAGTTTTAGAGTATTTAGCAGATGATCTTGCAAAAGATGGTGTGAAACTAAATATTTCAATATTAAAAGATGCTGTACAAACTAATCAACAAACAGCAGACGGTGAACTCGATTTCAATTATTTTCAGCATATCCCTTTTTTAGAACAGACGAACAAAGAAAGTAATTTAGATTTAGTAAGTGTCAAAGGAATTCATATAGAGCCATTTGGTGTTTATTCAAAAACAATTAGCGATATAAAAGACTTACCACAAAATGCAAAAGTGGCTGTACCCAATGACGTTGTCAATTTTTCGCGTGCATTATTACTGTTTAAAAATAATGATCTTATCGAATTAGATGATGCAAAGAAAAATGATTATACAGTTGAGGATATTACAAAAAATGAAAAGAACATTCAATTTATCGGTGTCGATTCATTGCTGTTAGTTCGCTCCTTAGATGATGTAGATGCATCTGCTATCAATACGAACTACGCGTTAGAAGGTGGCTATAATCCACTTGACGATGCACTCATTATAGAAGGATCAGATTCTCCTTATGTCAATATTATCGCAACGACGAAAGAAAAACAGGAAGATGCTGCTATTCAAAAAGTTGTGAAATGGCTGACAAGTGAAAAGGCTCGTAAGTTTTTTGAAGACCAATATAAGGGAGCTGTCGTTCCAGTATTTTAGTTTTTATAGTGAATCTTAAAAGGTCGAATAATAGGGGGTAAGTGGATGATTGAATTTATTGATACGACGAAGGAATTCCATGTTGGTCAATCTACTGTAAAGGCGTTAAATCACATTAATTTAACTATTCAAAAAGGTGATATTTTTGGCGTGATTGGGTTTAGTGGAGCTGGAAAAAGTACTTTAATTCGGACTGTGAATTTACTCGAGGAGCCGACATCTGGCCAAGTACTTGTAAATGGAAAAAATTTAACAAAATTAAGTAAAAGACAATTACGTGAGGAAAAGAAAAATATCGGTATGATTTTTCAACACTTCAATCTTCTCCATTCAAAAACGGTTTTCGATAATGTGGCGATGCCGTTAGTGTTAAGTGGAGCTAAAAAATCGAGAATATCAGCGCAAGTTCAAGAGGTCTTAACTTTTGTCGGCTTAGAAGATAAGGCGCACCGTTATATTGATGAATTATCAGGTGGACAAAAGCAACGAGTAGGTATTGCAAGAGCACTAATAACAAAGCCAACGATTCTATTATGTGATGAGGCGACTTCTGCACTTGATCCGCAAACGACAAAATCAATATTAGCGTTACTAAAGCGGGTCAATATTGAGTATGGCATTACGATTTTAATGATTACACATGAAATGGAAGTCATTCGTGATATTTGTAATCGAGTAGCAGTAATGGAAAACGGAAAAATTATTGAAGAAGACAATGTCCTACACATTTTTTCCGCACCTAAGGAAGAAACGACGAAAAACTTTGTGCAGTCGGTTGTGCGAAACGAAATTCCACAATCTATTTATGACCAACTGAAGGTAATCGATGGAACGAAGCGTATTTATAATATCAAGTTTATCGGGGTGGATGTTGGCCAGCCCGTTGTATCACAAGTAGCTAAAAAATTCGCTGTCGATGTTAATGTTTTATTCGGCAATATTACAGAGCTTCAAGGCATTCCATTCGGACATTTAATTGTAGAGCTAGTTGGTACAGCAACGGAAATTCAGAAGGCATTTTTATATATTCAAAGCAAAAATATTCATATAGAGGAGGTCGTTGCACATGAAGGTGAGCACGCAAATTATTATCGACGCAGTGTTGGATACGCTGTACATGGTTAGTATTTCATTATTTTTTGGCGCTATTTTAGGATTTATATTAGGTGTTGTTTTAGTTGTTACACGAAAAGGGCACATTCTTGAAAGTAAAATCATCTTCTCAATTGTAAATCCGATTGTAAATACATTTCGTTCCATTCCGTTCATCATTTTATTAGTTGCCATCATTCCATTTACACGTTTACTTGTTGGAACAGCTATTGGCACAACAGCTGCTATCGTTCCACTGGTCTTGCATATTGGACCATATATTTCAAGATTAATTGAAAATTCTCTTCTTGAAGTAGATGAAGGCATTATTGAAGCCGCTAAAGCAATGGGGGCTTCTCCATTTCAAATTATTCATAAGTTTTTACTTCCTGAAGCTTTCCCATCATTAATATTAAGTGTTACGACAGCAACAATTGGTCTGATTGGTGCAACGGCAATGGCAGGTGCAGTAGGTGGAGGCGGTCTTGGGGATGTAGCCATTACTTACGGCTATCAACGCTTTGATAATGTTACCATTTTAGTAACAGTTGTTATTTTAGTAATACTTGTTCAAATTATTCAAAGTATCGGCAATACCATAGAAAGAAAGTTACGAAGAGTAGCATAAAGGAGAGCTGGCCATGAAGAAAATCCATTATCTAATAGGACTCATTTCATTATTATTTTTACTTGTAGCATGTTCAAAATCAGAAGGAAAAGATGTTGTGAAGGTTGGCATTCGTAGTTCGGAAATAAAGACGTGGGAATATATAAAAGAGCAAGCTGCAAAGGAAGATATACAATTAGAACTCGTGACATTTTCGGCACAATACGATCCCAATCAAGCATTGGCTGAGGGAGAGGTTGATATCAATGCCTTCCAGCACGTAGCTTACTTAAATTTGTTTAATACGAATAACGGTACAGATTTACAGGCGATTGGTACAACGATTATGGCGCCTATTGGTCTTTATTCGAACAAATACAATCGGGTAGAAGATATAAAAGATGGTGCTAAAATTGCTGTGCCAAATGATCCTTCCAACTGGGGGCGAGCATTGTTACTTCTGCAAGAATACGACCTGTTAACGGTCACGGATAATTTTGATGGCAGTGGTGGAGAAGATCGAATAAAAGATAACCCTAAAAATTTAACGATTGTGCCTGTAGATGGAGCGACGACTCCTCGTGTAATGGAAGACACTGATTTTGCGGTTATTAATAATGGGGTAGCTGTCGAAGCAGGTTTACTTTTAAAGGACGCCATTATTCATGAAAATGAAACAGCGAAACCTTTTATCAATGTCATTGTGGCAAAGCCGGAAGACAAGGACAAGGACATATTGAAAGAAATAGTTGAAATATATCAGCGTAAACAAACGGCAGATTTTGTCTCTGAGGTTTCCAAGGGTAACTATATTCCTGTCAAGATGTCATTGGATGAATTAGCAACATGGAAAGCATTTTATTCATATTAAAAGGAGAGATGATGAAAAATGACAGAGAAAAAACAATTGAAGCTTGCTTTATATTTAATTGGGGCAGGGATGCATGTTGCGGCATGGAAGCATCCTTTAGCGCAGGTCGATGCAAGCATCGATATAAAGGCTTTACAGAAAGCAGCGCAGCTAGCCGAAAAAGGTAAGTTTGACATTGCCTTTGTTGCTGATAGCTTGGCAATTAATCGCGAATCCCACCCACATATTTTAAATCGTTTTGACCCATTAATTCAAATTACAGCGCTGGCAGCGGCAACGTCAAAAATTGGCCTTGGTGCAACAGCCTCGACTACTTATAGTGAGCCGTATGTGTTAGCAAGACAATTAATGTCCATCGATCATATAAGTAATGGACGTGTCGCATGGAACTTAGTAACAACGGCAGATGCAACAGGTGAAACAGCTTTAAACTTTAGTCGTGATAAACATTGGGAGCACGATCATCGCTACGAGCGTGCGGAAGAATTTATTGACGTCGTACAGTCGTTATGGGATTCGTGGGAGGATGACGCATTTGTCTATGATCGCGAAAATAATATTTTTTTTGATCAACAAAAAGTACATGAAACAGCATTCAAAGGTAAATATTTTTCTGTTAAGGGTCCGTTAAACATTGCGCGTTCAATACAAGGGCAGCCTGTCATTGTTGAGGCAGGAGCATCTAAGCCAGGGCAAAAATTAGCTGCACGGACAGCTGAAGTAGTTTTTGTGCACTGGGATGATATAGAAAAATCAAAGGTGCATTATCGTGATTTAAAGGCACAGCTTGTGCCATTTGGTCGCACTGAGGACGAACTGCTTGTTTTACAAGGCATATCTCCAATTGTTGGTGATACAGAAGAAGAGGCCATTCGCAAATATAATGAGTTACAATCCTTGGTAGATCCGTATGAGAGCTTGAGGTTTGTTTCAGGTTACATGGGCAATGTTGATTTTTCGAAGTATTCACTTGATACACCTGCGATTGAAGTTGATTTTCCAACTGTTAACAGTATTCAAAGTCATTTTTATGAGCATTTAGAAATTATCAAAAAAGAAAATTTAAAAGTTGGCGATTTATACGCCCGTCTTTTTGGTCCAGCAAGACGTGATGCTTTTGTTGGAACTGCCGTGCAAATTGCTGATGAGATGGAACGTTGGTTAACAGAAAAGGCAGCGGATGGATTTATGCTCCAATTCCCGTTATTGCCGCGTGATTTAGAAAGCTTTGTGGAAAAAGTGGTACCAATTTTGCAGGAACGTGGAATATATCGTGAAGATTATACGGGGTCAACATTACGTGAGCATTTAGGGTTGAAAAAACCACAAAATCGATATGTCAAAAGTAAGGTGATTCATTGATGAGTGATGTATTTATTCGAAATGAGCGAGAGCGACAGCTTGTTCAATATGCGCGCAAACTTGCTGAACAAATTGAAGAAACGGCTGCCGTTTATGATGAAAGTGGTGCATTTCCGTTCGACCATTTTAAAATTTTAGAGGATGCAGGTTATTTCCGATTGACTGTACCTAAGAAATACGGTGGTGATGAAATCTCTCTCTATGAAATGCTATTAGTGCAAGAACAACTTGCTAAAGGAGATGGATCAACTGCTTTAGCTGTTGGTTGGCATTTGTTAACCTTTTTAAATGTCCGAGAGGCGAAGGCGTGGCCAGAGCATGTATTTGCAGAACTGAGTCGTAAGGCAGTAGAGGAAGGATCTTTATTAAATATTATTAATAGTGAACGAGGAAAGGGCAATATTTCACGCGGAAGTCTACCAGGAACGACAGCTAAAAAGGTTTCGGGTGGGTATATTATTTCTGGTGAAAAGGCGTTTGCTTCATTAGCTCCCGTTTTAAAGCAATTTACAATTATCGCCTATGTAGAAGATGAGAATATAACTGCTGAGTTTCTCATTGAGAAAAATGAACGAGTAGAAGTTGTAAATACATGGGATGCCATGGGCATGCGCGCGACAGGCAGCCATGATATTATCTTTCATGACACCTTTGTACAGGATGAAGCATTATTATATCGTCATCGTCCAAATGAAGTAAATCGGTTTTTAGCAGATGGGCGGGTTTATTCGTTAGAAATTCCTGCTGTATACTTAGGCATTGCAGGAGCAGCTCGAGATTATGTAATCGAGTTTGCGAAAAATACGTATTCCTATAGTTTGGAAAATACGATTGCCCATGCTAGTCATGTGCAACAAAAGATTGGGGAAATAGAGGTGTTGTATCAAACATCCCGCCGTACACTATATAGCATTGCCGCACAAGTAGAACAGCAGCCTGCATTGAAGGAGCAACTAGCGAATGATGTCAGTATAGCTAAGTATGTTATTTGCCATCATGCCATTGACATTGTGACCAAGGCGATGCAAATCGTTGGTGGACGCAGTTTGTCGAAATCTAATAAATTGCAACGTCTATTCCGAGATGTACAATGTAGCCGCTTTAATCCACCAGCTGATGATGTGGTCATTTCCCAGTTAGCGCATGGCTTGTTAGTAGAAGAAAAGCAAGGAGCTTTGCAATTATAAAGTATCAAATCTGCTAAAGAATGTGTTAGCAGATTTTTTTATGTGTGCAATTTCACCTGAATTGTCCATTTCTGTTTGTCGTAAAAGTTGATTTCTAGTATGATATTGAATAGTGATAGGGGGGAAACCCGTGGATAACGGTTCTAAAAAACAAGAAATGTTTTCAAAAATGCAGGAAAAAAAGACTGAGGTAAAAATTGTGAGAAAAATAGTAGCTATTATAGCCATTACATTTGTATTAGTATTTGGGATTATCGGTTTAATGGGTTACAACTACGTAAAAAGTGCTTTAAAACCAATTGATCCAGATGCAACAAAAACAATTGCTGTTGAAGTACCAATTGGCTCAAGTTTAAGCTCGATTTCGGCTTTACTAGAGAAAAAGGGCATTATTAAAGATGCAAAAGTTTTTAAATACTATGCAAAATTTAAAAATGAATCCCAATTCCAAGCAGGAAATTATGATTTAACACAATCAATGACATTGGACGAGCTAATTGAGAGCTTAAAAACAGGGAAGGTGTATCGTGAGCCTGTCTTTACGATGACGATTCCCGAAGGATTAACACTGGATCAGATTGGAAAAATCGTTGAAAAGAAAACGCCTTATACACAAAAAGAGTTTATGGATTTAGTGACAAGCGAAGCATTTGTTCAAAAAATGATGGCCAACTATCCAGAGCTTATTACTGATGCGGTTTTAGCAGACAATATTCGCTATGATTTAGAAGGTTATTTATACCCTGCAACATATTCATATTTTGAAGAGAAACCTTCGTTAGAAGCAATCGCTGAAGAAATGATCGGTGCTATGAATAATGTTGTGAAAAATTACAGTGAGGTTCTAGTAGAAAAACAAATGTCAGTACATCAACTACTAACTTTTGCCTCATTATTAGAGGAAGAAGCAACAGCTCAAACAGATCGTGAAACGATTGCAAGTGTCTTCTATAATCGTATTGAGGAAGGCATGCCTCTACAAACTGACCCAACTGTTTTATATGCACTTGGCTCACATAAAGACCGCGTTTTATATGAAGATTTAGAAGTAGAAAACGCTTATAACACTTACAAAAATAAAGGGTTACCGCCAGGTCCAATTGCTGGTGCTGGAAAAACTTCGATTGAAGCAGCGTTAAATCCGAGCAAAACAGATTATTTCTATTTCCTAGCAGATAAAGAAGGTGTCAACCACTTCTCAAAAACATATGATGAGCATTTGCAAAAGGTAGAAAAATATTTACGCCAAGCAGAGTAGTTTCTAGTAAATAAAAACAAACTTAGCACAATAAAATGAATAGAAGGAAAGAAAAATAGCTTTCCTTCTATTTTCGTGCTATTATAAATTGTGATTTTTAATCAATTAATACGTGGTGGCAATTGTTTCGTGCATATAGACAAACAATTGCTCATTTTTGTATGGCAAAGTACCAAGACATCACGTTTGGTCTTTTTCTTTTTGTAGCAAAGTGATGATGAAGTTTGGACAACGGGAATGTGCTCGTTTCCTTTTAAATGAGGGTGAATTTTACAATGGAATTATCGGATGCATATATACAATCATTTATTCAACCACGTAATGAGTTGCTTTTAGAAATGGAAGCATATGCGGAAGAAAATCATGTACCGATTATGCAACTAGCAGGGATAGATGCGCTAAATCAGTTACTTCGTATTCAAAATCCGTCAAAAATATTAGAAATTGGCACGGCAATTGGTTACTCAGCAATCCGTATGGCAGACGCTTTGCCGAATGTGCATATTGTGACGATTGAACGCGATGAAGAGCGTGTAGCTCGAGCGAGAGCTTATATTGCACGTTCGTCTGTTTCAAACCGTATTACGGTACTTGAGGGAGATGCCTTAGAGGTAGATGATGAGGCGATTCATACAACTTTCGATGCGATTTTTATTGATGCAGCGAAGGGACAATATCAACGATTTTTCGAAAAATATGCCCCACTTGTAAAATCAGGAGGAGTCTTATATATCGATAATATGTATATGCACGGATTGTCGGATTTGGACTTAAAGGACGTGCCACGTCGCAAGCGGACAATGATTCGAAATTTAAAAAATTTTACCGATTGGATTATGCATCATCCTGAATATACAAGTGCATTTTTACCAGTCGGAGATGGCTTATTATTATGTTTGAAGAGGTGACGACTATGAAAAAACCTGAATTGCTTGTCACACCGCAATCAGTGGACCATGTAAAAGCACTTTTAACAGCTGGAGCAGATGCTTTTGTCATTGGAGAGCAACAATTTGGTCTTCGTCTTGCTGGAGAATTTTCTGTGAGCGAAGTAGAAGAAGCAACGAAGCTAATTCACGAAGCAGGCAAAAAGGTTTATGTTGCAGTGAATGCGCTATTTCATAACGAAAAACTAGATGCACTAGGTGAATACTTAAAAGAAATGCAACGTATAGGTGTAGATCGCTTAATTTACGGCGACCCTGCTGTTATTATTGTGCGTCGTGAGCAAGGTGTTACAATTCCGTTACATTGGAATCCTGAGACAACAGCAACAAACTGGTTTACTGCAAATTATTGGGGTAAACGTGGCGCAACAAGAGCTGTTCTTGCACGTGAGCTTTCGCTAGATGAAGTACTAGAAATTAAGGAAAATGCGGAAGTAGAAGTTGAAGTACAAGTGCATGGCATGACTTGTATGTTCCAATCAAAACGTCCTTTACTAGGTCATTATTTCCTATACCAGGATAAAGTAATGGCAATCGAAAATCGTCAGGATAACCGTAATATGTTCATCCACGATGATGAACGTAACAATAAATATCCAATTTATGAGGATAACAACGGTACGCATATTTTCAGTCCAAATGATATGTGCATTATCGATGAGCTTGGCGAGTTATTTGAAGCAGGCATCGATGCATTAAAAATTGAAGGTGTTTTACAGTCGCCAGAATATGTTGTCACAGTAACGGAAGCATATCGTCAAGCAATTGACACATATTTTGACGAATCTGAAGACGCATATGACGATATTAAAGATGATTTACTGGCTAAAATTGAAGATATCCAGCCTGCTATTCGACCACTCGATACTGGCTTTATCTTCAAAGAAACAGTGTACTAGGAGGTGGCAAGGATATGGCATTGGCATTAGAACAAAATGACAAAATTCGTGAAGTTGTTGACGGCAAGCGCGTCATTACAAAAAAACCTGAACTACTTGCCCCTGCAGGTAGCTTAGAAAAACTAAAAGTAGCTGTCCATTATGGAGCAGACGCTGTATTTATTGGCGGTCGTGAATTTGGTCTTCGTTCAAACGCAGATAATTTCTCTATTGATGATATGCGTGAAGGTGTAGATTTCGCTAACAAATACGGAGCAAAAATTTACGTAACAACGAATATTTTCGCTCATAATGAAAATATGGACGGTTTAGAGCAGTACTTGAAGGATATTGAATCTGCAGGAGTTACCGGCATTATCGTAGCAGACCCACTAATTATCGAAACATGTCGTAATGCTGCGCCAAAGCTTGAAATTCATCTTTCTACACAACAATCACTATCCAATTGGAAAGCTGTGCAGTACTGGAAAGAAGAAGGCTTACATCGAGTAGTGTTAGCGCGTGAAGTTGGCGGCGAAGAGATGAAGCTAATGAAAGAAAAAGTCGATATCGAAATTGAAGCATTCGTTCATGGGGCGATGTGTATCGCATATTCGGGTCGTTGTGTACTATCAAATCATATGACAGCGCGAGACTCCAATCGTGGTGGTTGCTGCCAATCTTGTCGTTGGGACTACGACCTATACGAGCTAGAAGACGGTGAGGAAAAAGCACTTTTCGATGATAACCATGCACCATTTGCAATGAGTCCGAAAGATTTAAAGTTAATTGAAGCGATTCCGCATATGATTGAGCTGGGTATTGATTCATTAAAAGTAGAAGGTCGTATGAAGTCAATTCACTATGTGGCTACAGTTGTTTCTGTGTATCGTAAAGTGATTGATGCTTACTGTGCTGATCCAGATAATTTCCAAATTAAACGTGAATGGCTAGAAGAGTTAGATAAATGTGCAAACCGTGATACAGCTGAGGCATTTTTCCATGATGCACCAGGACACGAGGAGCAAATGTTTGGCGTTCATGGTCGTAAAACAACATACGAATTTGCAGGACTTATTTTAAATCACGATCCAGAGACGAAAATCGTTACAATGCAACAACGTAACTATTTTAAACCTGGTGATGAAGTTGAATTTTTTGGTCCAGAAATCGAAAACTTCCGTATTACGATGGGGGAAATTTGGGATGAGGACGGCAATAGCTTAGATGCGGCACGTCATCCATTACAAATTGTTAAATTTAAATGTGATACCCTGCTTCAACCGCATAACATGATGCGAAAGGAGAATAATTAATGGCAATAAAGCGTCCAGTTGTCATCGGAATCGCTGGTGGTTCATGCTCAGGTAAAACGAGTGTGACACGTGCTATTTATGATGTTTTCCGTGAGCATTCTGTTGTTGTAATTGAGCAAGATTATTACTACAAAGATCAGAGTCATTTAACATTTGAAGAACGTTTAGGAACGAATTATGACCATCCCCTAGCGTTTGATAATGATTTATTAATTGAACATATTAAAAAATTATTAAAGCGTCAGTCTATCGAGAAGCCTGTGTATGACTATGTACAGCATACACGTGCTAATGAAGTTATCCATGTTGAGCCAGTAGATGTTATTATACTAGAAGGAATTTTAGTATTAGAGGATGCGGACTTACGTAGTTTAATGGACATAAAATTGTTTGTAGATACGGATTCAGATTTACGTATTATTCGTCGTATTCTTCGAGACATTAAAGAGCGTGGACGCACAACGGATTCCGTTATAGAGCAGTATTTATCTGCGGTGCGCCCAATGCATAATATGTTCATTGAACCAACTAAACGTTATGCTGATATTATTATTCCCGAAGGTGGGGAAAATGGTGTAGCAATTGATTTGATGGTAACGAAAATTAAAACTATTCTTGAAACTGACAACGTATTGTAATAAGATAGAGTGGTATTGACAATATTTACATGAATTTCAAAGCATATTTTTGTAACGCATGCATACTATTAGGTCAAAGCGTATTTTGAAATGAGATTAAAAATAATAAAATTCGATTAAATGCACTTTCTAAAGCATTTGGTCGAGTTTTATGTTTTTATATTGATGAAATAAGGAGTGAAGTACTTTGTCAAATGAAAAACAGTACCCAATGACAGCAGAGGGTAAACGAAAATTAGAAGAAGAATTAGTGAAATTAGAAACAGAAACACGTAAAGAAATCGTAGAGCGTATTAAAATCGCACGCGACTTCGGTGACCTTTCTGAAAACGCTGAGTACGATTCAGCAAAAGAAGAACAAGCCTTTTTAGAGGGCCGCATTTCTACATTAAAATCAATGATTCGTAACGCAGTTATTATTTCTGAAGATGAAACAGACAACAGTGTAGTTTCACTTGGGAAAACGGTTACATTCGTAGAAATTATTAATGGTAAACCATCTTCTGATAAAGAATCTTATACAATCGTAGGTTCAGCAGAGGCAGATCCAATGGAATTCAGAATCTCGAACGAATCACCAATTGCAAAAGGCTTACTTGGAAAAGCAGAAGGTGAAGAAGTAGTTGTACAAACACCTGGTGGCGAAATGAAAGTGAAAATTCTTTCAATTAAATAATCACTGATGTACAAGCAGTTAGCTTTTCTTACTAAGAGAAGCTAGCTGTTTTTATTTTGCAAGCGCTATGGAAATTGATAAAATATTGGCTAGAGAGGGGGAGACTTCATGAGTGAACGAAAAACACGAAGCAGTCGTCATTTGCAGCCATCTCGCAATAAAAAGCTAGATAAAATGTTGAATGTTTTAATTGGTATTGTCATTATACTGATTGTTATAACGGCAACGTATGTGTTTAAATGGCAGGATGACGAACAAGAAACTGTTAAAGAGGACCCAGTTCAGGAGCAAAAGAACGATGAGGGCGAGAAGGAACCTCTGAAAGAGGAAGACGTCGTTGGGAAAGATGAACAGTCTAAAGACGAAGAACAGCCTAAAGAGGAAGAACAACAGCCAGAACAAAATACGGCTGAAGAGACGACGTCAGACGATCCGATTGTTGACCGCGTTGTGACAGATAAAAACTGGAAACCAACGCCTACAACGCAAACTGGAGCGCATGTATCGTCGTATGATGACCAATCTGTCGATTGGGCAGAAAAAATCGCTACCATTACAGCTGTTACAGGTATTACAAATGATAATATGATTGTTTGGCGCTTACAAAATAATGGTGGTGCAAATAAAGCAATCGCAACAGTTTCTACGAAAGATAAGAGTGAAAAGTATCGTGTCAGTATGGAATGGATCGATAACGAAGGCTGGCTGCCAGTGAAGCTAGAACAGTTAAATACATTAGAAGGTGCCTATTGACGAAAGTAGTTGTTTTGATTATTTTTAAAGATGGTCAAAGAAATACGATTCATTCCTAGCTTTAATGAAAGTGGAACAATCGGTCATAGAAGTATGTGGTGAATATTTTCAATTTTGATTGGATAAAGTTCATCAAAATGCAGATGTAGACTAGGCAGAGACATGATTAGAGTTGAAAGAAGAAGGGAAGTAATGGATTCATGAAAATCGCAGTTATCGGTGCAATGGAAGAGGAAGTAGAGCTGCTACGGGCATCTTTAGAGGATGCTAAAAGTACAACAATTGCTGGCAGTGAGTATACAACAGGGACATATGAAGGAAAAGAAGTAGTTTTATTAAAAAGCGGTATTGGTAAAGTCAATGCAGCAATGTCTACAACAATTTTATTGCATGAATTCAAGCCAGATGTAGTAATTAATACAGGTTCTGCTGGGGGCTACGATGAGGCACTTGAAGTAGGAGCAGTTGTTATTTCTGATGAAGTACGCCATCATGATGTCGATGTGACAATCTTCGGTTATGAAATTGGTCAAATGGCAGGAATGCCTGCAGCTTTCCAATCTGATGCAAAGCTAATGAAAGTAGCTGAAGAGGCTGTAAAAGCTGTAGGTGAACACCAATACGGTATTGGCCTAATTTGCTCAGGTGATGCTTTTATGAATGATCCTGTACGTGTAGAAGCAGTTCGCCAGCATTTTCCACAAATGAAGGCTGTTGAAATGGAAGCGGCAGCGGTTGCGCAAGTGTGCTACCAATTCGGCACACCATTCGTTGTCATTCGTGCATTATCGGATATTGCTGGAAAAGAATCGAACATCAGCTTTGATGAGTTCCTACCAGTGGCTGCTAAGCACTCTACACAAATTGTATTAAAGGCAATTTCGTCTCTATAAATCTACACGAATTAGACAAGATGAACAGTTTAAGAGTGAGAAAAATCACAGTCGTAATTAATCTTCAATGCTACAATGGCATTAATTAATTCTCTTCATAGTTAGAGGGGAGGTATTCATTATGCTATTTTTGACAGCAGGTGTCGTCATCATTACGATGTTAATCGGCACGCTTATTTCGGCGGATCTTACTGAAACGACTCATTAATACTGTATAGAAAGCTCCTTTGTGGCTGTTAAAGCCTAAAGGAGCTTTTTATATGGAACAAGTAACTGCTAAACAAAATAAGCAATTCAATGTAATTTTCGCAAACAAGTGCGGAATATTCTTGATTGAATTTTTATGAATAACACATTACAATAAATTACTCAATAGACTTTTGATCTCTTTTGTAAAATTGATAGAGTTTAATGAGTGCTCGCTTTTCTATGCGAGATACATAACTACGAGAAATGCTCAAGCGGGCAGCAATTTCTTTTTGGGTAAGTGCGTCGTGCTGATTTAATCCATAGCGGAGTGTGACAATTTCAAGCTCTCGTTCATCAAGCATATGCAAATAATGATACAACTGAGCAACATGTTCTTTATGCTCTAACTTTTCTGTTGCACTTTCTTCATCACATTGTAGCAGATCGCGAATTTGCAGCGCATTTCCATCTTTGTCTGTACCGATTGGTTCAAACAGGGATACATCCTTTTGTACTTTTTTCTGTGTCCGTAAGTGCATTAAAATTTCATTTTCAATACAGCGCGCTGCGTACGTAGCAAGACGCGTCTTTTTATCAGGGGTATAGCTTTCAACGGCTTTCATTAGACCGATTGTACCGATGGAAATATAGTCATCGAGTTGCTCATGCTTTGGATGGAATTTTTTTACGACATGTGCAACAAGTCGCATATTGCGCTCGATTAAATCAAGACGCGCTTGCTCATCACCACCTAAAAATCGTTCAATACAAGCAGCTTCCTCTTCTTTAGAAAAGGGTTTATGGAATGTTTGCCCTTTTAAATAACCGAATAACGCAGGAATTTCAAACCATAACTGCAACATAGAAGTAAAAATTCCGCTCATTGAATGATTTCATCCTTTCCCCATTTTTCGACAGTATATGTTAAGAAAAGGCGTTCAATGAAAAAAAGTGCAACAGCAAATGCGCTGTTACACTTTTTTTAACGTGAATGTACTAATCATTAGTAAAGCTAAAATGGGAAGTAGGAAAAGATAAAAAGCTGGGTGGAACGTATTAGACGCAAAATACGTTAATGTTAATAGCGTACCAGCAGCTGTAATCGGTAGTCCTGTGAAATAACCGTTTGCTTCACTAATATTGAAGCGAGCTAATCGCATCGCACCGCAGACGATATAAAGAACGGTCATCATCATGCCCGCGAAACCAAAATCAACTAGGACAACTTCATACATTAATAATGCAGGGGCTACACCAAATGATATAATATCACTCATAGAATCTAATTGCTTACCTAACTCGGATACCTGTCCGAGTGCACGTGCCACTTTCCCATCATAGCGATCGAGAAGAGCAGCAATAAAGATAAACAAGACACTATAGCTATAATATTCATGTAAAGTGGCCATTATGGCCGCGCCACCAAAGGACATATTACTAATTGTTATGAAGTTTGCTGCGTGCGATTTCATTTTCTTAACCGTCGTATCCACCAACTTGTGATAAAAAAACAAGGCGGATCACTCCTTTGCACTTAAGATATTGTACCATTATACTTCGGATGCGAAAAAATTGACAGTCTAATTTAATCGATAGGGGTTTTGCTTTATGAAAGAAAAACTTTACCAACGCTTAATAGAATTAACGAATGGCAAACAATCTTCCCAGCTTTTACAAACTATTGCTAAAGCGAAGTGGAGTAAGCGAATAATTCCAAGCTATATGAAAATATACGATATTAACCTTAAAGAGGTTTCAAAAAAACAACAACAATTTTCAAGTTTACATGATTTTTTTACAAGGGAACTTTTAACAGATGCACGACCAATCGATCAAAATCCTTTTGTTTATACGAGTCCAGTAGATGCAAAAGTGGAATCATTTGGGCGCATTGAATGGGATATGACTTTTCTTGTGAAAGGCAAGCCTTATTCCCTTCAGGATTTACTAGGTAATAAAGACCGCGCTGCACAATATGCCGATGGACATTATATAGTATTTTATTTAAGTCCTGCTGATTATCATCGAATCCATAGCCCGATTGATGGCACAGTATTAAGACAATATACACTTGGACAAACATCTTTCCCTGTCAATCAGCTTGGGCTCACATATGGCAAAAAACCAATTTCTCATAACTATCGTCTTGTAACGGAGTTAAAAGTAGCAAATGACCAGCATGTAGCATTTATTAAAGTTGGTGCTACCTTTGTCAACTCTATTGTGCTGACAAATACAACAGCACATTGGCAAAAAGGTGAGGAAGTCGGTTATTTTTCATTTGGTTCGACAGTGGTCATGCTATTTGAAAAAGATACGATTACATTTACGGACAATGTTGTGCAAGGAAGTCCAATTCGCATGGGTGAAGCCTTTGCAAATATGCTATAATGGTCGAATAATACGTTTAGATTAGGGGTCGCTATTTTGTATAATTTTTTATTACCAGATGAATTTGTCACAAGCATTTTTGAAATTACACCAGAAAAGCTTCAAGAATTAGGCATTAAAGGGATTATTACAGATTTAGATAATACGCTTGTGGAATGGGACCGTGCAGATGCAACGGAAGAGCTTATTATTTGGCTACGTATTATGAAGGAATCGGGTATTCGCGTTATCATCGCGTCGAATAATAAAGAGGCGCGTGTAAAGCATTTTGCTGATCCGCTTAATATTCCGTATATTCATAAAGCAAAAAAGCCACTTCGAAATGCCTTTTATAGTGCCGTAATTCAATTAGGATTACGTCCAAATGAAGTAGTAATGGTAGGAGACCAGCTACTAACAGATGTAATGGGTGCCAATCGTTTAGGACTGCATACTATTTTAGTAAAACCAGTCGCACAATCTGATGGGCTCGTAACAAAATTTAATCGTTTCGTTGAGCGTCGTGTGTTCAATGATTTAAAACGAAAAGGAATAATTACTTGGGAGGAAAAAGAATGAACGAAATGCCAAATTGTATTGGCTGCGGTACGACAATTCAAACAGAAGATAAAACAGCAGTAGGGTACGCACCCCCATCATCATTAGAAAAAGACGTGGTTATTTGCCAACGTTGCTTCCGTTTGAAAAATTACAATGAAATTCAACCTGTGTCATTAACAGATGACGACTTTCTACGTATTTTAAATGGTCTTGGAACACAGCAAGGCTTAATCGTGAAAATCGTTGATATTTTTGACTTCAATGGTAGCTGGTTGCCAGGGCTTCATCGCTTTGTTGGCAAAAATCCAGTGCTATTAGTTGCGAATAAAGCTGATTTACTGCCAAAATCAGTGAAGCCTAAAAAGGTTATCAACTGGCTCAAACGTGAAGCAAAGGCACTTGGCCTACAACCAATTGATGTGCTTTTAGTTAGCGCGCATAAAGGACAAGGGATGACTGAGGCGATGGAAGCGATTGACGAGTATCGCAAAGGCCAAAACGTTTACGTAGTAGGTTGTACAAATGTTGGGAAGTCCACGTTTATTAACCGCGTTATTAAGCAAGCTACAGGTGAAGGCGAAGTTATTACAACTTCTCATTTCCCAGGAACTACATTGGATATGATTGAAATTCCACTCGATGATGGTAGTGCATTATATGATACCCCTGGGATTATTAATCACCACCAAATGGCGCATTACATTGATGCGAGTGAATTAAAATATATTATGCCCAAAAAAGAAATTAAGCCGAAAGTGTATCAGCAAAATGCAGGTCAATCATTATTCATTGGAGCACTAGCACGTTTTGATTTTATTCAAGGTGAACGTTCTGCATTTACAATACATGTGGCAAATGATCTGCCAATCCACCGTACGAAGTTAGAAAAGGCAGATGCTTTATACGCTGAGCATAAGGGCGAATTACTTGCACCACCGACTGCAAACTTTATTGGCAAGCTACCTGAATTAATCCGTCATGAGTTTTCAATCAAAGAAGCAAAAACAGATGTCGTCTTTTCAGGGCTTGGTTGGATTACGGTACAGCATGCTAACGTAGTTATTGCTGCTTATGCCCCAAAAGGTGTACAAGTTTCAATTCGTCCATCACTCATTTAACCATTAGTAAAGAAGAGAAGAGGAACTAGGACATGAAGAAGTGGTTTGCAGTAATTGGTGACCCGATTGAGCATTCAAAATCACCGGCCATGCATAATGTTTGGTTTGAAGAAATGGCGATCGATGCAACATATATTCCAGTACATGTGACACCAAATCAGTTAGAAGCGGCGGTTGCTGGTTTTAAAACATTAGGTGCAAGTGGTTGGAATGTTACTATCCCCCATAAGACAGCAATCATTCCTTATTTAGATGAGTTAGATCAGTTAGCAGAAAAAATGGGTGCGGTAAATACTGTTGTACGTACAAAAGATGGTAAGTTAAAAGGATACAATACAGATGGGCTTGGTTTTGTTCGCTCGTTGGAAGAGGCTGTAGGCAAGTCCCATAAAGAAAAGCCAGTGCTTCTTATCGGAGCAGGAGGGGCAGCTCGTGGCATAGCCTTTGCGATGCAACAACAAGGCTATACGAATTTAACGATTGCCAATCGTACAGTTGCCAATGCTCAGGCAATTATCGATGAACTTGGAACAGGTCGAGCGATTTCATTAGCGCAAGCTGAAGAAGCGTTGGCTGACTATGGCATTTTAGTACAAATGACGTCAGCGGGACTTGTTGCGGGTGATTTTTCAATGCCATTTTCACTGAATCGACTAATGAAAGGCGCAATTGTTGCAGATATTGTGTATAATCCATTAATGACGCCTTTTTTACAAGCGGCTGAGGAAAAAGGTGCAACTGTAGTAACTGGTCTTGGCATGTTCGTACATCAAGGTGCGATTGCGTTCCAATACTGGCTCGACGAATATCCAAAAACAAATTCAATGATTGCGCGACTGAAGGCGCAATTAGGAGGACAATAATTTTTATGTTAACAGGTAAACAAAAGCGTTTTTTACGTGCAGAAGCACATCATTTAACACCGATTTTCCAAGTAGGAAAAGGCGGCGTGAATGACGAAATGACAAAGCAAATTCGTGAAGCATTAGAAGTACGTGAGCTAATTAAAGTGCGTATTTTAGATAACTGTGAAGATGACAAGCAAGAAGTGGCAGAAGCTCTTGCAAAAGGTGCACATGCTGAGCTTGTTCAATTAATCGGATTAACAGTTGTTTTATATAAAGAATCACGTAACAACAAAAAAATTGTGTTACCAAAAGTAGCGAAATAAGGTGAAACGATGAAGAAGGTCGGTTTACTTGGAGGTACGTTTAATCCACCACATATCGGACACCTAATGATGGCAAACGAAGTATTTCATGCATTGGAATTAGATGAGGTACGTTTTTTGCCGAATGCATTACCACCTCATAAACAAGCTCCTCATGATGCGAGTGATGCGAAACGATTAGAAATGGTTGAGCGTGCTATTCAACCATATCCGCATTTTCGTGTGGAGTCGTATGAGGTTGATAAGGGAGGCGTATCCTATTCATATAACACACTTGCTGCATTATGTGATAGAGAGCCGACTGTAAAATTTTACTTTATCATTGGTGGGGATATGATTGATTCACTCCATACGTGGTATCGTATTGATGAGCTAGTGAAGCTCGTTCAATTCGTCGGCGTAAAGCGTCCAAGTACAGAGGCGCGTACGGAGTATCCTGTCTTGATGGTGGAAGTACCGCAAATCGATTTATCGTCTACACTGATTCGTGAACGCCTTGCCACTGGTAGAACGGTAACCTTTTTACTGCCAGAAGCGGTAGAGACGTTTATACGAGAGGAAGGTCTTTATGGAACGCGAACAGTATTTAGCAGCGATTAAACCACGTATGCCTGAAAAGCGTTATATCCATACACTAGGTGTAATGGAAACAGCCATCACGTTAGCAAAAATCTATGGTGAGAACGAGAAGAAAGCTGAAACAGCAGCCATTCTCCATGACATTGCAAAGTATGCAGAGGTCGAATGGATGGAGCGTATCGTTCAAAACGAAAAATTAGATCAACAACTGATTGGCTGGGGCAGTGAATTACTACATGGTCCAGTTGGGGCATATATTGCTGAAAATGAATTTGGCATTACGGATGAAGATATATTAAATGCTATTCGTTTTCATACGACAGGACGCGTAGCAATGAGTCGTTTAGAAAAAATACTTTTTGTCGCAGATATGATTGAACCGAATCGAAACTTTGAAGGTGTTGAAAACCTGCGAAAAAAAGCTCGAAAAAATTTAGATAAGGCAATGAGTGCCTGTATACGCCATACATTAGCGTTTTTAATTGATACAAAGCAGGCAATTTACCCATTATCTATAGCATGTTATAACGATATGATGAAAAGAGAGGAAAGTGAAGGATGACTTCAACTTTATTACAAGCAGCTTACAAAGCAATCGACGACAAACATGGTGAGGACATTGTCGTTTTAAATATGCAAGGAATTTCACTATTAGCAGATTACTTCATCATTGCACACGGGAACTCAGATCGCCAAGTACAAGCGATTGCACGTGAATTACAAGATGTAGCAGTCAAAGAGGGGCATGAAATTCGTCGCGTGGAAGGCTTCGATGGCGCGCGATGGATTTTAGTAGACCTTGGTGATGTTGTAGCACACGTATTCCACAAGGATGAGCGTGCTTACTATAACTTAGAGCGTCTATGGGGCGATGCACCACAATTAGACGTACCAGAGGCGTAAGTGAGTAGCTACGAACGTTTTGCTCATGTATACGATGAGCTCCAAACTGATATTCCGTATAGTAGCTATGTGGAATGGATTGAGCAATATGCACCGAGCAAACATTTCCCGAAGCTTTTAGATATTGGCTGTGGCACCGGTGTTCTTGGCCTTATGTTAGCCAATGCTGGCTATAGTGTAAATGGCATCGATTTGTCAGACGATATGCTCGCTGTAGCGGCAGAGCGTTTTACAGATGCGGGTCTACAAGTACCGCTATTCTGTATGTCGATGCATGAATTAGATGGCTTTGAGGCACTGGATGTTATAACAATTGCAATTGATTCGCTTAACTATGTTGTGGAACAAGCAGATGTTTATTCGACGCTAGAACGTATTTTCCATGCTTTACGTGAAGGTGGTCAACTGTTTTTTGATGTCCATTCATTATTTAAAATGGATGAGATTTTTTTAGGCGGACCATTTACGTATGATGATGGAGATATAAGCTATGTATGGCATACAGAGCCTGGCGATTATGAACATTCTGTTGTTCATCAAATGACGTTTTATGTACGAGAAGCAGCGAGTAATTTGTACGAACGTTTTGATGAGGAGCATTTCCAGCGCACATTCCCAATTGAGCAATATATGACATGGCTTCGTGAAATTGGCTTTACAGATGTAGAAGTTACAGCAGATTTTACAGATGAAGCACCTGAATACGAAAGCGAACGCATTTTTATTCGTGCAGTGAAATAAAAAAGCAAAAGTGACTCAAAAAAGTTCGGTATTATACCGAACTTTTTTTATTTAAATATAACTTTTTGGACACGTAGCGCACGAACAAATCACTTTTTGAAATATAGCATCAATCTACTTTTCAACACGAGAACGATAGTATATGATGAGAATGACTCCATATGATTGCCTTTTGCATAGAAAGGATGGTTTGTATGATCCAATCTTTATGGCAAAAGTATAGAAAAAGTATGTTGCTCCCTAGCATACTTGTAATCTGTGGACTTTGTTACTTCTTTTTTTCGAGTTTTGACTCTTCACCTCCCCAAGAAGAGCTCATCGAAACAATCCAACTTACAGAACAACCAGCATTAACAGAACCTGCAGAAGAAGCGGTCTTACAGCAGGTATTTATTGATATAAAGGGCGCTGTATTGCATCCAGGTGTTTATGAGCTAAATTCTGACCAACGAATTATCGACGCTATCCAGCTTGCTGGAGGTTATAGCGAAGATGCTGATACTCGACTTATTAATCATGCCCAAAAGGTACAAGATGAAATGGTTATATATATACCTGTAAAAGGTGAGCAGCTTGATGAAGTGATGGTCAGTTTTAATAATGCCACCTTTGCTGCTGGAAGCCAAACGTCAACGAATGATAAGGTGAATGTCAACAAGGCAGATAATACGGAACTGACAACATTAGCAGGTATTGGCCCGTCAAAGGCGCAAAGCATTATTGCGTATCGTGAGGAAAACGGAGGCTTTCAAACAATTGAGGATATAAAAAAGGTGACTGGTATCGGCGAAAAAACATTTGAAATGCTTAAAGATTCAATTACTGTCAACTAATTGGTTAATATAGTGCGAAGTTGACGACTCTTTTCGAAAAGGGCTACACTATAGTAGAAAAGTGACTGGGACAGTGATGCACAGTCCATAAACAATGATAGTAAATTTTGGAGGTAGTCATATGGAGCGTATTACTTGGGATCAATTTTTCATGGCACAAAGCCATTTACTCGCGTTACGTAGTACTTGTACAAGACTGGCAGTTGGAGCGACGGTCGTACGTGATAAGAGAATTATAGCAGGAGGATATAACGGTTCGATTACAGGTGATGAACATTGTATTGAAGAAGGTTGCTATGTCGTTGATAATCATTGTGTACGTACCGTGCATGCAGAGATGAATGCACTCCTACAATGCGCAAAATACGGAACGCCGACAAAAGGGGCAGACCTTTATGTTACACATTTCCCTTGTCTACCATGTACAAAATCAATTATTCAAGCAGGAATTGAAAGAGTCTATTATGCAACGGACTATAAAAACAATTCATATGCGCAAGAATTATTTGAAAAAGCAGGCGTAGAGGTATTGCATGTACCTTTTGATGAACGCAAAATTGACTTTTTAAGAAATGAAAAATTGGCTTTGTACATAGATATGCTTAATGAGTTACGTGAAAGTGGCGTGCCTGCTGAAAAATTACTCCCTTATGAACAGAAGGTGAGTGCATTATTTGGCAAAATTCAATAAAGCATAAATGGATATATGTAGCACTTGCTGTACTTGTGGCCTCACTAGCAGCACACAAGTCAGCTTGGCTACTTGCTAGTTTACTAATAGTAGCAACTTGGCTTACTTTAAAAGGCGAAACATTTATCATCTCCGCACTCGTAGTAGGTGCTGGACTTCTTTCTTTCTTCTTTATTACAACAATTCGATTGACGGAACCTTCCCCTTTACCGTCAACTTTTCAATTAACATGGACGAGCGATTATAAAATTAATGGACAACATCTTAGTGGATTTGCGAGAACGGAAACAGGTGAAAAACTTTATGTCATGTATACGTTATCCTCAGAGCTTGAAAAGCATTTTTTTGAAGCCACATCAATTACAGGCTTTACCTATGTCGTTCAAGGAGAACTTGTAGCACCAAATCCCCCTGCACATACTTACGCTTTTTCATTTGAGAAATATTTAGTGAGCAAAGGTGCAAGGGGCATATTTGAAGTGAAGAGTTGGAGGTTAATGTCAAAGAAAAAAACAATTAGCTCTGTTCTTTCTAAGTATAGATTTCACCTAAAAAAGCATATTGAGACTTCCTTTCCACCATCGCTTATCGCAGAGGCACAGGCGCTGCTTATTGGTTTACGAGATATGGATGATGACCTCCAACGAGCATATCAAAAGCTCGGCATCACGCATTTATTTGCGATTTCCGGCTTACATGTAGCGCTTGTATCATGGTTGTTTTATGAGGGATTATTACGATGGGGGATTCGCAAAGAAATGGCCATAATTATCTTGCTCATCCTGTTACCTGTTTATGGTGTTCTAGCGGGTGGAGCACCTTCAGTAATCCGTGCAGTTTCTATTGTGGAACTGATCATGTTGTTGCGCTTTACGAGGTGGGATATATCAGTTGATGATGCACTAGCCATCAGCTTTATTAGCTTTGTCTTACTAGAGCCAGGTGTTATTTTTCAAATTGGCTTTCAGCTATCCTATTTAGCAACAGCTAGTCTTATATACTCGAGGGGTATCTTTCAGGACAGGAATTGGTTACACAAATCATTTTTAATCACATTTGTATGCCAACTGCTTGTTTATCCGCTATTACTTTATTATTTTTATGAATTATCAATATCTTCGTTTTTAGCAAATATTATCTTTGTACCATTATTCTCATTTATAATTCTACCTATAAATTTTTTGATGCTTATCGCCACATTCCTCTCAATGCCTTTAGCAAAGCTAGTATTTAACGTATATGAGCCAATGCGTAATTGGCTAACGGAGGCAATCTTGTTTTTACAAGCTTTGCCATTACAACTATGGTCGCCGGGGAAACCTGCCTTCTGGCTAGTATGCATAGCCTTTGTCAGCGTGCTTTTTAGTTTATATTTTTTAGAAGCAAAGCACTATTGCAAAGTAGCCATTGTCCTTCTTATTCCTGCTTTTTGTATACATCTTGCGCCTATATTATATAAGGAAACAAAGATTACGTTTTTGAATGTAGGTCAGGGTGATTGTACAATCATTGAATTGCCGTTTAGAAGGGCCGTATACGTGGTTGATGCAGGCGGTGTACTTCGGTTTAGGCAAGAGCCTTGGAAGGTCTCAAACAGCCCCTATGAGGTTGGTAGACAGGTTGTTGTACCGTTTTTAAAAGGAAAAGGTATTCGGGAGGTGGATATTTTGATTTTGACGCATCCAGATGCCGACCATGTAGAGGGAGCAGAAGAAGTGCTTGAGGAGATAACGATGCGTGAAATTCATGTAACACCAGGCTCATTAAATACACCTGCGATGCAAGATTTATTAGCGGAAGCAACGAAACAAAAAGTACCAGTGAAGGAAAAGATGGAAGGTACATCATGGCATGTAGGTTCTACAAGTTTTCACTATTTATCACCCCGCGATACGCATTATGAAGGCAATGACGATTCCATTGTATTATTTATACAGCAGCAATCGTTTCATGCATTGTTAACTGGTGATTTAGAAGAAGCTGGAGAACGTCAGCTGATAAAGCTATATGGCCAACAACTAGCAAACATTACGCTATTAAAAGCAGGTCATCACGGTAGTAAAACATCAAGTATAGAGCCATTTGTAGAGCTTCTACAGCCTTCATTAACGGTTTTTAGTGCAGGACGTAATAATCGCTATCAACATCCACATGACATTGTAGTCGAGCGTTTTAAGAAGCGTCGATTAGCGACAAAAACGACCAGTATAGATGGCACAATCGAAGTCACTATTTATCGTGATAAATGGATTGTTCGTACAGAAAAAGACCTTGTCCGAAACTGAACAAGGTCTTTTCCATTGGTATAAGAGGTAGATTACATGCTTGCGTAGTCTACTATTACTGCGATGATGAACATAATAGTGAAGACCCCAAATGATACGCCGAAACCAACGCCTGAATCGATAGCATCGTTACGTTTGCATTGTATATTATTACCTTCAAATGGATTCATTGTCATCCCTCCAATTCTGTTACTAATTATAAGACATCGTTTTCATAAAAGCTATATCGAAAAGATGAATTCCCAACTGTGGCAAGGAATGGACACAATTTAGCTCAAAGTCACAACCGAAACTAAATCATGTATACTAGTAGTATTGCTATATGGAGGTAAAAATATTATGATTTCAACGGTTTGGAACAAAATAAAAAAAGGTGAGCTTTCGCCAGTGTATTTGATTATTGGTGAAGAAAGCTATTTTATAGATGAAACTGTAAAACGTTTAAAGGAAGCACTAGGAAATGAAGAAGAAATTGAAATGAGCACTTTTGATTTGGAAGAGTTGCCGGTTGATGTCGTTATAGATGAGGCGGATACAATCCCGTTTTTTTCAGAACGGAAGCTTGTAATTGCTAAAAATGCGTCATTTTTAAAAGCAACTGAAAAAGGTAAGGAAAAAATAGATCACGATGTTAAACGATTAGAATCATGGCTTGCAAACCCTTCAGATTTTTCGGTTACGGTTTTTATTGCCCCATATGAAAAGCTGGATGAACGAAAAAAAGTGACAAAAATGATGAAAGAGCATGCGTTTATTGTCCAAGCAGAAACACCGAAAGAACAAGATTTAGCAGTGTGGATTCAAGGGCTTGTAAAAGCACAGGGTAATACAATTACTCAAAGTGCTATTGAGCAGCTTGTCTCAATGGTTGGATCGAATATGCTACAACTTCAGATGGAAGTTGAAAAACTTGCATTATACGTAGGTGATGGTGGGGAAATTACAACGATGCTAGTGGAGGATTTAGTAGCGAAAACACTAGAACAAGATGCCTTTAAAATGTTAAACGCGTATTTGGCACACGACCCAGTAGCAGCATTGACAATTTACCATGATTTATTGCGCCAAAAACAGGAGCCAATTATGCTTGTCGGTCTTCTTGCCTCAAATGTGCGAACGATGTCGAATGTTTTTTACTTGCTGAAAAAAGGCTACCATCCACAGCAAATTGCAAAAAATTTAAAAATCCACCCTTACCGTGTAAAGCTAATGGTCGAACAGCGCAACCGTCCATCTGAAGAGAGCTTATTGAAGGCTTTGTACCAATTGGCTGAGGTCGATTTACAGTTAAAAACAGCTGGTGGAAACCGCGAGCGTTATTTAGAACTATTTTTACTGCGCAAACTGTAAAAAATGTTTACTAGTTGGGCATGAATGGTTGTATAATGTCGTGGGGGGTTTTTGAACGTGCAAACACGAATTCAGTACATGGATAGCCTACGTGCTATTGCAATTATAGGCGTACTATTTTTACATGCTGCGACTCCTTATGTCGTACTTTATGACAAAATATCTAGTTTTGATTGGCAAACAGGCATTGTGTTCAATGCTTTGTCGCGATGGTGTGTACCCATTTTTTTAATGATTAGTGGGGCACTTTTACTTGGACGTAAGGAAGAATCTATAAGCACCTTTTTTAAAAAGCGTGCCAATAAAATTTTACTACCTTTCATTGCTTGGTCGATTATTTATTATGCATGGGCAACATATATGTGGAATCCAGGGTATTCGTTAAAAGAATTTCTAATCATGTTTTTTAATGATCAGATATACTATCATTTGTGGTATTTTTATGCGCTTATCGGTATTTATCTACTAGCGCCAGTTTTTAATATTTTCGTTAATCATGCCTCCAAACAAATGATAGGCTATGTGATTGTTCTGTGGATGTTATTTTATGGGGTATTCCGTTATTTTTCATATATCGTGAGTAATGAATTTACATTATTTTTCCCTTTAAGTGAGTACATCGGCTTTTTTTTACTAGGCTACTATTTAGCGAAATTTGAGCTATCGAAAAAATGGCGTGTCGGAATTTACATGTTAGGGATAATTGGTGCGCTTGAAACGATTTGGAGCACAAATGCGTTGACAGAGCAACAAGGACAATTTTCAGGCTATGCATTTTCGTATTCCAGCCCTAATGTTATTGCGATGAGTGTTGCACTTTTTGTTTTTGTAAAATATTGGGTAAGTCGTAAAGTAACAAGAGGAAGCTATGAAACAAGTGGGATAGTCAAGCTAATTGGACAAACAAGTTTTGGTGTTTACTTAGTACATGCGATGATTCTAGATAAAGTCCGTCCGCACTTTTTTGAAGGAAATGAGCTCTTTGTAAAGCCCCTTATGGCGATTCCGTTACAAGTTGTAATCATTTTGGTGCTATCTACAATTATCGTGTGGATGATACAGAAAATACCATTGTTAAAAAGGTTGATTTAGTAAGAAAAATCGAACACATAAACGAATGTTTCTAAACGTTTATAAATCCGCTTGGCTTTTTAGCGGGTGAGTAAGACACGAATGTTTCGTGCTTTTACTTATCTCGCAGTAGCAAGGCGGATTTTATTTGTATATTATTATTGATAAAAAATTAGAAATGAAAAAAGACCAGTTCCTCCTAAGAGTAAACTGATCCTTAATAAACACTTACGCTTTTTTAGCTAGGCGAGACTTTTTACGAGCCGCCGCGTTTTTGTGGATAAGTCCTTTTGAAGCTGCTTTATCTAAAGATTTGTAAGCTGCTTGTAAAAGTTCTTGTGCGTTTTCAGCGTTTGCAGCAACAGCGTTTTCAGCTTTTTTCACTGTAGTACGCATTGCAGATTTAGCTTGAGTGTTAGCAGCGTTAGCTTTTTCGTTAACTTTTACGCGTTTAATCGCAGATTTAATGTTTGGCATATCTTTCACCTCCTAAAATAGGTACGAGATGATATCTTCTCATTGATTTCTTGTGTCAATACAACAAAAATCATTTTAACAAACGCTAGGCTAAATTGCAATAGATAAATGCAAAGAATATTTACTTGACAGTTTGAACAAACTACAAATTGAGGTGAACTGAATGCAAAACTTAAATTGGCAGCGTACTGATTTAATTGATGAATCTGAAGAGGTAGTTTTACATCAAACGAAGGAACAAAAAGATACACTTGAACATTCAAGTGGAGTTCAAATTGAAGACAAAACAGCAGGGCGTGTGAAAATTACCGATGTCCAAGTAAATGCTGAGGGCGAAAAACAAATAGGCAAAAAGGAGGGGAAATATATAACCCTTTCCGTCCCAACGCTTACTTTAGAGGATGAAGATGGATTCGAACAGCTTGAGAAAGCATTGTTGGAAAATTTTAAAACTATGCATGAATCAATTTCCTGGAAGGAAGATGACAAAATATTAATTATAGGTCTTGGCAATAGAACGATTACGCCGGATGCCATTGGACCTTATGTTATTGATCACTTGCATAGTCTAGAGCAAATCGATGACAAATTTGTTATGTATGCACCTGGGGTAACAGGACAAACAGGATATGAAACAGGCGAATTTGTAGCAGCCTTGGCAGAGCGCCTGCAACCAAAATTAATCATAGTAGTAGATGCACTCGCAACGAGAGCAAGTGATCGATTATGTAAAACAATTCAACTTACAGATACAGGTATTCACCCTGGATCAGGTGTCGGCAATCAACGCAAGGAAATTTCTTATGAGATGCTCGGTATCCCGGTTACGGCTATCGGAATTCCAACAGTCGTAGACGCACCAGTTTTAATTGCTGATGCAGTAGAGGTGATGCTACGCTCTATCGCTGCGCGTGTTGCGGAACGTGGAAAGCCTTCTTCTAAATTATCCTTATCTTCTTGGCGACCAGACATTAATAAAGAACTTGATATGTCCCTTGTGACACCGATTTTTGGTGAATGGGCAACATGGACAAAAGAGGAGCGTCAACAGCTTTTTGAAGAGACATTTGCTGCTTCCCATGCACAGTTAATGGTTACACCAAAAGAAGCAGATTATTGGATAGATAAGTATGCAACAATCATTTCAACTATGCTTATGAATTGGGCAAACGATCTATAAAATCATCGTTCTAAAAGACACATCCCCTCCATACGATAAGTGGAGGAGGGTGTGACTTTGCTAAAAAAACTACAATGGTCAATTGGTCTATTATTGTTCTTTTTCGTATTACCAGTCATTGCTGGGCAACTTCCGTTCAACAAGCAAGCATCGACTCCGATCAAGCAGCCAGAGGATAAACAAGTCGTGTTTGCCGCTACTAATTTGCCTGAACAAACAGCACTAGAGTTGACAAAAGAGCAGACGGAAGAACAGGATCCTTTTAAAGTATTATTGTTATTTACGCATTCACAAGAAGCCTATCAACCAATGGTGAAAGCGGTAAGCGGGAAAGCAGACGTTTATGATGAGAAGACAAATATTTATAACTTACAAGGTGCGATTGCCAAGCATTTTAGCATGAACGGTATACAGACAGATGTATTAGATGTTGATGTCATGAAGGTAATGAAATCTGAAGGCAAAACCTTTCCACAAGCATACAACACAGTACGTCCATATTTAGCAAATCGTTTACAGGAACAATCTTATAATTTAGTGATCGATTTGCATCGAGATTCTGCCAAGCGTGATACGACAACTATTACACATAACAATGAAAGTTACGCACGTATTGCCATTGTTGTGGGGGCAGAACATAAAAATTACAGATGGAATACTGCTTATGCAGAAAGTCTCTCTGCTGCTATGAATGAAATTGTACCAAAGGTTTCAAGAGGGGTTATATCTAAAAGTGGTGACAATGTAGATGGTCGTTACAATCAAGATTTAGCCAAAGAAATGATTTTAATTGAATTAGGTGGAATAGATAATACAGAAGAAGAATTAAATCGTACAATTGCTTTAATTGGAAAAGCAATTGCTAAAAGCTTTGTGACTGAATCAAAAAGTTAAAAGCGAGCATCTTGTCATTCTATATTTTAGAAACATTCGAGATAGCTAGTTTTTAATGAAATAATCATATCCATGCGATGCCTTCGTCGTTGTCACTGTTATGAAAATGAGTTGATGTAATCCATGTAGGGGAATGAATGGTAAGTGAGGGTGACTATTGAAAAAATTACCTAAATTTTTTTGTTTCAGAGGTCTTTCAATTGTTTTTACCTTGCATTATACTTTTCAAGTCAGCTCATACGCCTTATTGAATCGGGCTATTTTCGATGGTGTACATCAATGGAAAAAACCGCTTCAAAAGCATCTACCATTATGGGCAGATGCTTTTTTTCGTTGGTTAATATTACGAATTTTCATGTAAAGTAAAGTAATTTATACATACATTTGTAGTTTTTTGGGTATTTATACAAATCACGGAGATAAAAAAATTCTCAGTGAAAATTTTTTTGTTTTAGAAAATGGTTAACCTTTTTAGGTAGCTCATTCGTCTTTAATAATAGTAATGGAAATGATAGAAAAGGGGCAGAGGCTAGGCATCATACACACAATTTTTAAAACTAAATAATGTTAAAAGGGTTTTACATTTATTGGAGGAAACAGTATGTTAGGCAAGACATTGAATCATCGTTACATCCCTGGATTAGATGGGATTAGAGCATTAGCAGTACTAGCTGTAATTGCTTATCATTTTAACTTTCGATGGGCCAGTGGAGGATTCCTCGGAGTTGATATATTTTTTGTATTATCAGGTTACTTAATCACCTCAACGATTTTACCGATGCAAGGTGAGCAATTAACAATCAATTTGCGTAAATTTTGGATTGGACGCTTTCGCCGCCTAGTTCCAGCTGCATATGTCATGATAATGACCACTTTCGTGTGGGTAATGTTATTTCATAAAGAGCTTTTAAATACTTTGCGAGGAGATGCCCTATCCTCCATTTTTTATTCTAGTAATTGGTGGTTTATTTATCACAAACTATCTTATTTTGATAGTTTTGGGTCGCCTTCCCCTTTGAAAAATTTATGGTCTTTAGCAATTGAGGAACAATTTTATGTTATTTGGCCAATTGTATTAATCATTGGATTGTCTATATTTAAAAAACAAAGTAAATTTTCTAACATTATTTTTATTGGCGCAATTTGTTCAGCATTACTCATGGCTTTCCTATTTCAGCCTGGAGCTGATCCAAGCCGTATTTATTATGGAACAGATACACGTTCATTTGAATTACTAATCGGTTGTTGGCTTGCCTTCATCTGGCCGATGAAAAGACTTTCTACTAAAAAGCTTTCTGCAAAGCATGTTTATGAGCTCAATAGTATAGGCGTAATCACCTTTATTATTTTTATTGCCTGTATTTTGTATGTAGATGAATACCAAGCATTTTTATATAGGGGCGGCATGTTCCTATTTTGTATGAATGCTGCGTTATTAATTGCCTGTGTTTGTCATCCAGCTAGTTTCTTAGGGAAACTACTCTCATGGAAACCACTTTGCTGGATTGGTTCTAGATCATATGGAATTTATCTTTGGCATTATCCAATTATAGTGCTAACTACTCCTGTTCATGAAATAGGAAATCCAGTATATTGGCGTGTCGCTTTCCAGCTAGTGTTTATAATAGTCGTCGCAGAATTATCGTATCGTTTTATTGAAATGCCGATTCGTAAACAAGGATTCCAAACATATTTCCGTAAATATTTGGTCTTCAATCCGAGCAAGTGGCAAAATTTTTCCATTGCAAGAAAAATAGCAACTGCTGTTATTCCGCTATTCATTTTAGTGTTTTTTACTGGTATTACAGGGGTAGTAGGGGAAGCACAACAGGATACAAAGGAGAATTATCCTACAAATATTAAAATAAATGGGGAAGAACAGCATTCTGCTAAAGATACGCAAGAAAAAAATAACACCAAGGAAGAAGTAGGTACGTCTGTGGAAAATAACGACGAAACGTCTCAATCAGAAAAAGACAAGCCGAGTGAAAATCCTATAAAAGAACCGTATAAAGAACTATTAGCTATAGGGGATTCGGTTATGATTGATATTGCTACGCGTTTACATACGCTATACCCTAACATTACAATCGATGGGAAAATCGGGAGACAAGTTTCACAAGCAGTAAAATTGGTTCCTAGTTACAATCGTTTTAATCAGCCAGATAAAGCGGTCATTATTCAACTAGGCACAAATGGTTATTTTACAAATGACCAGATTGATAATCTCCTTGGGGCGTTCTCGCAAGCTCAAATTTACTTAGTGAATACACGTGTACCACGTCCATGGGAAACAAATGTCAATAATGCTCTAGCAAATAAAGCGCATGAGTATCACAATATTACATTAATTGATTGGCATTCAACGGCACTTAACCACCCAGAATATTTTGCTCCGGACGGCGTACATTTAGAACCTAAAGGGGTGGAAGCTTTATCTAACCTTATTCAGCAAGCAATCGATGCTCATATGAATGATGTTTAATAAAATGCCAATTTAGCCTCCATTTATCTACTTCAACGTTGATGTAGAATAACTTTCGGGTAATGATAAGATACAAAGAGACCAGCAGCTTAAAATTAGTTGCTGGTCTCTCTTTTGTTTTAAATATAAAATCATAGAGATTTTTGCAAACATTTTCCACTCACTAATGTAAGCGAATAGTAACAAAATAAAGAGTAGGTTTAGAAAGCATCTGCAAAAAAATGCAGGTGCTTTTTTTGATAGTGTCTATTCACTCACAAGTATATGCGTACGAAAATGACATTTTTGCATAGACCTCACGTTTCCAAAACATAAATGACAATGACCAATGTTGTACACACACTCGCCATATTTTTTGTGCTCCTTATAGAGAGCCATTTTTAGCTTAATTGCCTCAATATGGTGCTTTTTTATGCATTGATTCGCAGAAAATAACAAACATAAATAAGAGTAACCATTGATTTAACAGCATTTATGCCGTTCTAATGTTGTGGTTTGTATATGGTTCATAGTATAATTCATTATAGTTTAATTAGGAGTGGAAGAGATGAACCGAGAAGCACGATTAAAAAGACAAGAGAATATTCGAAATTTCTCTATTATTGCACATATTGACCACGGGAAATCAACGCTTGCTGACCGTATTTTAGAGCAAACGAAATCATTGACATCCCGTGAAATGAAAGCACAGCTACTCGACTCAATGGATTTAGAGCGTGAGCGAGGCATAACAATTAAGTTAAATGCAGTCCAATTAAAATATGAAGCCAAAAATGGCGAAGTGTATACATTCCATTTAATCGACACACCAGGACATGTCGATTTCACATATGAAGTATCACGTAGTTTAGCTGCTTGTGAGGGCGCTATTTTAGTTGTGGATGCAGCACAAGGCATCGAAGCGCAAACGCTGGCTAACGTTTACCTAGCACTTGATAACGACCTAGAAATCTTACCAGTTATTAATAAAATTGACTTACCTGCGGCAGATCCAGAGCGTGTCCGTCAAGAAGTCGAAGACGTAATCGGTTTAGATGCTTCTGAAGCGGTATTAGCATCTGCAAAAGCTGGTATCGGAATTGAAGATATTTTAGAGCAAATTGTTGAAAAGGTTCCTGCACCAACAGGTGATCCAGAAGCACCATTACAAGCACTTATTTTTGACTCAGTCTATGATGCCTATAAAGGTGTTATCATTTCTATTCGAATTATGAGTGGTACTGTTAAACCGGGCGATAAAATTCGCATGATGGCGACAGGTGCTGAATTTGATGTAATTGAAGTCGGCGTACATACTCCGAAAAGTGTACCGCAAGAGGAGCTAACGGTTGGTGATGTTGGCTACTTAACAGCGTCTATTAAAAACGTTGGTGATACTCGAGTTGGTGATACTGTAACATTTGCTAATCGTCCAGCGACAGAGCCATTAGCAGGTTATCGCCGTTTAAATCCAATGGTGTACTGTGGCTTATACCCAATTGATACTGCCAAATATAATGATTTACGTGATGCATTAGAAAAATTAGAACTGAACGACTCGGCATTACAATATGAACCTGAAACATCGCAAGCGCTTGGCTTCGGTTTCCGTTGCGGCTTCTTAGGACTACTTCATATGGAAATCATTCAGGAACGTATTGAACGTGAATTTAACATTGATTTAATTACGACAGCACCATCAGTAATTTACGATGTTTACATGACAGATGGTACGTCACTTAAAGTTGACAACCCATCATTCATGCCAGACCCACAAAAAATTGATCGTGTAGAAGAGCCATATGTTAAAGCGACGATTATGGTACCAAATGATTATGTAGGTGCGGTAATGGAGCTTTGCCAAATTAAACGTGGTAATTTCATGACGATGGATTATATTGATACTTCACGTGTCAGCATCATTTATGAAATGCCATTATCTGAAATCGTTTATGACTTTTTCGATTATTTAAAATCAAATACAAAAGGCTATGCATCATTTGACTATGAGCTTATCGGTTATCAGCCTTCAAAACTAGTGAAGATGGATATCCTATTAAATGCTGAGCAAGTCGATGCACTAAGCTTTATCGTTCACCGTGACTTTGCTTACGAGCGTGGGAAAGTAATTGTAGAAAAACTAAAAGAATTAATTCCACGTCAACAATTCGAAGTGCCAATTCAAGCAGCAATTGGTCAAAAAATTGTAGCTCGTTCAACGATTAAAGCGATGCGTAAAAACGTTTTAGCAAAATGTTACGGAGGGGATATTTCCCGTAAACGTAAACTTCTTGATAAACAAAAAGAAGGTAAAAAACGTATGAAACAAGTCGGTTCAGTCGAAGTACCACAAGAAGCGTTCATGGCTGTACTGAAGATGGATGATTCGAAGTAACTCAGTAGTGGTAAGGGTTTATAACGTATTTTGATAATTTATTATAGGG